>SIBF01000121.1 GCA_009695275.1 Pedosphaera sp. | reverse complement strand
TGCGGCACTTGATTCCATTGAAGGCGATGGCTCTGCTCACGATGAATTTTATCAGGACTGTTTGAATGCTCATTTCGGCCATTCGTCGCCGACCATCTCGCGCGGCTGAAGCTTCGCGGGATCGATGACGATGTGCTTCACACGCTGGCGCTTCCATGTGTAGGTGACATGCACGAGGCCGTCGTGGGTCTGGATGATGGCCGGATAGCTGAACTCAGCCTTTGGTTCGTCCTCGAGCACCAGCGCGGCCTGCCAGGTGTGGCCATCGTTGGAGACGGCGAGGTTCAACGGAGTGCGTCTCCCACCCCATTGGCCGGGTGTGCCGGGAACGTGATTGTAAGCGATGAGGTGGCGACCATCCTTCAGAGTGATGGCATCGGTGCCGGAGTTGGGATTTGGCAAGGTGCCGAGAGTCATCGATCCCCACGTCTTACCAGCGTCGTCCGATGCGACTTGGAAGACGCGGTTCTGGCGTGAGCGGCCGATGGCAAGGAGCTTGTCGCCACCTGTGAACAGGATGCTGGGCTGAATCGCGCCGATCTCAATTCCGTCATTGACCGGACCCGAGTGCTGCCATGTCTTGCCGAAGTCGCTGGTTCGCTCGAAATGCACACTCCACTTGCTCTGCCTCTCATCGGTCTCGAGGCTGACGGGGCTGAGAATATCGCCGTTGGGCAACTGCACGGGCTTGTTCTTGATGGGGCCGAGAATATTTTCCGGCAGGCGGCGTGGTTCGCTCCAGGTTTTGCCGTCGTCAGTGGAAGTTGTGAGCAGGCCCCACCAGGTTTGCGGAGTTGGCCCGGCTTTGAAGAACAGCATGAGCGGTCCGCTCGCGGGTTGGAAAAGTACGGGATTCCAGGTCGGATGCCGATGCACCGAGCCGTCGGGTTTGCGATACTGCACGCCATTGGCGATCTCGACGGGTGCGGTCCATTTGCCCGCCGCGCTTCGCGACATCCAGATGCCGACATCCGGGTGTTTCTCGCGCGTGCCGCCGAACCACGCAACCACGAGGCCGCCGCGCGAAGTTCCGACAATGGTCGAAGCGTGGCAACTGGGAAAAGGCGCGGTCTCGTAGATGAACTCCGACTTGAGAAAGCCGGGCTGGGCAGCTTTGAGCGTGGTCGTGGACACAATGAGCAACAGAGGAATCAAGTGTTTCATAGAGGTTGGCTATTTCGAGCGTGGGTTGCGCAGGTAGTAAAACCGACCATCCTCCGCGCCGCCGAGGAAGTCGGGGATGCCGTCGCCGTTGAAATCCACCGTGGTCGGGCTGACGTCGTGGCCTTCGATATTTTCGTTCACCAGCAATCCCTGGTCGCGGAAGAAGAACCGGCCGTCGCGCGCAGTCGTCTGGCGGAGGAACTTCGCATTGGCGGCGTTGGCCAGGAGGTCGAGGCTGCCGTCGCCGTCCCAATCCACGATGCAGATTTTTCGACGGCCACTTTTGCCGGAAGTGCCGTCATTGAGTCGAATAAGTCCGGGTGTCGCGTCCTTGATAGCGTGACGGCTGTCGGTGGCGGAAAAATTATCGCCAGCGAAGAGGCGCTGTGGCGGAAGCAAGACGAGCTTCCCGTGGCGTTTCGTGCGTTCGAACAACGCAAGGTAGCCTTCGTGGTCTAGCATGATGAGGTCCATGAGACCGTCTTTGTTCCAGTCCACTGCGGCCGGTGTGGTGCGCCACTGCGTGAGGAGCGCCTTCCCCTCGGGCCGGAGCCAACCGTAGGCGAGCGCGGGTTGCGGGCCGTTCCACTCGACCTCAATGGGCTGTGCTGCGGCGAGCTTGGGCCTCTGGCGGGTGCCCACATTTCGATACCAATGAACCTTGCCGAGGATCGAATTCACGAGGATGTCGGCCAATCCATCACCGTCCCAATCGGCCACAGTCTGCGTGGTGTAACCCCACTTTGCTTCGCAAGGGCCTTGGATGCTGCCGTTGTCGCCGGCCATGAGGCGGATGATTTTGCCGCCGGCCTCGAGAGGTTGAGGCGCGGCCCACCTGGGCTTCTCGACACGCGGCCCGCTGAGGTTCTCGATGAATGCGATGTAGCCGGCCGTGTTACCGCTGAGGATATCAATGTCGCCATCGCCATCCCAGTCAAAGCCGACCGGAGTGGCAAGTGCGCCAAATTTCAAATCGTCTGCTTCCTGTTTGAAATAAACCGGTGGGAGAAAAATCGGCGTGCGGTCAGCGGCGAACCTGCCCGTGTTTTCGATCAATGCCACGCGCCCATCCTCGTCGCCGACGATGAGATCGAAATCGCCGTCCTTGTCCCAGTCAATCGCGGTCGGGGTGATCATCTCCAAATCCATGATGAGCGGTTTGGCGTCGCCTGTTTTAAGACGTTTGCCCCGTGCATACCTGGGCTGGGTGCGGGTGCCGATGTTTTCGAAATAGGTGAACCCGTCCAGGAACTCGCCGCAAAGCAGGTCAAGGTCGCCGTCTTTGTCGAAGTCCGCGAAGCTTGGCGAGGGCCAGCCGAAAGTTTCAACCGGTTTGTCGTCCGCCATGATTTTCACCGGCTGGTCATAAAGCGGTTTCGCTGTCGTGCCAGTATTGCGCGCGAGATAGACGAACCCGCGCAGCGGCCCGTTCGTCCATTTTCCATCCGGCGTGTAAGCGTTGTCCCAACCGTAATCCGTCCAATCGTCAGCGCCCACAATGATGTCGATCTGGCCGTCACCATCGTAGTCCAAGAAACGCCAGAAGTTTCCGCGCACTCTGTTCGAGTGAACATTTGCCGGCAGGGGCAGCTTGATTCCATTCTCCAAACCGGTCTTGCGGAAGTCGGGGTACTCGAAGCCTGGAGTGAGCACGCGGGGTTGGCCGTCCACAAACGACACCTGCGCAAATTGCAGGCCCTTGCTGATGCGCCGCGCTGGCTTGAAGACGGGCATCTTGTTCTCTGCGGTGTCACCGCTCGGGTTCTCGAAGACGTACACTCCGTTGTAAGGCTTGTCTGGACAACTCACAACGAGGTCGAGGTCGCCATCGCCGTCGAAATCCATCGGAAGCGGAAACGCCCAGAGGCCAACGCCAAGGTCAACAACGAGGCCCGGATGGTTGTATTTAAGGCGCTCCAGAATCTCCCCGGGAACCGCAGGCAAAGCAACTAGCCAGAGCAACGCCGCCAGCGTTAGGCGCTTGGGGAAATTCACACTCGCGCCAAACCGGCCCGAAGCAAAAGGCCACGCATTGAGTTGCAAACCAGACGGGAAATGCATTGGCACTCTCGGTATGCCAGAGTGCAAGGCGGGTCAAGCACCAACATTCCGACGGTCAAAGATTCGGCGAACCCTCGGTGAAGACTCTTTCGCGACAGGCGTCAATGCTCGCCCGCCTCCGCGTACCCGGCTCGCCGCGTGCCTTTCGTCAAATCTGTGTCCAGCCCCACCGATAACGCGATAGCGGAGGATTGACGGCGGAGCCAGCCAGTCCAACATGCACCGGTGAACTCTGATGAAAGCCAATTGATGAGGGAAAATCTTTTTCTATCAAATCAGCTCCACGAGACGAGTCGGAAAAGTGACCTCCGGTTGATCCGCGATAGGGAGACCAAACTTTCCGGTAATACTCATGCCAGCCCCATGGCTTGGGCACGGTTGACATGTGGCTTCCATTTCCCGCTGATGGCTTTCCTCGCTGTGCTGGCGATTTATCCCTGTTGCGGCGCGGGCACCAATGATGGCGGCAGCGGCGTCTCCGGACCTGTGAAGATGGCAGCGCGGGCTGGAACGCTGCGTTTCGTCGAGGTCCGCTCGTCGGCCGGAGTATCCGCTCGCATTCTCGACCGTGAACGTCCCGTGTTTCAAGGCGTTACTCGAACTGCAGGGTTGCTCCTCGTCCAACCGGCGGGCCGAGTGGCGGTCGCCTACAAGGAGTCAAAGTGGGAGGACGAACGGCTATCCTTGACAGGGGCAAGCACAAACGGCCTCGCGTTTTCGGAGTCCTTCCGAAGCGTCGCGGCCAACCTGATTGAGCGGACGGTCACTGTCACCGCCGCCTCCGACCAGCGGTACTATCTCGATATGGGATGGTCCGTCGCAATCGAGGGCGGCTTTTATTCTTTTATTGGCAAGGAGGAGGCTACCAAGAACTACACACCGACCTGTGCCGGACCGGAGTTTGGCGGCGGTTCATACCAGACTTTTCCGTTTTTGGGCTGCCGCGCAGGTGCCACGCTCTACGGGATCATTGGCGATTCTCCGGGACTGTGGGAGAACCGATGCTTCTTCGGATTCGATGTCGATAAGCGAGTGCTGTCGCTCGCTAATGGCGATGGCAGCGCTCGACGTGTCATCACGATTCCGCGTGAGGTAGATGCCACCACAGTTTACAGGGCCGCTTTCGATGGCTGGCAGCACATCGAGAGCGGGCAGACACAGACCTGGAAGACGTGGATATTCTCCTCGCCCGTGCGTTCCCTCTATGACATTCAACTGGCCGCACACCTCGCGCTTGCCAATGCGAAAGGATTTAACCAGTCGGGCCTAGAAGCCATTCTGCGAAACACTTCGTATTTGCTGTTGCGACGAAATTTGCTGCGGCCCGAAAGTGATCACCTGTTCATCTCCGGCGTCGGCTACGGTTGGAAGCAGTGGGTCAGCGATGGCTTCTGGATGAGCCGCGGCCTCGATGACCCGCGATACGACGCGCAAGCTCACGCTGCGGTTTTCTTCGAGCGCATTAATTATGAGGATAACGCCCAGTACTATCTGATCTGGTCAGCAATCGTGAAGCGCGCGGGTGGCGATCTGGATGCCCGCACGGTCGGTCGGGCCTACCGCTTCATCCGTGAGCACGAACACGACGGGCTGTATATTCCGCCTCGGTTGATCCCGGACAAACCGATCATGAAAACGTACCACGATCAGCTCCCGTACGATGACGATGACGCGCCCTCCTCGAATCAAGGGTTTCATTGTGGCGCGCTCCTGGCCGCCAAGGAACTGGGGCTTCCTGTGAGCGATGCGGACATTGAGAGAGCCATCGCGGGCTATCGTCGAATGTTCAATGAGCAGGGCGGCTATTTCGCAACGAGCCTGAAGCAGCAAAACCATGTCGGGCAGGATGCGCTTTACGGCGAGGTTCTGACCTTCGCGGTGTTCGGCCGACGACTGCTTCCGGACGACATGATCCGCCGCCACCTGGAAACCTCGGTTCGCATCCAGACCCCGTACGGGATGCGGGTCATCTCCAATCCCGACGGCAGCTTGCTGGAGGGCCACAGCGGTGCCTACGTTTTCGGCGGGTCATGGTTTCTTAATGACGGGGCGAACTATCTGGACGGGTTGATCCACGGCATGGCACCGAAATGGGTGGACGAACGCCTGCTTTGGCGACTCGGCAAAGAACTCGCCTACATGCCAGCATTCCACGAGTCGTTGGATACCGTCAAAGGCCGGCCGCACGCTCACCATTTGTATAGTTGGAACTCCGGGTTTTGGTGGCTGCGCCGCGAGGTTCGCAAGCGTTTGAACCTGTCGGGCGCTGACCCGCTTGAAGCGCAGCTCGACGAAGAACTCGGCATTTCCCGGAGCAACGGTTTTTTGCAACTCCAACCGGAAACGGCCCGCTTGCGACCGAAAGAATAAAAGTCACCCCGGTCCCGATCAGCGAGTCGGACACTGAAGCCGCATCGAGCGGTTATCGCGCATCCATCGAATTTCGTCCATCGCCTCCAGTTACAGGCCAATGCCTGTTAAAACCAAACCAGAGAAACGATTCTCAAGTTCCGTTGAGCATCTACCGCCCAATGGCAGGAGCAGGAAGCATTCAATGTTTGTCCAGTGCCGGGAACGGAAACTCCGCGGAGTTCTGGTGCTGTTCACTCATGATGCCCGCAATCTTGGCGATCAGATCAGGGTGAACCGCCGACACGTCCGTCGTCTCGGCGGGATCGTCGCGCAGGTTGTAAAGTTCGATTCGCATGTTAGGGGGTGCCCCTTTGGGCGCGGACTTTAAGTTCTGGCGAACGCCCTTCCAGTCGCCGATGCGGAGGCACTGGTAACCGATGTAGGCTGGAAACTCGCGATAGAGAAATGGCCGCGGCGGCTGAGCTTGGCCGAGCAGCGTGGGCAAGAGGCTGATGCCGTCAACGTCCGTGGGGGTCGCCGCCTTCGCACCGGCGAGTTCGAGCAGCGTGGGAATCCAATCCTCGAAGCCGCTCACGCGTTCGCTCGTGCTGCCGGGTTTGATTTTGCCGACCCAACGGACGAGAGTCGGCTCTCGGAAGCCGCCCTCCCAGAGGGAGCCTTTGCCGTCCCGCAAGCCACCCGACGAGTTGAAGAAAGCGGCGTCGGTTCCCCCCAAACCCTGGTGCGTGCCGTTCAGCGGTCCGTTGTCGCTCGAGAAAATGAAAAGAGTGTTATCGTCGATGCCGAGTTCCTTCACGAGACCCATCAGGCGGCCAATCTCGTGATCCATGCGCGTGACCATCGCGGCGTAAGCGGCAAGCGGATGCTGGTGTGGCAAGTAGCCGCGCGAGCCATCGTAAGGCGTGTCGCCAAACTTGCCGCGGTACTCGGCGAGCGAATCGGCCGGCACCTGCAAAGCGAGATGAGGGACGGTCGTTGGGATATAACAGAAGAACGGCCGATCCTTGTTCGCGCGCACAAAGGCTCGCGATTGTTCCGCAATTAAGTCGGCCGAGTATTCCTTGCCAAGGTAGGGCGCGAAGGTGTCCGCCAGATTCAGGTTAGCGCCAGCCAACAGCTTCTGGTGCGCGGAAAATGGCGGGTTGCCGATCTCGACATGCTGGTCGTTGTCCCAAAGATGAGTTGGATAGAAATTGTGCGCGACGGCCTGACAGTTGTAACCGAACCAGCGGTCGAAACCTTGCCTCATCGGCTCTCCTGTCGTCCCTGGTCCGCCCAGTCCCCACTTGCCGAAACCGCCCGTGACGTAGCCCTGAGCCTTGAGCAGTTTCGGCAGTGTCATCGTGTCGGCGGGAATTGGGAACTGCCCCTCGGGTTTCATCTCGCGGTTGTTTCGAATGTAAGCGTGGCCCGGGTGCTTGCCGGTCATTAGCACGCATCGCGACGGCGCGCAGACGGCGTTGCCGGAGTAATGGTGCGTGAGGCGCATTCCTTCCGCCGCCATTCGATCGAGGTTCGGCGTGCGAATCAGCTTTTGCCCGAATGCACCGATGTCGCCGTAGCCAAGGTCGTCAGCGAGGATGAAGATGATGTTCGGCTTTCGCGCTGGGGCGGCTTCGGCGGCGGCCAGGGCAGAGAGAGATAGCAATGAGCCGAGCAGGATGCGAAAGAAGGTCGAAATGGGTTTCATACCCTGAGCTTAAAGGCGAGTCGAAGTTTCGACACGCTTTCTCTTCGGGGAATTCACAATCGTCACACGCTTCTTACTGAGAGCCGAGAACTGAAAAAGGCCGAGACTGACCCTTGTGCGTTTTCTGAGAACACAAGGTTTTGTGATTTCGTCGCCGGGCCGATTGGGCTGTCGTTGATCCCAGCAATTGCTCATTTTGGCTTCCGACCCTCTGAAGTCGGAACTTCCAGTGTTGCGGTACGTAGTCCCGGCTTTAGCCGGAAGGGCGTCGGCGAGTTCATCGGCGTTGGATTTTCCCACGCCATGCCGCCTGAAGGCGGGACTGCATCCGTGCCAAAATGAGAATAGCAGCGTTGATCAACGATCGCCTTGCCTTTTCTGCAACCATTCCAGCGCGGCGGATTCCCCGTAGAGCTTCATGCGATCGCAGAAATTGATGATCTCGATCTCGTTGGCGGTAGCAAGCAGTTGGTCGAACAAGGGGTTGATCTCGCGCAGCGCCTTCTTCCGTCCGTCAATGGCGGCAAGTTGATCCTTCACGGGCATGAGGAGGAAATCGGGCTGGCTTTCCGGAGGCAGTCGAGTCAGCAGTTCTCGCTCGACGGTCAAACCGACGGTCTGATTGATGATGTAACGCGAACCTTCGCCAACGGTAAGTTGTTGGCCCACGTTCCAGCCGAGCCGGGCGACCGCTTCAGCGGACGGCGCATCGCCCGTGGCGAGGTATCGCTGCTGCAAGCTGCCGATTTCTTGGGCTAGTTCCTTCAGCGGCTTCAGATGGGGCAACAACGTGCCCGCCATGGCTACAGCTTTGGCTTCAGCCGGGGTTTTCCCGGACTGCATGTGAACTTCTTCCAAGTCCTGAAGCGTCCGTTCGGTGTAGTCGGAAAAACTGCGCTTACCGGCCGCTTCGGCCAGCTCTTTCAACGCGAGCTCGGGTTTAGCGTCGCGAAAATAATCATGAGCCGAGAGGTAGTTCGCCAGTGAATTTTCCGGCGCGGATTGCTTGAAGCGGTCCAGCCATTCGCGCTGTTGCCCTGGGAAGACATCAAGCGTAATGGCGTTCATCTGCACGGCGGGGTCGTTCGGATACAGCGCCGCCGCTTGCGTTAAATACTCGCGGTCACCTGCGGCTTGCCAGGCAGCGAGCAAGCTTTGCGCGTTGGTTTTGTTCAACGCCAGATAAGCCCCAATTTGCTCGCGCGTCACTTGTGTGACCTTTTCGTCCTGGGCCAAGAGCCGCTGCAAGATTGTCGGCGGCGGCGTTTCTGCCGAGCCCGGCTGGCGCGGGATGCCTCCAGGGCGGCCCACGCCTACTGAGTGGAGCTTGAGCGCCCGCGTCATGGGAGCTTCCTGTTGGCCGAGAAGTTCGGCTTGTCCTTGATGCGAGGTGATGGAGGGCTGCCCTTTACTGGACATCAACCAGTGCCAGGCGAAAAGTCCGCAAGCCGCCAGCACGGCAACTAAAATGGCATCGCGCGATTTCATAAACACGAACGGTCAGGAATTCCAAAGTGCTTCCTTGACGAGGACCCAGCCCGCTGAGCATCCGATTCAAGGCCCCATGTCAAATCTCTCATCACGCTCCCGCATCCTACTCATCCTTTCTTCAGGCACGCTATCGCCATCGGAAGAGAAAACCGAAGCAGGTGGGGAGCGCGGTTTTCGTTCAACGCGCTGCTTATCGACTCAAACGGCGCTGAGGAGTTGGCACTCAACTCACCGTGCGCTCTTCAACGGCTGTACGAGCGCGCCCAGTGCCTGTCGATCCTTGCAGCCTTCGAGGAACAGTTCATTCTCATGTGAAGAGTTGTAGCAGCGTGTGCGAGTGCTGTCACTGCTTTTCCCGCGCGATTTGTTCCTTTTACCAAACCCAGTCGATGCCCTCGACACCGTGGAATTTGTCGGGGTTTTCAAGCGCCCAGATTTGTTTGCGAATGCGCCAGTTCCCCGCGTCGAGGTCGCGAGGGATCGTGAACTGCGCGAGTGCGGCGTTAGTCTTGCCCTGGCGGAGGAGCACCAGCCCGTGCGTGAAGGGAATCATTGCTTCTCTGGGGCGCAATCGGCGAGCGCAGCAGCGTAATCCCCGGCGCGCTCCAGGGCCTGCGCGAGAGCCAGCCGCGCTTCGGCGTCGCCAGGATCGCGCGAGGCGCGGGCACGGAGTTCATCGAGGGAGAGCGCGGTGGCGGACTCGTGCTTGTCGTCCCAGCGATTCTCACTTTGGCTTCCGACCGCCTGAAGGCGCGACTACATGCGGACCAAAATGAGATTTGCTGCTTGTTGCCGGACGACACGCTTCATTGGTCTGGCGGTCTCAACCTGCTTTTGCCAATGCGCGTGTTCGGTGTTCACGCATATTACGGCCTGTCTGCTCCATGTGCTCCCGGCGGAGTGAAAGTTGCTGGGTGGGTTTAATTTTCTCCCCCCACTGAAGTTCTGCGCAATCCACGGCTCACTGAAATATCCAGGTTAGGAGCTGGCATCACCCCGGTTTTCCGTGAAAACCAAAAGCAGAGGATCGAGGCTGGATTGTCTTCAAAGTTAAGATACAGTTCGGGCCAGATTATGGTTGAGCACGATTCAATACTGGCAAGAGGAGCGATCGCGACTTCAGTTTCTGAAGCAGCTTTGTCGGTGCTTTTCAAGAGGCGGATTTTCATCTGGTTTTTCATGATCTGCTGGTTCGCGCTGCCGGATCTGAGCGCCGCTGAACAGGTGATATCCGGGGACGTGTCGAAGAAAGAAACCGGAACTGCATCAGTTATTCCAAAGGAAAAATCGGCGGCTACCATCGCGGAGATGGCTCGACCATCCGTGGTCATTGTTTCGCACTCTGGACGGGATGGACAGGAGGACGGTGTGGGGTCCGGTTTTGTAATTTCGGAAGATGGGCTGATCGCCACAAGCCTTCACGTGATCGGTGAAGCCCGGCTGATCACTGTGCGCATGGCCAATGGCAAGCAGTATGATGTCAGCGAGGTTTATGCCTGGGATCGCAAACTCGACTTGGCGGTGATCCGTATCGACGCTCAGCAGCTCGCGGCATTAGCGCTGGGGGATTCCGATTCCCTTCCGCAAGGCACTCCGGTAGTGGCCATGGGCAACCCGCTCGGGCTTGAACACAGCATCGTGCAAGGCATTGTTTCCGCGAAGCGCGATTTCGATGGGTTGGAGATGATTCAATTGGCCATCCCGATAGAGCAGGGGAATAGCGGCGGCCCGCTCCTTGATATGCAAGCTCGCGTGCATGGCATCTTAACAATGAAATCTTTGATGAGCGATAACGTCGGCTTTGCCACGCCGATCAATGCGCTCAAGCTGCTCCTGAACAAACCAAATCCGGTTCCCATGAATCGTTGGTTGACGATTGGCGCGCTCAACTCCAGAGAGTGGACTCCGTTGTTGGGCGCTCGATGGAGACAAAAGGCTGGTCGAATAGAGGTGGAAGGCCTGGGTAAAGGCTTTGGTGGCCGCTCCTTTTGCCTGTCGCAAAAGCCTGTTCCACCGCGTCCTTACGAGGTCGCTGTGACCCTCCGTTTCGATGACGAGGCAGGCGCGGCAGGGTTGATCTTTGAATCCGACGAGGATCAAAGGCATTACGGTTTTTATCCGAGCGCTGGTCAGCTCCGCTTGACCCGTTTTGATGGACCCAATGTCTTTTCCTGGACGATCCTGAAACAGGTCGAGAGTGCCCATTACCGCGCTGGCGATTGGAATCGGCTGAGGGTGCGGCTCGAGAAGGGAGCAATACGCTGCTATGTTAATGAGGAATTGGTGATGGAATCGGACGATCGCGAATTAGTCGGCGGCAAAGTTGGACTCGCAAAGTTTCGGAACACAAAAGCTGTGTTCAAGGACTTTCAAATTGGCGCGAACCTAAGCGCAACCAACTCTGGACTCAGCGCGGAACTGATCAATAGCCTGACCGAGAAGATTCAGAGCTACTCCGGACAGCACGATTCCGAGTTTGTGTCCGCTCTCAAACCCCACGACGACGCCAGCCAACGGATTCTAGCTGAGCAAGCCCGGAAGCTTGAGCAACAGGCCGCGCGACTTCGCCAACTCGCCGTCACGGTCCACCGCCAGGCTGTCCAAAGCGAATTGATCGTGGCGATGAAAGCGTCGGAGGAAAAAATCGACCTTTTTTACGCGGCTCTTTTAGTTGCGAAATTGGACAACGCAGACCTTGAGATCGAGCCATATCTCCGGCAACTCGACGAGATGGCGCGCGAGATCCTCACCAAATTGCCAGAGAAGGCCGACGACACCGCGAAGCTGGCGGGATTGTCGCATTATCTGTTTATTGAAAATGGCTTTCACGGGAGTCGCACCGATTACTACAACCGCGCCAACAGCTACATGAACAACGTGCTCGATGACCACGAAGGATTGCCGATCACGTTGTCCGTGCTCTTTGTGGAGTTGGCGCGACGTATCGGACTGGAGAACATCGCTGGAGTACCGCTCCCGGGACATTTCGCCGTGAAATTGATTGCGAAGGATGGGAAGGAGCAATTACTCGATCCCTTCGATGGCGGCAAGCTTCTCAGTCGAGCCGAAGCCAATGAAAAGGTTTTGGCCGCGACTGGAAAACCGCTGCGGGATGAACATCTGAAGCCGGCCACCAAACGAGACATCATTGTCCGTATGGTGAGAAATCTGCTTGGCTCTGCGCGCGAGCAAGGAGCATCCGCCGAGCGGTTGCGCTATCTCGATGTCATCGTGGCTTTGGCTCCGGAGTCTCCTGAAGAACGCCTGGATCGCGCCATGGCTCGCCTCCGCACCGGTGATCGATCCGGAGCGAAGGAAGACTTGAAATGGGTTCTGGAAAAGGAGCCTGCCGGATTGGACATGGATCGAGTCAAGGAACTCTATCGTTCTCTGTGAACGCCCCAGCCGCGGAGCGTTGCTATGGGCGGTTCATCACATAGAGCAAGAGAGTGACCAGAGCTGAGACGACCGCTCCGACGGCGATCGCCCACTTTACAAATTGCACGTGGCGCCTTCGATTCGAACGGCCCATGCCGGGAAGCAGATAGTAACGATGCTCCTCTTTATTTTTTTTAATTCCGAACACAATGATTTCAAAAAAGTTACTTCGTTACTTTCGAAGATCTTGTCACTCGGCCTCTTGCCATAGATTGATGAATCTGCCGCATGTTAACGAAACGGTGGCCGATAGCAATTCTCGAAATCTCGAACTCGGCTAGCGCGGGCTGCGCCTGCGAATCGGCCTGGGCAGGAAGGATTGATATGCTGAGCGTTCTTGCTCGATGGCATTTTCAATTCTGACAACCACCGAAAAGGCTTTCGAGCGGCTCGACATCCAGTCCATGCGCTGTTGTTATTGAACCTCATGGACGTTTCTGAGAATACGAACTCGTTGTCCCAAGGACGGCAGGGGCGGGTCGGCCTGATCTTGATCGCCATCTTTTGGCCTCTGAATTGGATGCTGCCTGGGTTGCCGACCGCCTACCTTTTCTTTCCTCTCTGGTTAGGTTACATCCTCGTGGTGGATGCCCTTGTGCGCGCGAGAAGCGGCACTTCGATTTGGACGCATTCGAGAAAAAACTTTATGCGGCTCTTCTTTCTTTCCGCACCGAGTTGGTGGCTGTTTGAAGTGGTCAACTGGCGCACGAAGAACTGGGAGTATCTGGGTGGTCACAATTTCAGTGGAGTTGAGCATTTAGTTCTTTCGACGATTTCCTTTTCGACCGTGATGCCAGCGGTTTTTGAAACGGCTGAATTGGTCCGAACTTTTACATGGGTCAAACACTTCCCCGCAGGTCCCCGCATTGCTCCCACTCGCGCCATTTCGATGACGTTTCTGGTGGTGGGATTATCGATGCTGGCGCTGACGCTGATCTGGCCGAAATATTGTTATCCGTTCGTCTGGGGATCTGTGTTCTTGATCTTGGAACCGTCGAACATCTGGTCGAAGCGCCCTCACTTTCTCGATCATTTAAAGAATGGCGATTGGCGGCCGGTTATCTCGCTTTCCCTGGGCGCGCTCATCTGCGGCTTCTTCTGGGAGATGTGGAATTATTATTCGTTTCCCAAATGGGTCTATCATACTCCCGGTGCCGAGTTCCTTTACATTTTTGAAATGCCGGTGCTTGGTTACATTGGCTACATCCCGTTCGCGTGGGAACTTTTTGCCTTGCGAAACTTGCTCTCGCGAAACGGTCCTCGCTTGCAGCTTTGAAACTTTTTAGTTTCGGTTTTTGAGGTTTCAGGCTAATGAGAATGAATTACCAACGGATAATTTAGAACACGCTATGAAATCGATTCGGCTCCTGACCTTCTTTTCATCCACTCTCCTCAGCTTTTCCGCGTTAACATTTGCGGGCGATTGGCCGCAATGGCGAGGTCCAAATTTCAATGGCTCTTCCGGCGAGGAGAGCTTGCCGACTTTGTGGTCGAAAACTGAAAATGTGGCATGGGCCTTGGACATGCCCGGTCCGAGCGCGGCGACGCCGGTCATTTGGGGTGACCACGTGTTTATCTCTTCCGGTGACGATCGCAATAAGACAATGCAAGCGTTCTGCATCGATCGTAAATCTGGGAAAGTGCTCTGGCAGCATCAAACGGGAGTTGGGTATCGGCGCGACAACAACAGCACCTACTCTTCGCCTTCGCCTGTCACAGATGGCAAGCTGGTAGTTTTCTTCTATGGCAATGGCGACCTTCTTGCCTATGATTTTTCCGGGAAGCAGCTTTGGATGCGCAACCTGGAAAAGGACTATGGCGAATTCACTTTCCAATGGACCTTCTCGTCCAGTCCTCTGCTTTACGGTGGCAAGCTCTACATTCAAGTGCTGCGGCGCGATGTGCCTGTCCATGGGCGCGGACGCAAGGACGGCCCAAACGAATCGTATTTGCTGGCGATGGACCCGGCCACGGGCACGACGTTGTGGCAGCAGATGCGTCCGAGCAAAGCAGTCGCCGAATCCCTCGAAGCCTTCACCACTCCAATGCCGTTTGAATTCATGGGTCGAAAAGAATTGCTGATCGCCGGCGGTGACGATCTGACAGGGCATGACCCCGAGACGGGCAAGGAGCTTTGGCGTTGGGGGACGTGGAATCCAACGCGAATCGGCCATTGGCGGTTGGTGCCGTCGCCTGTGGCTGGCGATGGAATCATTTTGGGTTGCGCACCCAAGGGCGACCCGATCTATGCGATAAAGTCGGGTGGCAGCGGGACTCTCGACGACTCGGCTTTGGCCTGGAAAAGCGAAGCAAAGAGCGCGCTTTCCTCTGATGTGCCGTCGCCGCTTTTCTACAAGGGAGACTTCTTCATTCTGGGCGACAGCCGATTTGCTCTTTCGCGTGTCGATCCGCGCACTGGGAAAGCGAAATGGACGACGCCTTTGACCATTCGTAGCAAGCTCGAATCTTCGCCGACTGGAGCCGACGGCAAGATTTACTTCATGCACTTCAGCGGCGATGTGGAAGTCGTCGATGCTGAGCAGGGCAAGATTTTGAACACTGTTTCGATGGGTGAACCCGGGGACAACATGACGCGCTCTTCAATTGCCATCGCGCACGGACAACTCTTTATTCGAACCAATTCAAAGCTTTTCTGCATTGGTAAAAATTAATGAGATGTGCTTCCCTCACTTCGGAGATGGCGTAGTTAGCCGAAGATTCTGCCGGTTCCGCGAAGCGCGTGATCCTTTTATGTCGGCAGGAATTTAGGTGATCCGCAGATGGCAAAGCCGAAGTTCCGCAGTCGCTGGGCGCAAATTTTAATTTAGGCGAACATTCGATTTAATCGTGATGAAAAGATTCCCGACCTCCTTAGTTCTCATGGCGATAGTGGCGTTTGCTGTTGTCACAAATCAAACCAAGCTCGATGCCGACGAGGGGATGTGGCTGTTCAACGATCCGCCCCGAAAGTTGATCAAGGAAAAGTACGGTTTCGACGTGACGGATCGATGGCTCGAACATGTCCAAAAGGCGTCGGTGCGGTTCAACAGCGGCGGCTCCGGATCGTTCGTCTCCGAAGATGGCTTGGTAATGTCCAATCACCACGTTGGCGCCGATTGCCTCCAGAAGCTGAGCGATAAAGATCACAATTATTATCGCGATGGTTTTCACGCCCGGACTCGTGACGAGGAGAAAGGTTGCCACGACCTGGAATTGAACGTCCTCATGAGTATCGAGAACGTCACCGATCGCGTGAACGCAGCCGTGAAATCCGCCATGCCCCCCGAAAAAGCGTTCCTCGCCCGGCGCGCTGTCATGGCCGAGATTGAAAAGGAATCATCCGACAAGACTGGTCTGCGCAGTGATGTGGTGACGCTCTATCAAGGCGGGCAATACCATCTCTATCGCTTTAAGAAATACACGGATGTCCGCCTTGTGTTTGCCCCGGAACAGCAGATCGCATTTTTCGGCGGTGATCCCGACAACTTTGAATATCCGCGGTTCGATCTCGATGTGGCTCTTTTTCGCGCTTACGAGAATGGAAACCCCGCGAAGATCGAGCATTACCTGAAGTGGAGCAAAGCGGGCGCGGCTGACCACGAGCTGATTTTTGTATCGGGTCATCCCGGCCGGACGAGCCGCTTAATGACCGTGGCGGAGCTGGAATACCACCGCGATGAGCGCTTGCCTTACATCCTGAGCCGGCTCTACCGCATGGAAGTGCTGCTGACCGCGTATAGCGCGCGTAACGAGGAAAACGCCCGCCGCGCCAAAGAAGAGCTCTTCGGTGTCCAAAACAGCCGGAAGGCATTGAACGGAAGGCTTGCCGCTTTGCTTGATCCCCTGCTGATGAAAGAGAAGAAGGCTAACGAACAAAAGCTTAAGCAAGCTGTGAACGCTCATTCGGAAGTTAAGGAGAGCCTGGCGGCCTGGGAACGAATTACGGAAGCTCAGAAGGTAATCGCGCACAGCGCTGTCAAATTTAACTTGCTGGAAGGCGCTGACGCTTTTCGGAGCACGCTCTTTGGGATCGCACGCACGTTGGTTCGCGCCGCGGAGGAACGACCTAAACCCAACGGCGAGCGCCTCCGCGAGTTCGTCGAGTCCGCACGGGAGTCGCTGGAATTCCAACTTTTTTCCGAGGAACCGATCTACGATGATTTTGAGCAATTGAAGCTGACGGATGCGTTGGTCTGGATGATCAGCAAGCTGGGTTACGAAAACGAGCTGGTCCAAAAGGTTCTCGCCGGAAAATCACCCGAGGAAAGAGCGCTCGAGCTGGTCAAGGGAACCAAGGTGAAAGAGGTCTCTGTTCGGCAAAAGCTTTATGCAGGAGGGAAATCAGCGATCAACACATCTGACGATCCAATGATCGACCTGGCTCGATTGGTGGACGCCGAAGCGCGGGCTGTTCGCAAAGTTGTCGAAACTCAGACCGAGATCAAGCAACAAGCCTATTCGCAGATCGGCAAGGCGAGATATGCGGTGGAAGGTACTGGCACTTATCCCGACGCGACATTTACCCTGCGTTTAGCCTATGGCACCGTGAGAGGCTACGAAGAAAGCGGCAGGAACCTCCCGTTCCAAACGACTACTGCTGGACTGTACCAGCGCGCTGCTGAGCAGAAAGAAAAGCCGCCCTTCGACTTGCCGCTGACCTGGGTGCAACGAAAGAGCAAGCTCGACCTGAACACGCCTTTTAATTTCGTGAGCACCGCGGATATCATCGGTGGCAACTCGGGAAGCCCCGTCATCAATCGCAATGCAGAAGTAGTGGGTTTGATCTTCGACGGAAACATCCAATCGCTAGCGCTTGATTATGTTTACACGGACGTCCAGGCGCGGGCTTTGGC
>SIBF01000120.1 GCA_009695275.1 Pedosphaera sp. | reverse complement strand
ACGTCCTCGGCGGTGTCGAGGTGGAGGTGAAACCGGCAATCTTTTTTCTTATAAGCAGGCACACGAACAAGACACCATACAGGTGTCCTGTGTTCAATCAAAATCTCACCTCAAAGTGAAGATTTGTGCTCAATGCTAATGTTCTGGGCATTGTTCCTCGTAAAATCCGCTTGTGCCGGGAGTGCTGGAATCTTCTGAAGCATGCTATTGAACAGGGCGAATTGCATACCGCCCGCCTCGAGACTGAAGCGGTACACCGGATCGAGCAGTCCGATGCTGCCCTTTAAAAACATGCCATTAGCCAGCGCGAACTTCGCGCTCGCCGAGAGCCGCAACCCTTCCGTCTGGGTCCAACTTACACGCAGGGGATCGCTTGCGGGCACGGTCGCGGTGAGCAGCGTGTGGTCGGCGGGAACCTTGAGTTCGCCAAAAGCGTCAATGGCAAACGAGCCGCCGTTGCTGAACGAGGCGTTGTTGATCGTGAGAGCGGTGCCGAATTTCGGCAGTTGCAGCGAGCCCCTGAACGAACCGCTCACCGCGCCCGTGAAGCGCTGGTAACGAATCGAACCGGCGACGTTGTTCACCCGGATGTCACCTGGGAGGAACATGTCGGCGACTTGCAGAACGGGATTGGCAACCTGGATGACCGAGCGAGCCACGACACGCGCCGCGTTGAGCAACACGGCGCTCTGATCGAGATACGCTTTGCGACGGATCTGATCCCCAAGGAAATTTAGACGATCAGCGGCGTTGAACATCGCACGCTCGGCCTGGTCGAGCTGGGACCATCCGCGCTGCTGCTGCGCCCCTTCAGCCAGCCGCGTGATGACGCGCGGGAGCCGTTGCGTTTCCCACGATACGGGCGCGGCGAAATTGAAGCGGCGTCCGAGTTCCGCGTGGAGCGTGCCTGCTTCAAGCACGTCGAGGAGGTTGGGCAGTGAGTTTTCAGCGGCGAGAGCGATGTCACCAACGGCGCTGGCAAGCGCGGTTTCAAGTTGATCGAAGGCGCGCTGGAACGGGCCAGCCGGGAAGGTGACAGTTGCGGGCATTTGCCGGAGCACCCGGAGCAGCGCGCGGATTTCAGAGGCTCGGTTGTTGAGACTGCGTTCGCCGAACGGCTTGTCCAGTTCGGCCAGTGCGAGCGCGTTCAACCGGGCGGCGTAACCAGGGAGGTCGCCGACGCCTGGGAGAAAGTTCAGTTGCGGTGAGTTTGGGAAAATCGCGAGCTGTCGATGCGCCACAAGATCAGTGACGTCCTGGAGCGCGAGGACGAAAGCGGGCAAATCTCCGACCGCCTCGGCAGCATTCGCGGCGGCATCGGCGGCAAGGAACATTCGCACCGCAAGCTGACCGAGGGCTTCATCGATCGGAGTGCTGGTGAGCGTGATGCCGAGCAACTGCGCGTCGGCCATCAACTCGACCAGTGTTCGCACGGCTTCTGCGGCAGCGAAGCGGTTCAAGCCTGCAATGGCAGGGTTATTACCGGGTAGAAACGCGCCGGCCTGGACGCCGAGCGACGCGGCGTATCGGTCACCAAAACGGTTGAAGAGCGCTGGTAGCGCCGTGGTGAGAAGCGGGCCTGCAGGCACGTTCGCTTCCTGCCGGACGGCTTCGGCTTCGAGCATCAGGCGCGCAATCTGGCGCATGCTTTCGAGGCTGGAGACGGCGTCGGGTTCATTCGCGCGGGCGAGGGCGGCGGCTTCGGCTTCGGCGAGCGCGGCGTCGAGTTCAGCGCGGGCTTCGGGAGTGCCGGTGAGATTGTTCTTCACTTGCGCGGCCTTGGCGCGAAGCAGTGCGAGGCGGAGCGCGGTGGCGGATTCGAGATCGCTCGCGCCGGAGGCCGACTGGCCAAACTGGCGGAGAAGTTCGCGGATGCCATCGAGCGGGAGATTCTGCGTGGGTTTCGCGAGGGCGCTGAAACCCCAGGCTTCGAGGGCGCTGCTGACCGCGGCAAACGGATCGGGCGGCGCGTCCTCACTGGCCAGAGTAAGCCGGGTATCGCCAGGTGCGGTGGCGATGACAGCGGCGCTGAAGTTCGCGTAGGCGCGAGCAAAGGCGCCAAGGCAGCGTGTCGCCTGGTCCAGTTGCGCGGCGGTCGCGGCGGCGGGGATGCAGGTCTCCGGACCGGCAGGGAGTAAATCCACCAGGCTTCCGAGCGCGGGAATGTTCACACGATCAGCGGCGATCTGAAATTGATACATCGGATCGTCGAGCCTCAGATCAGCGCGGAAGAAGCCGCCATTTGGCAACGTGAGTTCGCCGCCGCCAATGAGAGAGATGCGGCCATCGGGATTCAATGTGAGCCAGAGTGGTTTCTCGACGCCGATGCGCAGTTGAATTGGACTGGTGGTGCCGCCTGGCTCGGGCAACGCCACATCACCGCTGAAGGGGATGCGCAGTCCACGCGATCGGGTGAAATCAACCGTGAAGCCAGGATAATTTCCCGAGCTGTCCGGAACTTGGAGAGCCGGGGAATCGAAACCAAAGCGCGCCGACCGGATGCCGCCATCGTCGATCACACCGCCGCGCCAGATCAATGGGAAGCGCTGACTGAAAGTGATCTTGAGGCCGCGAACGGAATCGAATCCGAACACGCGCGCGAGGTCAATGAACCCGACTGGTCCGATGCGCAGCCGCTGCGGAGTGCCGCCGGTCTTGGTGAGATTGGATGCGAGCTGAAGCGGATGGCCCGGACCAAATCCCGCGATGGCATCAGTGAATTCGAGTGATTGGCCGGTGCTCTCGGTGATCAGCCGGACGCCGAGCGGAAAGCGAATAAAAATCCGGCGTCGCGCCCGAGCAAGCTGCGCCCGCCAGGACGGTACTCGACTGGGCCCCATTGGCCTTCGGCGACGGCTCGAACAATGCCGCCTTCGACGGGCAATCCGTTTGCATCGAGCGGCACAAAATGATCCGTATCCACCAAGCCCAGGGGGAAGACCGGCGAGAGTCCGACATTGCCAGCGTTGTCCACCGCTTGCGCCACGATAAACCGCGCGCCCAGCTCCTTGACATTGAGTGTCAGGTTCAAACCCCACTCGTCGCCATCGATATGCGTGGCTTCACCCAGCTCGCGGGAGCCGTTCAGGAAATGAACGCGGGCCACGCCGCCGGCATCTTGAGCATGCACTCGAAGGATGACACCGGGGCTGTTGTTGACCGCGGCAAAGCGGGATTGAATGGCCGAGACGTTTGGACCGATCTGATCCAGGCCTGTTTCCTGAAGAAGTTCGACCCGATAAAACCCGGCAAGCCTCGCGAGCCCGGCGGGATCATCCGTAAAAGTCGCCGCAGCCTGCGCCTGCACACTCACTATATCGACCCAGGGTGGATTGCCCACCACGCGCAGATCATCCGTGGCCCAGCGCTGCAGCCGGTAAATGCGCCCCGGAATAGTGCTCCAAGTGATGCGCCATCCGGTCAACGGCACAAGACGCGGTGCTTCGAGAATGCGAAAGCTCTGGTTGACGCCTTGGAGCCCCGCTGACGAGCGACCGGCTTCAACGACAGGAGTGACTTCCTCGACACCGCTCGCGATCGTGGCATCGGCGGGAGCCAGTTGGGCCGCCGCAGTATCCACACGGTTTTTTCCGGAGTCCGCAGCGAAGAGGAATATGCCGGCGAGAACACCGCAGGCACCCAGCTTGGAAAGGTTGATGAGTTGACGGGGCATCATTGGAGGTGATCAATTTTACGGTCGTCAGTGACCTTGGGAATTCCATCCACCTGGCTTTGAGCTTCAAAAACGGCGGCGACAAATCCATGTGACGATCACCCCCGCTCGACGACAGCGCCGTCTGGCGTGATGTTCGGGAAATTCTTAGGCTGGACCCATTTCAAACGGACGCAGGGATTCCTTCAACACAATTGTCATCCGATGATTGGTCTGACCCTCGCCAATTATTGGTTCAAGTTCCTGGAGGGAGTGCCGATACCAAAGGGATGTGGTTTTGGAAATCAAAGGCCCGGCAAACGGTCGAGGAGGCTCCGCTTCCTTTGATCAGCGTTGTGCCTTTTCCGGCGGTTGAGCAGAAGCCTTCGCAGGAGCCGGTTATTTCGGTCTGCAAGACACCGGATTTACCCCGGTTGCTGATCGTGGCTCTCGACGATGCGGATCGGAAGGCGTTTCAGGGACGATTGACCCCGCTAAAATCAAAATGGAGCCTCGACATCACTACCTCCGGATCTGAGGCGCTCGAACTTCTGGCAAAGGAACCTCATGCCGCAGTCATTACGGGATCGGATTTGAGCGACATGGGCCGTGAAGAATTTGAATCCCGGGTTGCCAGTGATTTCCCGAAGCTTCCCCGCTTCCTACTGGCAGAGAACACAGCCCCGATCGTCCGCCCAACCGGCAAGCCCACCACTCATTCGATTTGCAAGTCGGCGGGCGCGAGCGAGTGGGATGCAACCATCCGCCGAATACTCCTCGTTAATACGTGGGCGGTCTCCGAATCCGTCCAATCGCTTCTGTCACACCTGCGAAAACTTCCCGTCATCCCCAAGCTTTACCAGGAAGTCGTGTCCGCCCTCCAGTCACCCGACACATCTTTCGAAAGCGTGGCTGATTTGATCGCCAGGGATCCGATGATGACGGCGAAGATGCTGCAAGTCGCCAACTCCACTCACTTCGCGCTCCCCCAGCCGGTCACACGCGCCGTGGACGCGGTCATGTTTCTCGGGACCGAGCGAGTGAAGGGCTTGATCCTGGTTCAACATGTTTTCACGGAATTTGAATCCTCCCGCGCCACCGGCCTCCGGCTGGACGAACTTTGGAAGCACTCGCTGGAAACTGGCGCCTGCGCTCAAGCGATCGCCCGCTGGGAAATGCAAAGCGAGCGCCACGCCGAGCTGGCATTCACGGCAGGCATGTTGCACGACGTCGGCAAGCTGTTGCTCGCGGGAAATCTGCCCACGGAGTTTCGTTGCGCGATGGACATCAGTCATGACAGGCAAATGCCCCTCCAACAGGCTGAGCGCAGCGTCTTCAGCGTGTCTCACGCCGAAGTGGCTGGCATGCTCCTGGCCATGTGGCGGCTGCCAATCGAGATGGTTCACGCCGTTGGATGGCACCACACGCCCGCGGAAAGCGGTGACAAAGAGTTTTCAATCCTGACTGCGGTCCATGCCGGCAACGTCCTGGCTCACTTCAAGACCATACCCGGGAACAGGTCTCCAGTGACCGGTGATTTTGATGTCGCCTACCTCCATCAACTGGACTTGGAACATCACATCGGAGAATGGGCTCACACCTGCGGCATCTGAAAAGATCAGACGCTGGGCACGCCCTGAAACCGGTTAATCAAACCACTCGTCCGAGGGATCGAACGCGGGAATTGCGACATTCAAAATCTTGAGTTTCCCGATGGCCCGGTGCCGGCAACCCGGCTTGATCATGACGCTGCTCATGGGACGGACAGGAATATGCTGGCCGTCCGCCTCGATGATTCCCTCCCCTTCGATCACGACGTAAATCTCCGTCATCGTCTTGTGATAGTGAGAGCGGGCATCCGCCGAGATCTCAACCCGGTGAACGCTTGCCGGGGCTCCGGAACCAGTATCCGCAAACGCCCGGCGTGTGGTTCCACAGGGACAGGATTGCGCGGGGATTTCGTCCAGTTGTGCTACAAGGAAATTCATCATAAATTTCGTAGGCGAAGGTTTGACTTGAACATATTCACTGACGAAAGTATCCGGCATAACTGCAAAAATGAAACCTTCTTTCAAGTCCATCGCAACGAGCGTCCTGCTCTGCGCCAGCGCCAGCGCCGGCCTTGGCCAGAACGCTGAGAAAATCGACTTCAACCGCGTCAAACCCCTCATCGAATCCTCGTGTTTGAGCTGCCACGGGGAGAAGGAACAGAAAGGCAAACTCCGGCTCGACACCAAGGCCGCGGCGCTCAAAGGTGGCGCAGACAAGGGCGCGGCGCTCGTTCCTGGCCAGCCGGAGAAGAGCCCGCTCTTCAGCAGCACGGTCTTGCCTCCAGACCACGATGACATCATGCCTCCCAAGGGCGGCCCCTTGACCAGGGAACAAACCGAACTGCTTCGCCTCTGGATTTCCCAAGGCGCCGAGTGGCCCGATAACGTGGCTCTCGCACAGCAACGGCGCGTGAACTTCGTCAAGGACATCCAGCCGATCCTCGAATTCAATTGCGTCTCCTGCCACCGCGAAGGTCACGCGAAGGGCGAACTTCGACTCGACAACAAGTCCGACGCCTTCAAATCGGGGGAGAATGGTCCGAACATCATCCCCGGCCGCGCCGACAAGAGCAAAGTGTACACATCAACCGCCGCCGGTCCTGACGACGACAAGCTCATGCCTCCGGCAAAAAAGGGCGGCCCGATGCCAAAGGACAAGATTGAATTGATCAAGGATTGGATCAATCAAGGCGCTCCCTGGCCTGATGGAATCGTGCTTGCCCCGAAGAAAGCGGACGAGGCTCCGGACGTAAAATTCGCCATGACCGTGGAAGAGATGCACAAGCGAATCCTCGCCAAACTCGACGTCCCGGACGAGAAAGCGATGAAAGAATACAGCCTTATCGTTCCTGGTTCAGACGTCGCTTTCAAGATGCTCCCGATCCCGTCCGGCTCATTCACGATGGGCAGTCCCGACAACGAACGTGGCCGCAAACCCGATGAAGGCCCGAAACACAAGGTCGAGATTGAACCTTTCTGGATGGGCGCCACGGAGGTCACCTGGAACGAGTACGAGCTGTTCATGTTCCCAACCGAAGAAAAGAAGATGCGCGCCACCAAGCCCACCGAGCCAGACGTGAACCAAGTGAGCGATGCCGTCACCCGCCCGACGACACCTTACGTCGAAATGAGCTTTGGGATGGGGAAGGAAAATTATCCTGCGATCAGCATGACGCAGCATGCCGCCAACTCTTACTGCAAATGGTTGAGTGCAAAGACGGGTCACTTTTACCGGCTCCCAACGGAAGCCGAATGGGAATACGCCTGCCGCGCTGGAACAACTACCGCTTATTTCTTCGGTGACGACGCCTCGAAGCTCGGCGAGTACGCCTGGTACGCCAAGAACAGCGATTTCAAATACCAGAAAGTCGGACGGAAGAAACCCAATCCTTGGGGCCTTTATGACATGCACGGCAATGTCACCGAGTGGGTGATCGACCAATACCTCGCCGATGGCTACAAGCAATTCACTGAGGCAGTGACCAGGAGTCCCTGGATCAAGGCATCCAAGCCCTATCCGCACTCAGCTCGCGGCGGTTCGTGGGATGATGATCCGCCGATGCTCCGCAGCGCTGCCCGCCGTGGTTCGGATCCCACCTGGAAGATTCAGGATCCACAATTGCCGAAGAGCATCTGGTATCATACCGACGCCCAGTTCGTCGGCTTCCGCATCATCCGGCCTCTGAAAGTACCATCTGCCGAAGAATGCTCGAAGTATTGGACCAGCGGCGTCGAAAAGGATTAGCCGAAGTTTGCAGAGAGGAGCTGAGAGTTCGGCGGAGGCCAAAGCGGAGCGAGTGTTGACCCAGGAAATGCGCAGGACAGGTCGGGCGTGGAAAAACTGAACGGCCAGCGAACCGGCAAGTGTGCGAAGTTGTCAAAGGGATCCCCGGACCACCTTCCACCAACATCGATACCGTAGAAATCAAATCACCCTCCTGATCGAGCGGGCCGCTGGGCTGTTGCGGTGGGCTGCCAGCTCACCGCTCAGTTTGGCGGCAAGTTGCCCTCCAGAACGTGATGGCAGCCGTCCCACTGATTTTTCAATTGGAAGCTCAGGAGGACGAAGGCCTGCTGCTAGAATTGTGGAATGAATTCCACGCTCCAATGCGACTGCATTGCAAATCTTCAACCTGCCTCGACCCAGCGATAAAAATTCGATCAATGTTCCCTCTCTCTCCGTGCTACGGTTCTGCTGGCGACCACTTTGCCACCGCTTTCATTCCCGTCGAACTGCTCGCTGCCCAGTTTGAAACGCTCTTTCGATCACGTCTGCCGCCAGTTCCTGGCCATTGATTTCGCGGAGAGAACTGGCGCACTCGCAGGCACGCAATCCGAACGTGGGGGTTTGCATGACTTCTGCGAGCGCTGGACGAAGCCGGTCCACGGTGAGTTCGGCGGCAGGAATTACTTTGCCTGCACCCAGGTGGCGCAAACGCGCGGCGACTCCGGGTTGATCGTGCGAGATCGGAACAGCCACAATCGGCACGCCAGCACTCAGCGTTTCGAGTGTGGAGTTCAAGCCCGCGTGAGTGATCACCAGCGCGGCACGAGAGATCAGTTCCCTCTGAGGTGCAAAGTGGGCGACGATCGTGCGCTGTGGGAGCTTTGGCAAAAGAGCGCCCGGATCTCCGGAAACACGCCCCAACCCGATCACCAGTTGAACATCGAGTCCCTCGCAGGCCGCCGCGATGATCTCATACCACCGCATCACGCGGTTTTGCAGAGTGCCAAGAGAGGCATAAATCAAAGGTCTCCCATCCAGCCGTGCCCATGGGAAATCGTCAGCTTCAGTGCGGGCAGGTTCAAGCCAGGGACCGGTGTAATGAAAATGGTCCGGCAGCTTTCGCCGGGGGAAGTCGAAGAATTTCGGGATTTGCGTCACCTGCGCCAGACTGGGCGGGATCTCGTTGATGTGGCTCAACGCGGGTGGATGGAGTCCCAGGGCCCGGCGATGGTTCAGGTAGAACACACTCATGCGCCAGCCGGTGAGAATGTTCCAGGCACCCTCGACCTTGTTTCGCACGCGAGCCCACAGCGCGGGATTGTAATTCCAGGGTCGAAAGCACTGGGGCACTCCGCTTTCACGATGGAACGGCAGCGCGTTGCACGCTACGACCATCGGCACGCCCATCGCCTCCGCCACGGACTCCGCGCCGTAACATAACTGATCCACAACCAGCCCATCCAGTTTGAGGCGTTTTAGTGTTGATGGAAGGTCCGCCGCGAGGCATCGGCACTGATCGAGTATAAGTCGAAACACATGCCGGTAAATCTCGCGCCCTTCGGCTGCACCCAACGCAGCGACACGCCGATCCCACTCGCCAGCCGGAAACATGCTCTCGCCAAACGTCGTCAGCTCGACACCCGATTTTGCCAGCGGCGCGGCGGCGTCAGGATAAGAGATGATTTGGACGCGATGACCACGGCGCGCCAGAGCACGGGCAAGGACGGTCGAAGGCCGGAGGTGGCCGACGAAAGGAGGGATCAGGAAACCGATGTTCAGATGAGTGCTTTTCATTCAAGGATGTAGCAGCCCTACCGTCCCGCGGCGAACATCTCACATTCGAGCACTTCCAACTATGCCAATCTTAGATGGCATTTCACGAGGCCATTTCAAGAGTTCCTGGATTGGCTCCCTCTCGATCCGTGTCCAAAGCAAGCCACAGTTCAGGCAGAACGTGAACCGGACACCATCGTCTATCCTTACAGAGAGGCGTGCAAACAACAGATGCGATCTCTGTGTCAAGCTGTCCGGATAAAACCGACTCCCTTCGCCGCCGGGCGAGTAGAATTCACCGGTTATCGTCCGACGTGACACTCAGGACATGAGTTCACAGGCAGGAGGAGGCAAAATTGACTTCTGCGCCGGTGCTGAACAGTCGGCCAGGTCAATTTGTCAACCGCCACAGCCGCCGCATCCCCCACCGCATCCGCCGCCACCACAACCGCCTCCGCAACCTCCACCCGCGACTCCACCGGTATTGCATTGGAGCTTTTTCTCCATGTCAGCCAGCGGGGTGTCATTGAGCACGCTTGGACCGAACAGTCCGACGGCCAGCGGCAATGCAAGGAGCACGGGACTGGCTTCGCCGGTTCGCGCGAGGTTTTCCAGTTCAGAGTGCTGTTCCTTCAGTCGCTTCAGGATGGCGTCACCGCGCCGGGTGCGGTGGGGGCGGACTGCAAACGCCAGGGCAACCCCGAGCGATACGAGCGAAAGGACAAATAGAACCCCGACCGGCTTGTCTCGCGAGATGCCGATGATGATTTTGATGAATCCGATCAAGGGCACGGTCAACCCAATCAACATCGGAATGAAACAGATGTTCCATCGCCCGGTTGTGAGCAGGCCCAGGTTTCCAAGTTTCTCCTCCATGCTTTCAAACTCAGCCCAGGATGCGGATGCCTCCGAGTTTTCCTTGAAAGTGCAGCCGGGATGGTTCGCGACTCTCTGATGAAGCCTCATCTCAAAAGGGTGCCGCTTGCTGGACAAGACCGAGCTGCGAAGTCGATGTTCCTTCTCGTCGATCTCAAGTGCGCCGCGATGAGTGAGACTGGCCACGGCCGCAAACAGCGCACGATTCCTCCCGCCGGCGAGAAGCGCCGCTTCGTAGGCGTCGAGCTCCGCAAGCAGGTTCTCCGGCGCATCGGCTGGCAGCCTGGCCTTCCGGCGCCACCACATCGCCCAACCTGCAGCCGCTGCCCAAAAGATGAGAAAGAACATCAGGAATGGCCCTGCGGTCATGTCAAACGGCCAGCCTGGGGATGTCATGAAGTCATGGTCACCCGTGCAGCCGGAAAGGAACAAAGCCGCAATCAGTACCGCTGCTGCAAGTCTCCAAGGACAAGCTGGCATCATCCATTTCCAAAAACCTGAAATCCGTCGTCCTGCCGCGGAGAGGACGAACGCGGTCTCACGTATCCACACAGGTTTTGGAACGACCCAGTTGCGGACTGTGTTCACACGGGCGAAATGAATATCGTCGCCAAAACGTTGCTTCGGCTCGGGCCAGATGTCAGCCGGCGGCTCCGTGCCGAAGAACGAGCGGTAGCTCGCGAGCGTCCGTCCGTACCAGTCATTGAACTTGTCGCGTTCGCCGGCACCGCCTTTCGTCGGGCCGTGATGCAGCGGCGCGCGGAGAATCTCGGGGCAGAATTCCTTCCAGTAAGAGTGCGTGTAGAGCAGATGCAGGTGCCATGCCTGATCGACTTGATCCGACGGTGTCACCGGATGACCCGCAGCCACGCCGAGGAAGGCGAAACGTTTGTATTCACGGACCACGCGTTCAGCGAAGCGGAGCGGCCAGTGGTTGTCGCGCGCGAGGCGGCGGGTGAAGGAAAACGCCGCGTCCGGCGCATCGGGTGACCATGCTTCCAATCGTTGCAAGAGTTCGAGGTGTTCGCTCGTCATAATGATGCCTTTCACCTCCTGCAAAAGAATCGCGAAGCAAAGGTAACGGAAAAAATTCAGACAAGCGGAGCCGCTGCTCTTCTACGCCACACATTGGTTCGCCTGCATGTGATTCACGCGCTCGAACAGGTCAAATCAGGCGTGATCGGATTTGCGGAAGCGGTGATGCAGAAGCCGCCAGCCCATCAATGTGGCCACGACGATGGCCGCGAGAATCCCGGCGGTGGCAAGAGCGTCGGTGACGCGATCTCGAGTTTGGTAAATCACGACATAGGGTGTGCCGGGCACACGCGCGCATCCAGCCAGCCAGAGACCGAGGAATCTGGAGTGTCGTTGGGCTACAGGGTCTCTGTAGCGCGGTTCGAAATCAACGGTTGCGCCAGTGTTGGTCGAAAGGACAAGTTTGGCGAAGCGGACTTCGTAGCGCGGGCCGGCCGGGACAGCACTTTCTCCAGCACGGAAGGCGGGGTGCCAGAAGATAAGAAATTCCGGCAAATCTGGCGCCTGCCCGGAGAGAGCTGAATGATCCGCCTGACCGGCCAGCACCACTTTGCCATTGCCCTCGGTAAGGCTGGCCAGCGTTTCCGGCAAATCCGTTCCAACCATGGCCGCCAGCACGCCAAGGATCTGTCCAGTCTCGGTCCGGATCAGGCAGCTGATGGCAAGTTTTTGCTTCCGGTCATCCGCGCTCTCATAGATGCGCGAGAAGTGCGGCGAACGCTTGAATGCGCCCTGAAAATAATCGCGCACTCCACGCCCGGGCGGCGCGTTGTTCGTTCCTTGCGGCGAGCGAGCAACGGCTTGACCTGCGCCGTCCAGCAACAGGAAGTTCTCGAATCTCCGTCCGTCGGAACTCTT
This sequence comes from Pedosphaera sp., assembly GCA_009695275.1. Taxonomy (GTDB): domain Bacteria; phylum Verrucomicrobiota; class Verrucomicrobiia; order Limisphaerales; family F1-12-MAGs170; genus F1-120-MAGs170. Next base: position 5,181 of record SIBF01000120.1, on the reverse strand, counting down.
GCTTCGGTCGTAGGCAGCATTGAGCCAATTCGTCAGCCCCTCGCGGTCACCCCTTGCCAGCAATGCGCGCAGTCCCTGGCTGGTCGAAAGGTTTTGCACCAGTAATCCGCGCTCGGTGAGCTCGAGAGAAACGGAATTCGCCGCGAATTTCACGCCTTGATCAACGAAGGCAATGGCATCGGCACGGAAACGCAGGGCCGCTACTGCCAGCAAAGCAAGCACCAGCACAAGGCTCGCACCCAGCGCAGCGATCACAGGATTGCGCTTGGACCATCGCCAGCCGCGATTCCAGGCGCCGACCGGTCGCGCGCGAATCGGTTCTCCACGAAGAAACCGCGAGAGATCCTCTGCCAGCTCCCGCGCGGTGCGAAAACGCTGCCCCGGCTCCTTGGCCAGGCACTTCAGGCAAATCGTTTCCAAGTCGCGCGGGACTTTCCGGTTGAGCAATCGAGGCGCGGCGGGTTCGGTTTCGACGACCTGGCGCAATGTGTCCACCGGCGTGTCGGCGCGGAAGGGAGGTCGGCCAGTCAAACAGTCATAAAGAATCGCGCCCAACGAATAGACATCGCTCGCGGGTCCGATCATCTTGCGGCGACCCTGTGCCTGCTCTGGCGGCATGTAGCTGGGCGTCCCCAGCACAGCGCCGGATAGCGTGAGGTTGGAAAGAGGTTCGGCATTCGTGTCGCGAGGTTCGGAGTCGATTTGCCTGGCCAGGCCGAAATCCGTCACGCGCGGCTGATCGGTGGCGTCGATGAGCACGTTGGCGGGCTTGAGATCACGGTGGAGCACGCCGCGATCGTGGGCATACTGGATGGCTTCCGCGATGATCCGAACGTAACGCGCGGCGCGCTCCGGCGGGAGCGGTGTTCGGTGGATGACCTGCGCCAGGCTCGATCCTTCGACAAACTCCATCGAAAAGAAGTGTTGCTCGTTTTCCTCGCCTACTTCGTGGATGGTGACCACGTTCGGATGCGCCAGCCGGGCGGCGGATTGCGCTTCACGGTGGAAGCGTTTGATCTCGGTTTCGCCCGCCCACGCGCCGGAACGTAGAAGTTTGAGAGCGACAAGGCGATTGAGCGAAGGTTGCCGGGCTTTGTAAACAATGCCCATCCCTCCTTCACCGATGCGTTCGAGCAATTGGTAGCCAGCAAAAGGCTGACCCGGTTCCAGCGTGGATACGTTGCTGGGTGTCGCGGGTAGCGTTGAGATTTCGCCGTCAGGGACTGTGGCTGCGAGCCCCATCAGGCATCGCGGACAATGGATACCTTGGGCATCCGCAGGAATAGCTGAGCCGCACTCACTACAAGTTGAGGGTAAGGATGTCATCGGAAAGGGTTCTGAGTAGTAACAGCGTCGGTGCGTGAGGTCAGTGAGAGCTCGGCCGCTCTACCCGGGTTGAAAACGTCCCTTCTCAAGTCGCCAGCGTAAGTTCACATGACCTGCAAAAGACAATGTTGGGGGTTGTAACAAAAAATCTTCACTTATCCGCCGAGCACAACAAACAGGTGACGGAGTTCCTCCCCCACTTCGACGTCGGTGGAGACTGTGCGTTTGATTTGCGTGCGCAGGGTTTGTCCATACTCCCGCCGCAGCCGGCTGACAGCCATTTTCACCGAATCCTCGCTTTTGCCAAGGCGGGCGGCGACTTCCGCATGAGGCATGCCGCTCAATGCGCCCGGGAGATAACACTTGAGTTCCTCGAAGAACGCGATCTTGCCGGCTCGTTCGTATTTCTCTCGAAGTTGGGAGAGTGCCCGGTCGATCAATGCCAGTGCCCAGGCCCGTTCATAGGCGCATTCAGGCGTGAGGTCGCAAGCTGGTTCGTTGGAGTAACGAGCCTCCGCAGAGGGGAAATCCAGCGGTACGTGCGCAAAGCCGCCGCCTCGCTTTTGCGCCTTGCCGCGGTCGAATTCATTGAGAACGAGATTCTGCAGACTGTTCAGGAGCCAGGTGCGAAACTTCCCGTGCTCCGGAGCTGCTCCACAAAAAATTGCGCGTGTCACAACGCGGGCAGCAAAGAACTGCTGGGTCAAATCCTCGGCTTCGTGCGGCGGGTGACCTTTGCGTCGCAGGTAGGCGAAGAGCGGATACCAGTAGGCCGTGCAGAGGTTTTCCAGCGCCTCGGCGGCATCCGGCGATTCCGAGCGCGCCGCGGCCAGGACGACGCTCCAGTGGGTCGTCTGGAAAGCCGCGTCACGAATGGGGCCGATGCTGGACTCTCCGGCGCTTGGGTTCACGGCGGTCAGATTAGATTCACGGCCGGAACCTGGCAAGCTTCTCTCGATGGATCTGAGCTGGATGCCGGGCCTGGATACACCTTTCCAGCGAAGCAAGCGACGGATACGTTCCACGTATGAACCAGAAAAAAGGCAAGATCGACGCACTACTCGAGCAGTGGTCCGGGCAAGGCGCGGATCCGCATTACGTCGGTTACTTCGATTGCTTCAACCGGGCTCTTTTCTACGAAGCTCACGATGTGCTTGAGCAACTTTGGCTGGCGGAACGCCGGCAGCCGAATGACCATTTCTACAAGGGCCTGATTCAATTGACCGGAGCGTTCGTGCATCTACAGAAGAACCGGCTGAAGCCGTCGTCGGCGCTCTTCAACCTGGCGAAAGCAAATCTGGAGAAATATCCATCCGTCCATGAACGCCTCGATGTCGCGGTCGTTCTTGAATTGATCAATGAATGGCTGGGCAAACTCGAACGGAGCAACTTCACCGCAAATCCGCTGGGACAAGATCACCAACCCCGACTGAGCCTGTTGGGATTACCGGCAACAATTCCCTGCGTGACAAGCGGACGTTGAACTCTTACCAAAGGAGGAATCAGCCCATCGCTCCCATGAACACACCATCGCGTTTGTTTCAAGCCTCCAGGCGACTTCTCCGCCTCCGTGCGTTTACCCTCATCGAACTGCTGGTGGTGATCGCCATCATCGCGATCCTCGCCGGGATGCTCCTGCCGGCTTTGAGCAAGGCGAAGGAACAGGGCCATCGGGCGCGATGCATCGCCAACACCAAACAAATTCTGCTGGCGACCGCGATGTACGTCACCGACAACAATGATTCCATGCCCTACACCTCCTGGAGTTCGGGAACGTTCAATGTCGCGAACTGGTGCTACACCCGCATCACCGGAAACAAGCCGGATCACACGGTGGAACGTGGTCAATTGTGGAATTACCACTCGGAGCGGAAGCTTTACTTCTGTCCGCTGGACCGAACCAACACCCCATTCTTCAAGCAGCGCGAGATGAAGGTTTCGAGCTATGTGATGAACGGGGCCGTCTCGAAGTACTCGACCGGTCCGCGAGGCGACTACACCACTTACAAGCAGGCGCAGTTCGCCGCCGATTCGATGCTCTATTGGGAGGCGGACGAGAAGCAGCCGTCGAACTTCGACAACGTTGCCAGCACGCCTGATGAGGGGGTAACACAACGCCACAACACCGGGGTGGTCATGGGAATGTTCGGCGGCCAGACGGAGTACATGAAGTTCCGCAAGTATTATGAGGAAGCTGGCATTGGCGGATTCAAAGGAAAGCGGCCGGGGCGGTTTTGGTGTGTGCCCGATTCCAAGACGGGGGATTGAACAACATCTGGCTTTTCAAGAAAGGTGAAGGAAATGAATGGATACCGCGAAAGACCACAATGGATCAGCCGGATGGTCGTGGCATCATCGTTGATCTGGCTGACCGGTTGTGGGAATTCAACAGACAGCGACACCAAGATAGCCCGCACTCCACGAGAAGCGGCATCTCAAGTTGAGCAGGCTTTCGCCCAGGCGACCGGCGAGACCAGGCAGGCTGCGGCAGCGGCGAGCGAGGCAATGCGAACCGGAGATCACGAAAAAGCCGTGGTGTCGCTCAGTGCAATCCGCAGCGGCCCGGATTTGACGGTCCAGCAAGGTCTGGCCATCCACAGCTCCACCGTCGCCCTCGAAGCCAGCCTGATCAGAGCCGCCGACTCCGGCGACGAAAAGGCCCGGCGTGCTTACGAACTGCTGAAGGCGATGAAGAGGAAGTAGTCCCAGGAAATGCCGGACCAAAGCTCAAGCTGAGCCTTCGAGTTCAGGATTATTTATGCTGTTTGCAGAATGTTCCGTTCAAGATCCATGCGGCCCAAGGCTCGCGCAATCCATCGGGTTTAAGTCATCTTCGGAAAGAAGGATCGAGCCGTCGCGCATGTCATTCGGCTGAGATCCTCGATCGAACACTGTCTGACCCGTGCAGCCAGGGTTGCAATTTCCCTGACGTAGGCCGGCTCGCAGCGTTTGCCACGGTAGGGTATCGGTGCGAGATAGGGGCAGTCCGTTTCAAGCATGAACCCATCGGGTGGAGCCGCGGCCAGCGAATCCCGTACAGTCTGGGCATTCTTGAAAGTGAGGATGCCCGTGAAACTCACGATGGATCCAAGCTCAAGGATGCGGCGCATGTCGTCCGGTGGGTTGCCGAAGCAGTGGAACACACCACGAACTTTCGAGGCAAAGGGACGAAGCTGATCCAGGGTCGCATCGAATGCGTTTCGCTGGTGAATCACACAGTTCAATCCGAGCTCGGCTGCCACTTCGAGCTGTTGCTGAAAGATCTGCGCCTGCCTGTCCTTGTAACGATCGTCATCAGCCGCGGTGCAGGAAGGGTTCTCGCTTGGAAGATGATGATGATCGAGCCCTGTTTCGCCGATGGCCACAACTTTTGGATGCCGGGCCAGCTCCCGAAGCTCCGGTCGAAAGTCCTGTGGCGCCTCGGATGCATGACACGGATGCCAGCCCACCACTGCATAGACTTTGGGAAATCGCTCCGACAGCGCCACCGCTTGCCTGCTGCTGGCAAGGTCGGTGCCGATGGAGATGATGCGCGAGATGCCGGCCGCCTCCGCCCTGGTCACCACTTGGGGAAGGTCAGCCGCGAAGTCCGGGAAATCCAGATGGGCGTGAGTGTCGAAAAATTCCATGCAGACTTGCTACCCGAGGGTGCCCGCTCGAACAAGTGAAACAACCGGAACAAGAGTTTTTGTGGCGATGATTCACCCATGCCTATCCGGTTGTTACCCTCACCCGCAACAGCTAGCCTGCAAAATTCATAGTGGACTTGTTGGTCGGAAATTTTGGAGGAAAATTTCTCGCGAACGATGGTTTGAGTGCTGGTGAGGGATCAAAGCGACCGGGATCGCGCGTTTG
>SIBF01000119.1 GCA_009695275.1 Pedosphaera sp. | reverse complement strand
CACCCGCAGGTCACCGCTCCGTCTTTGAGCTTTCCGACTTCTCCAGCCGGGCCATCCTTCATGCGTCTGCCTGGCTTCTCACCGATCCCTTCCTGGACCAAACTCTCCTTCAGCACCACCGACCTCCCTCACTCCCGCCATAATGAGAAACGCTGGCTGGTTCCAGCGCAGCGCGCTGAAGAGCTGCGGAGTAAATTTGTATTTCGCTTCGAGATAGTAAGCGACGGTGTCGGCATTTCCCACGTGCGGGACGTCGAAGCGGGCTTCATAGACTTCAGCCCACAACTGCCAGTGGTGCCATGCGAAGCGGATATCCTGGCCGAGGACGTGTTCGCGATAATCTCCAATCCCGCGACCGCTGGGAAGCGTCGGCCTGGCCTCGGGACGGAAATAGGGGCCGCTGCTCGCGGAGAATCCGAGATTCCACATTGGGTTTGGACGAAAGCCGACGCGGCCGGTGAAGGTCGGATGATCGAAGCCGATTTGAGTGGCGTCCCACGATTCCGGACGTGAGGACAACGCGGCGTTCTTTATCTCGGCGGCGTAATCGAACTTGCCGATCCGGCCGGCGACAGATGCGCCCGTCGTGTAGCTCGGCCCCCAGATGATTGGGTTGAAATCGTATTTCCCTTCGCTTTCGAGGGTTCGGCTGAGGAAATCCTGTGCCGACGAGGGAGCCTCCGTGTCATAGACGGCGGTGTAGTTCCCGTAGGGCAAAGGCGCGGTGATGAACGGATGCTCCCACGAGAGATGCCGCTCGAGCCAATTGCCGCCTATGGTTGCAAATTTTCCGAATTGCAGATTGAGCCGGCCATCGTCCCACGGAGTGAGGCGCAACGCGTATTCATCGAGGCGCACTTGAGCACCGCCATCGCTCAGATCGAAGCCGCGATCCAGTCGCGATTGGGCGAAGAGGTAAACGTGCGAGCCGAGTTGCGCGTCGAGGAAAAGAGTGAGGCGCGGATTTAAGAGACTGTCGCTGCTCGTGTAGATAAGGCCCGGGGCCGGCTGCTGAAAATAGTAGCCTTCCAAGTCCAGCAATCCGCTGAGCCGCGCGCGAACCTGGTCGGCAAAAGCAGAAAACGTCAGCGCCTCATCGACGCGATCGAGAAAGCCCTCGGCTTCGAGCCTGCCAGCCGACAGCGCAACGACGCAGAAGCTGAGTGCTTGGAAAGTCTTCATACGAGGACTGGGGCGGTGATTGACGGTTGCCGGGCAGCGCGAAAACGCGCCTCGAACTCCGTCCAGTCCTCGGCCGAGCGGGCCAGCCGCAGATCGCCGCCGTGGAGGCGGGCCAGTTCTCGCGCGAGGTTCAAACCCAGACCATGGCCGGGGATATTTTCCCCGACAGAGCCGCGATGGAAGCGCTCGAAAACATGCTCCTGCACCTCAGCGGGGATGGGGCGACCCGTGTTGCCGATCGTGAAGCTCACCCAACTTCCCTCCTCGCGAGCCGTCACGCGGACGCGGCCTCCGGGGCGGTTATACTTGCGGGCGTTTTTCAACAAGTTTTGCACGATGATCGTGCAGTAACGTTTTTCGCCGGCAATCAGGAGCGCGGCGGGAAAGTCCGTTTCGACGGAGAGATCAAGGGCATCGGGCAGCGCGCCGAGGTCGTCCAAACCCGCTTCCAGGAGTTGCGTGAGATCCACAGGGGCGAAATTCATCTGCAGACGCCCTTCGTCCGCTCGCGAGAGCAACAGGAGATCGTCGATGACACTGGTGAGCCGGTAAGTCTGGTGCACCAGATCGGAGACTTCGTTCCGCACTTCCTGCGCGAGGCTATCCCTGGCGAGCAGTTCCTCCAGGCCCGCCCGGAGAACGGTCAGTGGCGTCTTGAGCTGGTGGGAAGCGTCGGAAGAGAACCGGATGGCCCTCTGCAGCCCTTCGTTGGTCAACTCGAGCGCGGCTTCGGCGCGCGCGCGTTGGAGGCGGTTTTCCTCCGAATCCACCGCCAGCTTTTCGACCGGCGCGGAAAGCCGGCTGGAGAAGAAATGGCTTACGGCAAGGCCGCCGACCAGCATGAGCGCACCCACGCCGACGAAGCGCCAGCGTAGTTGCCGCTGCCGCACCAGCAAGTCGGCCAGCGAAAAAATACTGACTTCATACGCGGGCGGAAAGAGCGAGCCTGGATTGAGCCGTTGGTAAAAGAGGAGGTGCGGCACCTCATCGACATGGACCGCGATTCCACTGCTGGCCCGAACTGGGGCAGCAATCGCCCGTGTTACTTCATGGCTGAAGGACGCTCGCGCTGGCTCCGTGAGCGACGGGAAGTGCAGTTGACCGTTCAACCAAACTCCGCTGCGCATACCGCGCTCCGAGTGCAGACCGCCCGGTTCAACAGGTTTGAAGCCAATCGCCAACGCTGCGATAGCCTCATCGGTTTCCGTGGAAATGATGGGAGTGGCAATGACCTCTGCGAGTGTTTCCGGGGGTTCTCCATTCTTTTTCAGGAGGTAGCCGATCTGATGTTCGCGGAACAAACCCGGCAGCGCGATTTGCGCTTCTTCCTCCGCTCGCAGTGTGCCCGCTTCGGTTTTGCTCGAAGGTGAGATCACGGTGCCTTTCTGGTCGAGGAAACGGTAGAACACAGCTTGCAACGCCGCTTTCGAGGACTGCGGGTCTCCCGGTTTCATCACATCACGCAGTTCATCCCGGGCGATCGGGTAGAGGAGATCCAGAGCGTTATCCTCCAGAGCCGCGTGAATGCGAGGTTTTCGCACGAGGGCCCGGCTGAGTTCAGCGAGCGCGGCGTGACGCAGTGCCTGGACGTCGTGCAAGGCCGTCAGTTCGCTTTGGAATTCACGCTGCAAATCCTTTTCCACGCTCGCCGCCAGGTTGCGCTGGGCGAAGTAAAGCCCCAGAGCCGTGATGACCGACACCAGCATCATCATCGCCAGCATCAGCTTCACCCGGAATCTTCCGAGGTCTCCGATGAGGGGATTGGAGAGGAAGGTCACGGAAAGTTGACTTGCACGGTTGCGTTGCTTTTCAGATCCACCGGTGCTTCGAGCGTCGTCTTGCTGCTCAACCACGCCTTTAAAGTATGGTGCCCCGTTGGCAGCCCCATCAGGCGGAACCGACCGTCGGTGTCGGTGGTCACAAAATGTGGCGTTTCAAGCACGAGAATGAGCCCTCGCATGTGCTCGTGGATGTCGCAACGCAGGGTAATCAGCCCTGGCTTGTCAAACACCTGCGCGGGAATCGGCCTTTCGTCAGGCCGGTAACGACCGAGATCGAATCGCTTCGGCGGGGAATAGGAAAAGATGTTGTGAAAGGTGTTGTCGAGATTGGGGAACTCCACTTTCGTGCCCACCTGTACCGGCAACAATGCCGGGACAAAGGTGAAGTTGGTCTGGACAATTTGTTGCAGCGGTAGCGATGACGAGGCCGGGAATGAACCTTCCAGATAAACCACCGCGATCGGAGGATTAGGCGCCAACACACCTCCGGTCGTGACGATTTCATAGTGCTTGTTCATCACGGGGGCGGAGTGGCTCTTCGGCAATTCCACCCGGCCTTCGATGACGGCTTGTGCGCAAGCAGTGTTGACGATCGGCATGCCGAGAAGGGCGAGCCCCAGGAAAACTAGGTGTTTCAAGAGTAATCCGGGTTTGGTCGCCATGGAGTCAGTTTGGGAGGGTTTCATTTTCTTCCGGAGGTCGCAGGGTGTATCCCATGCTGCGAACCGTATGGATGAGTGGACAATTGCAGCCCTCATCCAGCTTCTTGCGCAAGCGGGTAATGAAAATTTCCACGGTCCGGGTGTCATATTCGTGGTCCCGTTGCCAGACGCGTTCACATAGTTCGGTGCGGGAGAAGACGCGGCTCGGCTCTTGAACCAGCACCTGCAGCACGTCAAATTCTCGCGGGGACAGCGCAATGAGTTTTCCCGCGCGGGTGACGCGACGCTGATGCACGTCCACGCGCAGATCGCCGAATTCGAGCAGGTCCGCAGCCGTCGGCGTTGCCCCTCTGCGACTCAGCGCTTCCACACGGGCGACCAGTTCCTCCATGGAGAAGGGCTTCGCCAGATAATCATCCGCGCCCGCTTTCAGTCCCTTCACTCGATGTTCCACCTCTCCACGTGCCGTGAGAATGAGGACTCGAGCCGGGCTTTTCGCTTCCCGCAATTTGGCGAGCACGGTGAAACCGTCGAGGCTGGGGAGATTCAGGTCGAGAACGATGAGGTCAGGCGGGATGTTCGAGATCAACCTGCAGCCCCAGCGCCCCAGCGTGCTACGCGGCCGCATCATGGCCGTGACGCATCAACGCCCGGGTGACATGCCGGGCAAGTTGAGGTTCATCTTCGATGACGAGGATACGCATCGCGCCAACCTGTCAGTGTTCCACAACCGCAAGGCAATTGATTGCGCCCGGATCCCTTGAACTTTGGCCTGCTGAACTCATGCCTCGCAATTCTAACAGCCTCAATTGCCAGTAGATTATGATTGTGATTTTTCGTTGCCGTCACTCGTCCTTCCAACCGTCACCAGCCTTGGGAAAGACTTTAGAGATGAGAGAAGTCTCAGCAAGCCCAGGGATTTTGCAAGCAACCCTCTATTTTGCCTCTCACAGAGCAATCTCCATCCATGAATTGCAGTGGCCCGTGTTCCCATCCCGCCTCAGCGGGCGACAGTAAAACCCACGATCTTTCGGCTGCCGTTCTTCTTAGGAGGACCTTGGAGGTTGGCTGCCTCGGTTGCTCCTTGTGACACGATCCGAAATCCTTGCGGCAGGAGTTCCAGTTCGAGCGGGTTTCCATCAAACGCGTCCGTGGGCACTTGATCAAGGAATGCTGGCACCAGAGCTTGAATGGTGTCCGGAAGCTTTCCGTCATGCGCCAGCCGGTAGCGCTCAACAGCCAGCGCGGTCCTTGCGGCACGCAACTGCGAAATCAGCCGGGCTTCCTTGTGGAACGCCTTGTCCAGCGCCGGGAGGAGCATTCTCGTCATGATCATCAACTTGCCGGACAGGGACCCAAGCTGCCGTTGCCGTTGAGCCTGCTGGGACTCGATCCGCCGGAGATTTTCCGGGAACGGAAGATTTGCCGCCTCGATCGAACTGCTCAGGCATCTGACCAACATTTTCCGGTCACGGTCGAGGATGCCCGTCACCCGCAGAAGCGCAAACGCGGCACTGCCAGCAACTGCAGGCCCCGTCGCACTTCCTTGCCCTGCGTTTGCTGAAAGCATCATCCCCGGATTCCTGAACCATTCGATGCCCATGCAACGCTCACCCGCCATGCCGCGAATGTATGCTTGGGGCCCTTGCTGTTCCGTTTTGGAAATCCACTGCGACAACTGTTGAAGCTGATCATCCGAGAGTTTCAAATCGGTCACAGGGTGTTGCATCCCCTCAAGCGTGATGGCCACGCAGGCGATACGGACCAGATCGGAGATGAGTAATGGCTCTGGAACAAGAGACCCGGAGAGGGTAAACGCTGCCCGCAGGGATTTCATCGCCGCCTCCGTCTGTCCCGCATCCGACTGCAGCAGCACATCGTGTCGCAACAGAATCGCCAGCCCTTTGATCTGGGCAAGATGCGGCAGGAGCGTGTTCGGGCCACGCGTCAAGTCCATCGGGTAACGGCTGCGAGACAGCGATGATGCTTCGTGAAGGAATTTCAGTGCCCCGGTATTGTCGTGAATGTGTTGAGCCAGGGCTTCGAGTTCTTCTTCGGCCAGCTTCGTCCCCGGCTCCGGCCACGGTGTCTTTCCAATTCCCGGCAGATTCAAAGCCTTGTCTGAAGCGTCGATCTTCGAGTTGGCAGCCTCCAATATCTTCAAGGCCGCGTTCTCTTCAGCGGGAACGTCTTGGTACCACTCGTGAAGTTCTGCCAGTGTTGTCGGGTAGCCTGATTTGCGGATCGTTTCGATTTCGTTGCGCGAAGAGCCGCTTTGAATCAGACGCACGACGACCAGCAGCAGAATGCCTCCGATGATGAGCCACCCAAGTGGCAGACGGCGGCGCGTTGTCGCAGTGCTCATGGTTGGTCTTTCAAGGTTCCATCTTCTTTGTTCACGGTAAATGGACTGGGGCAACGTCGCGTCCTCACGCGAAAGCATGCGATCCTCTTGTCTGGGATCAGTCCAAGAACGCCAGTTCGTTCGACATCAGGAGCACTTGCGCGTACTTCTCCCACGCCGTCACCGGCTGTGGAATCTCCTTTGGTCCTCCAAAATCCAGCCTCGCGTTCCAGTCAGTCGGCGCGCCCGGTGGGATCGGTTGTGGAGAGGAAATCACTTTGATCGTCGGAGCCCAGGTGAAGCCGTCCGAATCAACTGTCTCACCGCAGTCCACAACGAAGTCGATCGCTTCTCCTTTTTTAATCTCCACTCGTGCAAGCTTTGTCTCCGCTTTTGATTTTTTGGCGGTCCAGGCGCCCAGTTCACCGCCACCGCTTGAAACAATCCATCCGCGTACGCCGTCACCCTTGTCGGCGTCATGGCCCAACGTTCCGTTGATCGAGATCACGAGATCGCTCGGTGCCATCCAGCGGCGGATGGCAGCGTGTTCCCTATCATTGCCCGGATGGCCGCCGGCATTGTTCAACATCACCCAACCGAGTTTGGCGTCCGGAAGATTTCCACTGCCCTGCCAGACGTTGTTGGTGAATGCAGGCAGGACACTGAACTCCGTAACGCGCTTCCTGGCGGGTTCATAATTTCCGTAACCATAGTACCAGGCCGGCATTTCTGGCTCGAATAACGGCAACGACACTTGAGTGACAAAGAACCGGGTGGCCAGCCCGATCTCTTCAACGGACGGATCACGCTGAAGCGTCGCGTGATACAGCGCTCGAATCTTCTCCGTCGAGTTCGCGGCACTCCGCACTTCGGGACGCCGGGCAAGGCTTCTTGCTTGCTGGACGACAAACGGGCTGTTCGCCATGAACAAACCTTGTTGTGGAACGGTGGTGTTAAATCGTTGCGGGCTGGTGGCGTCTGGGTTCGCAAAATCAAACGTGCGGAAAATCGCCGGAAGATTCTGACGCTCGACGAATCCATAAATCGTCCGCCGGTTCGGCAAGGGCCGTGTGGTCAGCTCGACCGGAAGCCCGCCCATCGCGAGGTCGATGCTGCCGGCAACTGCAAGAAGCGAGTCGCGCATCGCCTCGAAATCCAGGCGGCGGCGGTTCATCCGCCAGAGAAGCTGATTGGCCGGATCGATGGCGACGGAAGCTGGGATTTCATCACTGGACTGCTGGTAAACGTTCGACAGGAGGATCAGCCGTTGAAGTTTCTTCAGAGACCAGCCTTCGTCCATGAAACGGGTCGCCAGAAAATCGAGCAGTTCCGGATGGGTGGGTGGTTCACTTCGGAGGCCGAAATCGCTTGGAGTTCTCACCAGTCCTGATCCGAAGTAGTGGAGCCAGACACGATTGACCAGAACCCGCGCGGTCAGCGGATTCCCACGGTTTGCAATCGACTCCGCCAGTTCAAGTCTTCCGCTGCCCTTGACGAAGGGCTTGCGGTTCTCGCCGCTCAAGACTCCAAGGAACTGCCGCGGCACTTCCGGGCCCAAGTTGCCCGCATTGCCACGGATGAAGACGCGCGGATTTACCGGCGTTGTTTTGTCTTCGAGAACCATTGCCCGGGGTGGCGAGCCGGGGTGCAGCGCATCCAATTCCTCCACTTTGCGCTGAAGCGCGCGCGATCTCTGTTGAGCCGGTGTGTCAAAGAGGCGGAACACCTCGCTTGAAGTGAGCTTGATCGGAGACGACTCGCCGTAGAGCAACTGGCGAAGAGCCTCACGCTGCGGGTCTGCCAGCGCAGTGGGAGCGGGGCTGTTCGTCTGCGAGGCGGTCCATTGTTTGTCGATGTCCGCAAAAACCCTGTTATAGACTTCCGCGATGTTCGTGAGGCTGGCCGGCGTCTCAGCTTCCAACAGTTGCCGGCTCAGCGCCGGATTTATTCTTGCCGGTTCCCAAGAGCGGACTTGACCGACTAGATCCCTGGCGGCGGAGGCAAATTCGTTTGTGTTGAGCGCTGCGAATGCAAGCCAGGGGCCGAAAATGTTGTTCGGTTCCTTGTCGGATTTTTCCAGGGCGCTCATCCACTTGCGCGTGACCCGTGGGTCCAGCTTGCGTTTGCGGGCGAGATTCTCCTGCTCACTGGAGTCCGAGAGTTTGCGGGCATCGCAGGCGGCATGAAGGTAATCGCCGATCTGGCTGCGCAGCTTCGTCATCGCCTCGCTCTCCTTCTCCACACGAAAATCATCCAACTCCTTCTTGCGTTTCTCGTGCTCAGTTTTGTAATCCGGGTAGGCTTCCGGCAGAGATTTGGTGCCAAGTAGCGGCTTCTCGGATGGCTCGGTGCTGCTCGCGAACACTCCGTAAAGTGAATAGTAATCCTTGCTCGGAATGGGATCGTACTTGTGGTCGTGACAACGCGCGCATCCGACGGTCAATCCCATCAGGCCGCGTGAAACCACGTCAATCCGGTCATCAATGATGTCAGGTTCGCTGTTGAGAAACCGGCGTCCAAGTGTAAGAAATCCCATCGCCGCCAGAGCGCGTTTGTCCTCACCAAGTTCAAGCCGATCCGCCGCGAGTTGTTCCTTGATGAACCGGTCATAAGGAACGTCTTCGTTGAAGGCGCGGATGACGTAGTCGCGATAGGTATAGGCGTAGGCGTAACGCCGTTCCTCCTCGAACACGTAGCCTTTGGTATCCGAGTAGCGCGCGACATCCAGCCAGTGCCTTGCCCAGCGCTCGCCGTACTGAGCAGACGCCAGCAAACGATCCACAACCTTGGCGAATGCGACTGCAGATCGATCAGCCAGGAAAGCACCCACCTCCCGCTGCGTTGGTGGGAGCCCCGTCAGATCGTAAGTGGCGCGCCGGATGAGCGTGCGCTTGTCCGCGGGATTTGATGGGGTCAATTTCTTTTCTTCAAGCCTGGAAAGAATGAAGGCATCGATCGGGGTCCGCACCCAGGATTTGTTTCGCACCACAGGCGTGGCCGGTTGAATGACCGGTTTGAACGCCCAATGATTCGCCCCCTGCGACTTCGGATTTAGCAAGCTGGATTTAGCGGCCGCCGCGTTCCGAGGATCAGGCGCGCCCATCTTAACCCACGCGTCGAGGTCAGCAATCTGCGACGAAGTAAGCTTCTTGTCCTTCGGTGGCATGCGGAGTTGCTCGTCGGTGTAGCGAACCGCCTTGATCAGGAGACTTTTCTCCGGATCGCCGGCCACGATTGCGGGACCGGTGTCGCCGCCCTTGAGCACTCCAGCCTGAGTATCGAGGAAGAGTCCACCCTTCAGTTTCTCGGCCTGCGCGCTATGGCATTGGTAGCAATGATCCGCCAGCAATGGCCGGATCTTCTTCTCGAAAAACTCCATGCCCTGCACGTCGGCCTCAACTGCGAACGCGCTCAGATTTGACGCAAGAATGCCGAGCGTCAACAGCAACGCGGCTAACGGCTGAAGGAGGTATTGAATCGTCGCTATCATTCTCTGTGTCTTCTTGCCCGCCACTGTAGCTGCATTCCACTACTCCGCAATCACTCGCAAACGGGCGGGGCTAGGCTGCATCAATCTCCCCATCCTCTCCCTGCGAGGAACGAGCAGGGAGAGGGGAAACCAATGGAAACGACCATCCTCTCCCAGCCCTGCCCAGTAACCGGCAGTTTGGACACAGGTCTTTACCCTCTCTCTCCGCGAGGAACGAGCGGGGAGAGAGACGGAGAGAGGGGCAATCTCAAAAAAAAGTTCCTCCTCTCCCCGGCCCTCTCCTCCCTGAGTGGGGAGGAGAGGGAGAAGAAGCCAATCGCCTTCCAGGTTACGGGGCGCAGAGCGCGCACAAAGTCCGGGGGATTATCTTCTCCATCCGATGGAAGTGAGGGAAAAATCGAAGCGTTTGATGCCGCCTGAGATCGAGCGCGCGTGAAAACTGCCCGGCACCACTCGCCTCCGGAACATGACGCTGGTCAAATCAGTTTATCAAAACGGTTGTCGGGATTGGCCGAGGCTCTTAAGTTCCGTGCGATGAGCCCTGAGTTCGAAACACAATTCCAATCGCGCAAGATTTCAGCATGCTCGCTTGCTGTTCTTGCTGTCGTGAGCCTGATCGCTTGCATCTCACCCATCCTGGCCGCCACGCCTCCGACGAGTGGTCAGCCAATTGATTTTAGCAAGGAGATCGAACCCATCTTCATAAAGCGCTGTTTCGAGTGCCACGGACCGGATAAACAAAAATCGAACTTGCGCCTCGACTCACGGGCTGCCGCGCTCAAGCCAGCCAAGTCCGGCGAACCGGCCATCGTTCCGGGCAAAGCCGCCGAAAGCGAATTGATCAAGCGCGTCACCGCCACGAATCCGGATGATGCTATGCCGTCGAAGGGGGAACGGCTGGACGAACACCAAATCGCCGCGCTGCGCCAGTGGATCAATGAAGGCGCCACCTGGCCCGAAGTTGATCCGCGCAAACACTGGGCTTTCCAAGCACCACAACACTCCGCGCCGCCAGCCGTTGCCAATCCTCGAACCGTCATCCGTAACGACGTTGATCGCTTCGTGCTCGCTCGCCTGCAAAAAGAAAAACTCGGCCAACAACCCGAGGCTGACCGCGCCACGCTCATCCGCCGCGTTTCGCTCGACTTGACGGGCCTGCCACCGACTTGGGCCGAGGTGGAATCGTTCGTGAAGGATCGTTCACCGGATGCCTACGAGAAGCTCGTGGATCGCCTGCTCGCTTCTTCGCATTACGGCGAACACATGGCGCGCGGCTGGCTCGACCTCGCTCGTTACGCTGATTCAAACGGCTATCAGGTGGATCTCGCCCGTTCGATCTGGCCTTATCGCGAGTGGGTCATCAACGCCTTCAACCACAACCAGCCGTTCAACCAGTTCACGATCGATCAGCTTGCGGGCGACCTCCTGCCGAACCCAACGCTCGAACAAAAGATCGCCACCGGCTTCAATCGCAACACAAAGGTCAATGACGAGGGGGGCGGCGATGCGGAGGAATATCGCACCAAAGCGGTCAAGGATCGTGTCGCGACGCTCGGCACCACATGGCTTGGACTGACGCTGAACTGCGCCGAGTGCCACACACACAAGTATGACCCCATCACTCACGAGGAGTACTACCGCCTCTACTCATTCTTTAACAACACGACTGACGGCGGCAATTACAGCGTCGGCCCGAACGTCGAAGTGCCAAAGCCCGACTTGACCGGGACCGAGAACTTTATCCGCTCTCGTCTTGATCAAACAAAGCGCGATCTCGCCGCCACCGATGGGAAGCTGGCCGCTGAACAAACGCAGTGGGAAAAGCTCATCGCAAAGAAAGGCGACGTCTGGCGCACGCTGAACCTGACGAACACCTATTCCAATGGCGGCTCCAGCTACACCAACCTCCCGGACGGCTCGGTGCTCGGCACCGGCATTAACCCGATTTATGACACGATCACCGTCGATGCCGAGACTGACCTGACCGGCATCACCGCCGTGCTGCTTGAAGTGCTTCCTGATCCAAGCCTCCCCAAGAACGGTCCTGGTCGCTGGGGCCAGACCGGAAACTTCATCCTCGACGAATTCGCGTTAAGCATTGCTCCCTCGCCCCTAGGACGGGAGAGGGCCGGGGTGAGGGGCGGGAATGCTTCATCAACCCCTGGCGGCACCAACCTGTTCTTCGCCAGCGCCACTGCTGATTGGGAGCAGCAATACTACCGCGCCGAACACGCCATCGACCGCAATCCGAAGACAGGCTGGGCCATCGGACCGAGGTTTGGTGAACGCCATTTCCTCATCGCGCAACTCAAGGATGTGGCTGGCTACGCTGGCGGCAGCCGGCTGACCTTCCGGTTCGATCACTACCACGGGAACAGCCATACGGTTGGCCGCTTCCGCATCTCGGTGACCACGGAGAAGGATCCGGCCGCACAATGGCCGGTTCCCACTGAGATCCGCCAGGTAGTCGCAACCAAGCCCGCCACGCGCAGTCCTGAGCAGGCCAGACAACTCACGACGTTCCAGCGCTCCGCTTCGTCCGAGATCCGCAGACTCGAAAGCGAAATCTTTCGTCTCGAACAAAAGCAGAAGCAACTCGCCGGGCAGAAGTTTACCACGCTCGTCATGCAGGAACGCAGCGAACCGCAGCCGCGCGAAACCTACATCCATCTTCGTGGCGATTTCCTGACCAAGGGTTCGAACGTGACCGCCGGAGTCCCGGCTGTCTTTCAACGCTTGCCCGCTGGGGAATCAGTCAACCGCCTCGCACTGGCGAAGTGGCTGGTCGATCCCGCGAACCCACTCACCGCGCGCGTGACGGTGAATCGTTTTTGGGAGCGTTGCTTCGGCACCGGACTCGTGAAGACGAGCGAAGACTTTGGCCGTCAGGGCGAGCCACCGTCGCATCCCGAACTGCTTGACTGGCTGGCGACAGAGTTCATCCGCTCCGGCTGGGACGTGAAGGCGATGCAGAAGCTCATCGTCACTTCCGCCACCTATCGGCAGAACGCCACTACTGACGCCTCGCGCTTGGAAAAAGATTTCTACAACAGATTACTCTCGCGCGGTCCACGTTTCCGCATGGATGCAGAAATGATCCGCGACCAGGCGCTGGCCGTGAGCGGCCTGCTGAATTTGAAGCTCGGCGGCCCGAGCGTCTATCCGATACAGGTTCCAAACTTGTGGAAAGAAATCGGCTTCCTGCGTCCCGAGATCGGCATGGACGAATGGCCCGTCAGCGAGGGCCCGGATCTCTATCGCCGCGCCGTCTATACTTTCTGGCGCCGCGTCTGCACGTATCCGACGTTCGCGACCTTCGACGCGCCGAGCCGTGAAGTCTGCGTCGCCCGCCGCCCGCGCACCAACACACCGTTGCAAGCGCTCGCCGCGTTGAACGAGCCCACGCTTCTCGAAGCCGCCCGCGTCTTCGCCCAAAGGGTTCTCACCGAAGGCGGCAAGGACGA
Organism: Pedosphaera sp.; assembly: GCA_009695275.1. Classification (GTDB taxonomy): domain Bacteria; phylum Verrucomicrobiota; class Verrucomicrobiia; order Limisphaerales; family F1-12-MAGs170; genus F1-120-MAGs170. Next base: position 4,293 of record SIBF01000119.1, on the reverse strand, counting down.
CGATGCTCGAATCGACTTCGCTTTCCGCTCGTGCCTGGGGCGCGCGCCGACCAAGGCTGAACACCGCCGCTTGAAAGACTTTATTGCTGATCAACTCAAGACTTTCCACAGTGATCCAAAGTCCGCCGACTCGTTGGTCAATGTAGGTTCAGTAGAACACCCCGCGACACTTGAAACTCGTAAACTCGCCGCCTGGATGATGGTCGCGAATGTATTGTTCAACTTGGATGAAACACTCACGAAAGGATGAGGGGAGTATGTTTTACCGTTCTCTGATTATCACTTGAGTCGGCGAAACTCCTCTTCCGAGATGCCAAGCTGCTTCAAGATTTCACGGTACAACCAGCCGCCGATTTCGGTCGAGGGATGTACGGGGATCGTTTTCGAACGCCCGTCGGAATGGATCCATCGCGCATGACTCCCCTTCTATCGTGCCAGTCGGAAACCCAGAGTTTGAGCCGCCCGCTGCAGCTCACGAGCCTTGGCGGGCATGGTCGGCTACGAGTTGGAAGTCCGGTGGTAGAGCTTTACCGCGCTCCTGGTATTCGTCCTGGATCATTTCGAAGACATCCGCAAGCGCCTCCTGTGCTTCGGTTGGCGAACACCCTATCGCCTGGCAGCCAGGGATTGCCGGAGTGTAAGCGACGAAAGACCCATTGTCGTCGCGGTGGCAGACCACATGGTAATCGAACTAACTCTTCATGCTTGGCGGCAAGAATAGTCCTGTTTCGATGTCCTTGGCAAATGCGTTCGTTCGAAATGGGGCTTTTAACAGCATCGAATTCACCTAAAAGTCGGGGCGATTGCGACATGATCCACGATTACACAATCAACACCGACTTGAACACTTGGAAACTCGCCGCCTGGATGATGCTCGCGAACGTGCTCTTCAATTTGGATGAATCCTTGAACAAAGGCTGAATCATGCACCCTCAAACACTAGATATTCTTCGTACCACCACCCGCCGCCGGTTCCTCCAACAATGCGCCACCGGCATGGGCTCGCTCGCGCTTGGGTCGTTGCTGAACGACAAACTGTTCGCCGCGGATCGGAGCGCGGACGCCCTCGTCCGTGCGAACACAGCAGCGCTCGCCGGCACTCATTTCGCGCCGAAGGCCAAGAACATCATTTACCTTTTCCAGTCCGGCGGCCCGTCGCACCTCGACCTGTTCGATCCCAAGCCCGAGCTGAAGAAGCGCGATGGCCAGCAGGTGCCAGAGGAACTGGTGAAGAACATCCGCCTCGCGCAGATCGGCAAGAACGCCAAGCTGCTCGCCTCGCCTTACAAGTTCGCGCAATACGGCAAGTCCGGCGTCTGGCTCAGTGAGCTCCTGCCGCACCTCCAGTCCATCGCAGACGACGTGTGTTTCGTGCAGGGTTTTCACTCCGAGGCGTTCAATCACGATCCCGCGACGATTTTCATGAACACCGGCGCACAGCTTGCCGGCCGGCCGGCGATGGGCTCGTGGTTCAGCTACGGTCTCGGCAGCGAAAACAAGGATCTGCCCGCATTCGTCGTGCTGATGACAGGCGTCGGCCAGCCGCTTACCAATGCCTCTTGGGGCAGCGGCTTCCTGCCCACGATGCATCAGGGCGTGACACTTCGTTCACAGGGCGACGCGGTGCTCTACGTCAGCAATCCTCCGGGCATGAGCAGCGCGCGCCGCCGCCAATCGCTCGACGCGCTCAAGGATCTCAATCAGATGCGTTACGATGTGTTGAAGGATCCGGAGATCGAGACGCGCATCGCCTCCTACGAAATGGCGTATAAGATGCAGACGAGCGTGCCCGAGGTCATGGAAATCTCCAAGGAATCGCCCAAGACCCACGAAGCCTACGGCACCACGCCGGGCCGCGCGTCATTCGCGAACAATTGCCTGCTCGCGCGCCGGCTCGTGGAACGCGGCGTCCGTTTCGTGCAGCTTTACCATCGCGGATGGGATCATCACGGTGGACCGGATGGCAACCTCGTGTTCGACCTGAAGAAACGTTGCGCCGAAACCGATCAACCCGCCGTTGCGCTCATCAAAGACCTCAAAGAACGCGGCCTGCTCGATGAAACGCTCGTGCTCTGGGGCGGCGAATTCGGACGCACGCCAATGATGCAAGGCACCCTCAGCCCCGACAACATCGGGCGCGACCATCACCCGCACGGCTACACCATTTGGATGGCGGGTGGCGGCATCAAACCCGGCATCGTCTATGGCAAGACCGACGACTTCGGCTTCTACGCCGTCGAGAACAAGGTCCACGTCCACGACCTGCACGCGACGATCATGCACCTCTTCGGCGTCGATCACCTTAAACTGACCTACCGTTTCCAAGGCCGCGATTATCGGCTGACGGACGTGCATGGCGAAGTGGTGAAGCCAATCCTGGCGTGAGTGAAAGCGCCGAAACACTGCAGAGCGCTGGTAAGGACGCGTTCCACCGCGTCCCAAACTTCTCGACTCGGTACCTGGCGTAGTGATCGGGGCGGCAAAGTGGATTTGCGTTTCGAGCCGATGGGGAGAACTCAAGCGGCCTTGGCGCAAGACAGTCAGGGACGCGGTGGAACGCGTCCTTACCGAGGCATTGCGTGATATGTCGCCAGCTTGTTTGTCAGTAGCCACTGGATTGCTGCACGGTGGACGCGGCGTTGGCACTGCCGAAAATAGAATCGTGAAACTAAAACCAGAGACGTCGAATCGACAGGCATTCACATTGGTGGAGGTGCTTGTGATTATCGGCATCGTGATCCTTCTAACGATGCTGGTTTTACCGAGGCTGGCGTACAACCCGGCAAAACCCGAACGGATCAAATGCGTGAACAATCTGAAGAATATCGGACTGGCGTTCCGGATATTTGCCACGGATCACGGAGATCGATTCCCAATGCAGATACCGATTTCGAACGGTGGGTCCAAGGAACTGTCGAACGATCCGACGCTGGTTTGGTTCCACTTTGCCGCAATCTCGAATGAGTTGACTGACCCGAGGCTTCTCCTTTGCCCGAAGGACATTCTGGCCCGCAAAGAGGCACGGACATTCGAGCGCCGTCGTACCAACACCGGCCTCGTCAAGTTCGCTGAGAATTCCAATCTGAGCTACTTCGTCGGCCTCGACACGGATGAAACAAAACCGCAAATGCTCCATGTGGGCGACCGCAACATTACGAACAGCATGCCTACTCGCTTCACTTACGGCACAGCGCAAGTCGGCCCACTCGGCACGAATCACACGCAAATTGCTACCGCAGGCTGGGACCAAAACGTCCACAAACACGCCGGCAACATTCTCCTGGGCGATGGCAGTGTTCAGCAATTCACCACCTCCCGGCTCCGCGAACATCTGCGCTCCACCGGCGACACCAACGGGAATCGCATCGCAGTGTCGGATTGATTGTTTGACTGGTAAGGACGCGTTCCACCGCGTCCCCATCTATCTCGACAGAGAGTGCAGGCCAAACGGGGGCGCGTGCCCTGCGCTCTTGGCTGGTCACCAGAGAAACTGCTATTCCTCACACGAGTCGCACTTGGAAAGTCAGGGACGACGTGGAAGTCGCCCTTACCAGCACATTGGGCTTTTGAGCGTCCCGGGTTCAAGGTAGTTGTTGTTCATGGCTGACAACTCACCGCTTTGGTCTCGCGTTGGGCGCGCTGCGCCTGCTTCTGGGGCGCATGTGTTTCTTGGGCAACCGAACATTTTCTTCGTCAGCGTCAATGCCAAAGACCGCGATCCCTGGGTCGCCCGGAGCGAAGTGCAACGGTCACTCGAAGATGTCTGGCGCAACGAGGCGACGGCATGACTGGTCGGTCATTATCTGCTCATGCCGGACCACCTTCATTTCTTCTGCGCGCCGCGAGACCTTCACTTTGGCATCGATCAATGGATTCAGTTTTGGAAAAGCCAGTTCAGCCGGCGGCATGTCGATCAACCGTGGGCATTTCAACGAAGGGCCTTTCACCATCGCATTCGCAATGGCCAGGAATACTCCGACAAGTGGACGTATGTCCGGGAGAACCCGATCCGGCGCGGCCTGGTCAACGATGGGGAGGCATGGCAGTTTCAAGGCGTGATTCATGCCGAAGTGCGCTGGTAAGGACGCGTTCCACCGCGTCCCGCACTCTTTGGCAACCTCAATGTGCTTGTGCGGTTCATGTTCTACGACGCGTCTTTTCAAATGTGTAAGTCCAAGACGGTGGGGTTTTTGGCAAAGAGGAGTGCATAAAGACGCTCGCGGCCGCCCCTTGCGGAAAGGAAGTGCTGACGAAAGCTTCGGGTATTGCACTTGGTCTTCGGTTTGACCTTGC
>SIBF01000118.1 GCA_009695275.1 Pedosphaera sp. | reverse complement strand
CACCGCCGCCCATGACCAAACGCTCCAGCATTTATGTGAAGAACTGACCGCCACCGAAACAATTTTCCCAGGCACCGAACTGCGCCTGATCTTTGAAATAGTGGGCTCAATCCAATTCCACCCAAGTCCGGGGGTGTGAGCCTTGGCTAGCGCGATGGGCGTCGCCGACGCGGGTTCGCTCATATCACTCTCGCCCGCTTCATTCGCGGCGGAGACGTACACTTGATAGAGTTGTTCCGGCTCCAGGTCCGAGATCACCAGCGTGGGGGGGGAGGGGAGCTGCCCTGCGAACACCGGTTCAGGATCTTCCAGATTGGCCTGCGTGAAGAAACGGTAATGCGTCGCGAGCGGCACAGCGTCGCACGTGGCCAGGATCTGGCCGAAACCATAGCTGATCGCCGTCACATTCTGCGGCACTTCAGGAGTGCTCGATGCGCCAGGTTGATTCAGCCCGAAGGCCAGCCAGCGCGGATCATCCGGCGTGAGCCGCTGCTTCAATTCACTTACCAGATCGCTCAACCGTTTGCGCATTGCGGTGAAGGCCGCATCGCGCGGAACCTTTGCCTCGGCGCGAGCCTGTTTGCCCAGGACGACCGCTCCTGATGCCGAGACCAGCCCCGAGCGCAAACTCAACGCCTGCGCCGCCGTGATCCCATGCGCCTCATCCTGCCATTCCTCGTGCGAGTTGAAGAACGTGTTCAACGAGTCCAGCAAACCCACCAGGAAGGCCTCATTGCGGCGGATCGCCAGCGAATTGTTAAAGCCAGCCTGCACCCAGGACTGGTTGAACCGCTTGCCCAGATAACGCTTCAGATAATCCCGCGTCCCCTGGCACCAATTCACACATTCCTCCAGCGCCTCATGATAACCCGCGTACACCGCCTTGAGCGCCGAGCGCGAATCCTCGTACGGCGTCTGCGCCGTCGTCAGCGTGTTGCGATTCGTCACGATCGCCACTTTCGTATTGATCAACAGCGGGATGGACTCTCCGAACTCATCCGCTCCCACGATCGACCTCTCCGTCAACGCCACCACCAGGTCGTAACTATCCGGTATTTGATTTCGAGACATACCATTTAACCTTTCAACTTACCGGGTTCGAAATTGGGAACCAGACGAGCGCGAAGACGTCGAACCCACATCATTCACTTTCACCGCTCCAGCCGCATCACACGACGCAGATGGAAGAGCCTTAGCAACGAGCTCGCCAACGACGAAACGCCCCTGCCTGGATGACCTCGAACCGCAGACGAACACGGATTAACGCAGACAGAAATGGAACCATGCGCGTGAACTCGAATAGACCCGCACTGCTGCTCAAACCACAACGAAGAACTTGAACCCAACTGATATTCTGAACCGCTAATCTGCGCTGATCTTCGCTAATCAGAATGGGCCTTTGGTGCTTCTCAGGAGTCTTGAAATAGACTCGTTAAACGGAGATCTCTTGCGGCGAATGCGGAGACGGTTTGTAGAGGTTATCATTAGCGTCGATCAGCGCAGATTAGCGGTTCAGAATCCGAACCCATTCCCCTGCATGCCCCGCATCCGATCCTGTCCCACACGACCCACATCCCCCGTCCTACAACCGGACAACTCCCGCTCCTTACTTTTGACCCAGATCCGGCGAGGCGGCAAAGGCAGGTCATGCCGCGCCAATTCCGCATCGAATATCCCGGCGGGATTTACCACGCTACGGGCCGGGGTGACCGGCAGGCACCCATCTTGGATGATGGCCATGACGATATGAGTATTCTGGCCGCGCCCGGCTCACGGGTGTTGCGGGATGCACCGGGCCTCCATGGATCCTGTTGGTGCGGGTAGGCACCGCTCATTATGAGTCTTCCAAGAATGGCTGACTCCTAAAAATTGCGCCGGCCAAGCCTGCCCAGCCCTTCTTGGTGTGCGATTTACCGACAGGCACTCATATTCTCCGCATGTTGAGCTTGCCAAAAGGAAGCTCACGCATAGATTTAGCGCCTCAAAACTGGAAAATATGACTTTATTGAGCTTAAACGCACTGCTTGCACTCGGAGGGCCGCCGGCTGGGACGAATGCCAATCCCACGGGCGCGATGGTGACGCAGTTGGGCATGTTCGCCATCCTTGGAGTCATGTTCTACATGCTCATGATCCGTCCGCAGCAGAAAAAAGCCAAGGAACACGCAGCGATGCTGAACACGCTTCGGCCAGGCGACAAGGTGATCGCCAGCGGAGGTATCGTGGGAATCGTGGTGGGTGTGAAAGATAAAAGTGTCTCGATCCGCTCGGCGGACACGAAGATCGAAGTTCTCAAGAGTTCAGTCAGCGAGGTGACCGAGCGCAACTCGTCCTCGGCAGGATCGTCGGAATCATAGTTTCCCCATTTATTTATAGTCTTTATAGTCTCCCATTTTCATGAATCGAAATTTGTTTTGGAGGTTCGCGTTCGTCGTTTTCGTCGTCGCGTGGTCACTGTGGTCGATTTACCCGCCGCAATCGTCCAACCTGATTGAGGTGTTCCGGGAACGGGCCGTGACGCGTGGCGAAAGCAACGCGGTGGCAACGGTGCGAACAATCGCGGAGGAAGCGTATAAACTTGATGCCGCCAATCCGACACGAACGTTCGCCAACCTGCAGCAGGCCATCAGCACGAACGACATCACGCCATTTTTCCCATTCATCAAGGCCAGCACCGAGGCGGATCCCAACAAGGCGATTCTTCAGAAACTCCAGCAACAGAGCGCCGGCAAGATAAAGCTCGGCCTCGATCTCCAAGGGGGAACTTCCTTCCTGGTTCGCTTGAAGCCGCCCGAGCAAACCGGCACGAACAAGGTAGATGCTGCCGAAGCTCGCGAACGGGTGCTGGGGCAAGCGGTGGAGGTATTGCGTCGCCGCGTGGACCGGTTTGGTGTGGCCGAGCCGATCATTCAGCCCGAGGGCGAGGACCAGATCCGGGTCCAGCTTCCCGGTTTGAGTGAAGCCGACATCCAGAGTGCCAAGGCTCAGATCCAGAAGCCAGCCTTCCTGGAATTTCGCCTGGTGCATCCAGAAAGTTCCACTCTGGTTAATCAGGGGCTCACGCGCCCCAATCACGAAGTGCTCCGCATCAAGCGCAAGGACAAGGATGGGATCGAAAGTGTTCATGCCTATCTCGTGAAGAAGAAGCCGGAGAAGGGACTGACGGGCGCTTATGTTTCCAGGGCCTACGTCCAGCCGGACCCAATGACGGGGGTTCCCGGTATTTCGCTGGCATTCAACGCCAAGGGCGCTGAATTATTCTCGGAAGTTACCAAGGAGAATGTTGGAAGATTTCTGGCCATCGTCCTCGATGGAGAACTCTATTCAGCTCCCCAGATCAATGAACCGATCCCGGGTGGCACCGCCAGCATCACGGGAGATTTTTCACTCAAGGAGGCTCTCGAGCTGGCCAATGTTCTCGAGAATCCACTGGAGGCTTCTCTTGATCTCATGGAGGAGACAAGCGTTGAACCGTCGCTGGGCAAAGACAACATCCGGAGCGGTGTGATGGCGTCGATCGTGGGCACCGCGGCGGTTTCCATCTTCATGATGGTCTATTATCTGTTTTCTGGATTGGTCGCAAATGTCGCGCTGATCACGAACATCATCATCCTTCTGGGAGTGATGTGCTCGGTAGGAACCACCTTGACCTTGCCGGGCATCGCCGGCGTGGTCCTGACGGTCGGTATGGCGGTGGATGCAAACGTCCTGATCTACGAGCGTCTCCGCGAAGAACTGGCTAAGGGCAAGTCGCTCAAAGGCGCGATTGCGGCTGGATACGACCGGGCCTTCAGCACCATCTTCGACTCACACGTCACCACGCTGATTTCTTCAATCATTCTTATCCTTCTTGGAACCGGCTCTGTGAAGGGCTTCGGTGTGGCATTGACCATCGGTGTGGCCGCGAGCTTGTTCACCGCCCTGGTGGTGACGCGAATCATCTTCGACTGGATGATGGGAAATGGCTGGCTGAAGAAGTTGTCGATGCTTCATTTCATCCGCAACACGAACCTGGATTTCATGAAGCTTGCCAAGCCCGCTTTCACAGTGTCCTGGTTGATTATTTTGATCGGCATCGGCTACGGGATTTCACGCGGGAAATCAACCATGGGAATCGATTTCGCCGGCGGAGATCGTGTGACGCTGGGGTTCGACCAGGGCATCAACACGGAGGATTACCGGACAAAGATTGCCAAAGCTCTTGAGGAAGTCGGAGTGAAGGACGCCATCATTGGCTTCAGCAGTGATTTTGGAAGCGGCAAGAAGTCACTGAACATCACCACTGCCATCGACGAAGGCTCCAAAGCGCGGACGACGCTGATTGAGAAGTTCCCGGAAGCGAAATTCAAAGGAGAGGGTGTGCAGAAAGTGGGTGCCACGGTCGGTGCTGAAATCCAACGCACGGCGATTCTTGCATCGCTGCTCTCGCTCTTCGGCATCCTGGTTTACGTCGCCTTTCGCTATGAGTTTTCCTTTGCCGTGGGTGCAGTCATCGCGATCATTCATGACGTGCTCATGACCATCGGCTGCTACTGTTTGTCTGGCCGCCAATTTGATGCAACGACCGTGGCGGCTTTGCTGACAATCATCGGCTTCTCGATCAACGACACCATCGTGATCTTTGACCGGATTCGCGAAGATTTGAAACTGGGCGTCCGTGGGAGCTTCCGCGACCTGATCAACCAGGCTTTGAACCAGACCTTGAGCCGGACGATCATCACCTCTGGAACCGTGTTCCTTTCAACCATGGCGCTGTATCTGTTCGGCGGCGGCGCCATCAATGGTTTTGCCTTCACCTTCCTTGTGGGCATCATCACGGGAACCTATTCCAGCATCTACATCGCGAGCGCTCTTGTGCTTTGGTGGCACAAGGGGCAACGCCCAATCTCTAACACGTCGCATGTGGTGATGGAAAACAGGGTCGAAGCGGCGAAGGCCTGACCGGCCGATGCTTGCGCTGGCGGACATTGGGCCGTGGTACTGGGCTGGGTTCGTCTGCATCATACTGATCTTTCTGGCGCTGGACTTGGGCGTCTTCCACAGACACGCCCATGTGGTTTCTTTCCGGGAGGCCTTCGCTTGGACGATCGTCTGGGTCTGCGTGGCGATGGCGTTTGGCACCTTCGTGGCACCCGGCACCGTCAGCGGTTGGAACCGTTCAGACACCGTCGAATTCATCACCGGATACGTTGTGGAGTTGTCGCTCTCCATGGACAACGTGTTCGTGATCGCGCTGATTTTCGCCTACTTCCGGGTCCCGTTGGAGTATCAGCATCGGGTGCTGTTTTGGGGAATCATCGGTGCACTGCTGATGCGCGGCGCGATGATCTGGATGGGCGCGGAACTGATTCACCGGTTCAATTGGATGCTCTACGTGCTCGGCGGTTTTATCGTCCTGACCGGGATTAAAATGCTTTTTTCCGCCGACGAGGGAGTTCATCCCGAAAAGAATCCCGTGATCCGGCTCATGCAGAGGCTTTTTCCCGTCTCTTCGGAGTTCGACGGGCAGAGGTTCATCACGCAGTGGCGCGGACGACGTGCCCTGACGCCGCTGGCCATCGTGCTGGTGATGGTTGAGACAACGGATCTGATCTTCGCGGTGGATTCAATTCCCGCCATCTTCGCGGTGACACAGGACGCCTTCATAGTCTTCACTTCAAACGTCTTCGCGATCATGGGGCTGCGATCCCTTTACTTCGTTCTCGCGGGAGCGATTGAGTATTTTAGGTTTCTCAAATATGGGCTATCGGTCGTGCTGGTTTTCATCGGTGCAAAGATGCTCCTGGTGTGGATCGATGTGATAATTCCAACAACACTATCTCTCGTGGTGGTCCTGGGAGTAATAGCCGCTTCCATTCTCTTCTCGGTGCTGGCGGCTAGGTTAGGGCCCGTGCAGGAGGAGAAACCGTAAATGCGACTGAACCAGGCCAACGACTGACGGCAACTTCAAGGCTTCTAAAAAGGCTCCGCCGACATTCCATCTATTTGTGAACTATCGCTGGCACACCGCAACGCCCAAACCGCTACTGGCACGGTCTCTCATCACCGAACTCTCTGTCTCACCCCTCATGGCGCAGTGTTTGGTGAATCGCGGTTTGTCCGAGCCATGCATGGCAGCGAGTTTTTTGGCTCCGAAGCTTCGCGATCTTGCCGACCCTTTCCTGCTGCCCAACATGGGCGCGGCTGTGGCCCGTCTCCTCGATGCACTGCGCCTTGGCGAAAAGATCGTCATCTTCGGCGATTACGATGTGGATGGCGTCACCTCAACGACTCTGCTCATGGAGGCCATGCGTCAGCTCGGCTGGCATGTTGAAGCTTACCTCCCGCACCGGATGGACGAAGGCTATGGGCTCACCCGGGAAGGCGTGGAGAACTGTCTCAAACGGCACCCGGCAAAACTGCTGCTCGCCGTGGATTGCGGTTCGACGGCAACGGAGACGATTGGGTGGCTCCGAAGCTCGGGTGTGGATGTGATCGTGCTTGATCATCATCAAGTGTCTTCGCCACCGCCGGCGGCGAACGCCCTGGTCAATCCGCAGCTTTGCGTTCTTCGGGAAAGTGGGGCTGCGGGAGGCGGCCCGGGAGTTTTCACAGAGCTATGTTCGGTAGGGCTGGCTTTCAAGCTGGTTCATGCGCTGGTGAAACGGGGACGCCAGCTCGGTTTGGCGGGGATGGAAACCTTTGACATGCGTCCGCTGCTGGACCTTGTCGCTCTCGGAACAATTGCCGATCTGGTGCCGCTTCGCGGTGAGAACAGGATTCTCGTCACGACAGGGCTGGTGCGGCTCGGCGACACCTCGCGCAAGGGATTGATCGCCTTGAAGGAGGTTGCCCAAGTGGTCAAGCCCATCGAGGTCCATGCCGTCGGATATCAACTCGGTCCAAGATTAAATGCCGCGGGGCGTCTGGAGAACGCGGAACGAGCGCTGCACCTGCTGATGGCGCAAAGCATGGAAGAAGCCACGGAAATCGCGCACGAACTCGACTCGCAAAACCGGGAACGCCAGCAGATCGAGCGGAATATCACGGACGAAGTTATCGGTGCGCTCCGGGCGAAGTTTCAGGCTGAGACTGATTACGTGATCGTTGAGGGCCAGATGCTGTGGCACATTGGCGTGGTTGGGATCGTCGCTTCGCGAGTGGTGAGGGAATTTCACCGACCCACGCTGATCGTGGGCGGTGACGCGGAGCAGTGGCGCGGATCCGGCAGGAGCATTGAAGGGTTTGATCTGGCTGCCGCTCTGCGCGAGTGCGACGACCTGCTCATTCGGCACGGCGGTCATGCGATGGCCGCAGGCATCACGGTTGAGCCGGCGAAATTGCCCGAGCTTCGGACGCGCTTGAATGATCTCGCCCGGCGGGCACTTCAACCGGAACAATTGCGTCCGATGTTGAAGCTGGATGCTGAAGTGACTCTTGATGAAATCACGGTCGAGTCAATTGAAGAAATCGACCGGTTGCAGCCATGCGGACAGGGGAATGCCAGCGTTCAGCTCTGCGCCCGGCGGCTTCGGCTTCAACGGCCACCAATGCCGATGGGGCGGGAAAAGCAGCACCTAAAACTTTGGGTTACCGATGGTGCCACGACTCACGAGGCTGTCTGGTGGAACACCGGAAAGAATCCTGCAATTCCATCGAACTTTGATCTGGCATTCGTGCCGCAGATCAATGAGTTCAACGGTCGGCACACGGTACAGTTGAAAGTCCTCGACTGCCACGCGGTGTAGCGGGAAGTTGCGCTTCAAGTTCAGTTCCCTACACTCCGCGCCATGACTTCCGCGATCATCGTCGCTGCCGGGAAAGGCACGCGGATGGGACCTGACGTGGACAAGCTCTTCCTCGAAGTGGCCGGACGACCGCTCATTGCGCACACCTGGGGACGCTTTGATTCGAGTCCTGATATAGACCAGCTCGTGGTGGTGGTTCGGGATGGAATGCAGGATGCGTTTAAGGAACTCGCGCGTGAATACAAGTTCCGGAAGCCGTTCAAACTCGCGGTGGGCGGCCGCGAGCGGCAGGACTCCGTCTGGAACGGATTGCAGGCGGTGCCGCCCGAAACTGAAATTGTAGCGATTCAAGATGGTGCCCGGCCCTGCACTTCGATGGAAATCATCCGCGCCACAATCGAAGAGGCGAGAAAAGTGGGGGCGGCTGTCGCGGCCCAGCGCGTCACGGACACGATCAAGGAAACAGACGGAGCAGGCATGGTTCACCGGACACTCGATCGATCCCGTCTCTGGGCTGTGCAAACTCCGCAGACATTCCGATATGCGGTGATCTTGCGGGCCTTGGAAGTCGTCCGAAAGAATGCTGTCCCGGTGACTGACGACACCGCCGCGTGTGAATTGATCGGCCAGCCTGTGAAGCTGGTGGAGTGCATCACTCCAAATCCAAAAGCGACGTCAAGCGCCGATCTGCCCTACTTGAAATTGCTACTGAGTAGCTGAAGGTCCATTTCCAACTGCCGTAAAAGTTTGCCAGCAGATGAAGCCTTTTACGCAGCCTGCCAATGCCGCGCAGCCTTTTTGAAAGCTTGAACATCTGGCTGCGAATTACTTCCTTCCTCGGACTGCGACGCAACACGGTGCTGTTGCTGGTAGCGCTGGTGCTCGCTGGAACAGGCGAGCGGCTATGGCTCGGCTTCGCGCCGAAGTATCTGGAAACTCTCGGTGCGGGAGTGTTTGTCATCGGCCTCTTCGATGCCCTGCAAACATTGCTCGGCGCCCTCTATGCCTACCCGGGCGGCTGGCTGACCGATCGCTGGGGTCAGCGGCGTTCATTGCTGCTCTTCAATGCCCTGTCACTCGCCGGTTATATCGTGGTGTTTCTTTGGCATCACTGGATTGCTTTATTGATTGGAGCCTTTCTATTCCTCGCCTGGAGCGCGTTGTCCTTGCCCGCGACGTTCAACGTAGTGGCGTCTTCGCTCGATAAGCGACAGCACACAATGGGCATCGGCGTGCAATCGATGGTGCGCCGGGTGCCGATGATGGTTGGTCCACTCGTGGGCGGGTGGATGATCACCCGCTTTGGATGGGAAAATGGAATCCGCTTCGCGCTAGCCGGCTGCATCGCCCTCAGCTCGGCCACGGCAATCTTTCAATGGTTCATGGCAGAACATCCCGTGGAGCCTGCGCCGGTTACCACTACTCACGACATCGACTTCCTCGATGTGGTAAAATCCTTCAATCCAACGCTGCGCGAGCTGCTTGTCAGCGACATTCTCATCCGCTTCTGCGAGCGGATGCCTTACGCTTTCATCATCCTGTGGGCCATGAATCACGGTGGTGTGAGTGCGAAGGAATTCGGCTGGCTCGTGGGCATCGAAATGGTGACGGCGATGGTTTGTTACATTCCAGTCGCGCACTTGGCGGACAAGTACGGCCAACGCCCGTTTGTTCTGATAACGTTTGCGTTCTTCACTCTGTTCCCCGTCACGTTGCTATGGGCGGACAACTTCAAGTGGCTCGCCTTGGCATTCGCAGTGCGCGGCTTGAAGGAATTTGGCGAACCAGCCCGCAAAGCCCTCATCATCGCACAAGCTTCTCCCAAGCTGCGCGCCCGCACCTACGGTGCCTACTATCTCATTCGTGACTGCGTGGTGACCGCAGGTTCGTTCATGGGGGCATGGCTTTGGAACATCAGCCCGCAGGCAAACTTTGTCGGCGCAGCGGTATGCGGCGGACTGGGAACGATTTGGTTCTGGTGGTTTATCGGCAAAAGGCACGGAAGGGTCGCAGGCTCCAAATTGCCCTGAGCCATGTGAACAGCGGAATGATTTGCCCGAGCCGAGTCAAAGCGTGACTGCTTTCATGCTGTTGCCGGATTCACCTTTGTAAGAGCGAGAAGTCGAACCGTTTCACGACATCGCGGAGTCTCTTGTCAGTGGCCACGACTTCGGTTTCACCAGTCGCACGCGCACAGGCCAGATGAAGGGTGTCGAACGTACGATAGAGCTTCACGAGCGAGGAGTTGTCCCAGCAGCTCATTCAGCCCCGGTCCTGATGAAGTCTCGAATGTCGGTTGGATTGTTAACAGTGATCGGAGCCAGTAAAGAAATCATACCGGGAGAGTCGCAATCCATTGAACCCTCCACCGCTCATGGCATACTGCCGCCCGAGATGATTGCTCTGGGTTCATTACAGTTGAGATCAAATTTGTTTCTATCGCCATTGGCGGGATACACCAACCTGCCATTCCGGCTGGTGATCAGGGAAATCGGGGGCGTGGATCTTTGCACGACGGACCTGGTCAACGCCCGTTCGATTCTGGAGAGGAATCGCAAGGCGCTCAAGCTGATCGAAACGTGCGCCGCAGACCGTCCGTTGGCGGTGCAGTTGTTTGGATCAGTGCCCGAGGAAATGCGGGACGCTGCTGTTTTCCTCGAAGCTCAGGGAATTTCCTCGGTGGACATCAACATGGGTTGTCCGGTGCGGAAGGTCTGCCGTGTGGGTGGCGGCTCGGCCATGATGACTGAGTTGGACAAGACGGCGGCGCTCGTCAAAGCCATGGTGGATGCGGTGAAGATTCCGGTCACTGCCAAGATGCGTTTGGGCTGGGACGACGACAATCTGACGGCGCCGGAACTGGCGCGTGCTCTTGAAGATGTGGGTGTCGCCGCAATTTTTGTTCATGGGCGCACACGTGAACAGGGTTTCGGAGGCAGGGTAAACCTGGCAGGCATTCGAGCTGTCGTGAACGCATTAGGCCGCGTCCCAGTGATTGGCAATGGCGACGTCACCACGCCCGAAGCGGCGAAAATGATGCTCGATGAAACTGGCTGCGCTGGCGTGAGCGTCGGGCGCGGCGCGTTTTACAATCCATGGATCTTTACGCACACTCTTCATTACCTGGCGACAGGTGAGCTTCAGCCAGACGAAGATTTTGGAGAGCGCGTTCGAGTGATGCGACGGCACTTTGATCTGATGGTGGAGGTGTTCGGCGAAGAGATCGGGTGCCGGATGTTCCGCAAGGTTGCGCCATGGTACTCGAAGCGATTCGGGCCGGCGAGTCAGTTCAACAAGGCTGTCGTGCGGATCTCCACGCGAGAGGAATTCCTTTCCGTTTTGGATGCCTACATCCGATGGCGGGAGCAGTTTCTCGATGACAGCGGACAGTTGCGATCCCAGTACCTTCCACCGCCGCTCGTGGCATCCTTCATGGAAGAGCCAGCAGCGGCCAGGCGTGAGAACATCCCGGTGCCGCAAGGCCCGGTGGATGTGTGGTGAGGGGAGAGCCAAAAGATGGCAGTCTCCAAATCTTAATCTTTCTCTTGCTCTTAATCCCTCTGACTTCGCGATTGCGATTAGGATCAAGAGGAAGGTCAGAACTCCATCCAAACGATGAGTTGATTGACGGGAGCGATTGCGTAGAGTGGTGCCGTTCCCGATAACCAATGACTGGTCCCTCAACCTTATCTCTTCATTCTCATGAAATTCAATAACCGCCAATCCCGACGCCGTTTCATCACGAACGCCACGCAGTGCGCTGCGGCAGCTATAGCTTTGCCGAACCTCCTGACCGCGAGCAAAGCGGCGACTCAACTGGTCGTGGGCCAGAATGAACATCGCTACGAAGTGCTGCATGACTGGGCCCAGCTCCCGGACAAATACACATGGCAGACGACCCACAACGTCGCGGTGGACCGCGAGGGGCTGCTCTACGTGATCCATGAAGGGCGTGAGGAGTTGAAGGACCATCCATCGATCTTCGTGTTTGATCAGACCGGGAAGTTCGTGCGCGCTTTCGGCAGCCAGTTTCAAGGAGGCGGGCACGGCCTGGAAGTGATCACGGAAGGGCGCGAGCAGTTTCTTTACGTCACCGGTTATCAGCAGTTGAAGAATTTCGCCAAACTGACGTTGAAAGGCGAAATGATTTGGGAAAGACGCGCGCCGATGGCCTCGGGCATCTATCCCGAAGGCGAGGCCGCACAGCCGAAGAAGGTCTGGGGCCGCAACCGGTTCATGCCCACCAATTACGCCTTTCGTCCGGACGGCGGTTTTTATCTGGCGGACGGTTACGGTGCCTTCCGCATCCATCAATATGACAAGCATGGAAACTGGCTTTCGGCGTTTGGGGCGGTGGGCAAGGGGCCGGGTGAATTCAATACGCCTCATGGGATCTGCTACGACGCGCGGCCTGGTCGAGAGCCAATGCTGGCAGTGGCGGACCGAGCGAACGCCAGATTGCAGTGGTTCACTCTCGACGGCCAGCATCGCAAGACGCTCGACGGCTTCATTCTGCCTGCAAACCTGGACACGTACAAGGATCTGATGCTGGTTCCCGACCTGAGCGCGCGCATCACCTTGCTAGATGGCAAGGACAACGTGGTGGCGCATCTCGGGGAGGATCCGGCCTGGCGCGAGCAGGTTGTCAAGGACGGGAATAAAATGAGGAGCCAGCCGGAGCGATGGGTCGCGGGCAAGTTTCTCCATCCGCATGACGCCTGCTTTGATGCCGACGGGAACATCATCGTCGCGGAATGGGTCCATACGGGACGCATCACGAAGCTGCGGAAATTGAGTTGAGTTCAGTTGCTCACATTCGCCAGCGTTTATCACCGGGGATACAGCGGTTGACAACGCGGTTGCGACAAGATTGGCAAACGGCAGGAGCGAAACCGATGGAATGAATCGAAGATCCTTTCTGAACTCTCTGACGTGCCTTTCTGCGGCGGCGCTGTCTGGTTGCGCGCATAACCGTCATCAGGTCCGTCATTCACCCTCCCGCCTCTTCTTTACCTCGGCGGGCAAGACGTGCTTGATCCACGCGGATGGCTCGGGTTTCCGCACGCTTGAATTCGACGTTCCCAATCAGGCGACGTGGCAGCCTGGACCTTTCCTCTCTGATGGACGCCGTGTCGTTTTCCTGAGCATGGAGCCGCGACGTGATGGGCCGGGACGTCCGTTTGAAGAGTTTTATACCCAGACGCCGACACATCTCTGGCTTTACGACATCGACAAAGGTTCGCTGACTGAGATTGCCACGCGCGAACGGTTGGCCGTCTTTTATACGCCGGCGCTGCTCGTGAGCGATGAACGCATCCTCGTCCAAGTGGTGCGCAACAAGGTTGGCCAGATCTTCAGCATGAACCTCGACGGCGCCGACGCTCGCGAGTTCACACGCGCGGGCGAAGGGCTGCCCTACGGGTTGAGTCTCAGCCCGGATGGACGGCGCGTTGCGTTTCATCTGGCCAGTCCGCGCGGTTACGAGATCTGGACGTGTGACGTTGACGGCGTGAATCGTGTCCGTGTCGCGGGTCATCCCGATCATCTTTACTTCGGCACGAGCTGGTCGCCTGACGGAAAGTGGATTTTCTACCAGGACTGTCATTTCAAAAGCGATCCCGCCCACGATTGGTCGGACATCTGCATTGGCCGGCCGGACGGTTCCGAGCATCGAGTTCTCACGACCGGGCAGGCCCATTGGTTTGGCTCCACCTATGGTAATCCTCAAAACCGCGGAAGCGGCTCGAACATGCCATCATGGACACGCGATGGGCAGATACTCTTCTCGCGCAAACTTCCCGGCTCGAAAGTCGCATGGGAATTTCAACCTCAACGACCCGATACGGATCACTTCAACCGCGATTGGAAACCTGAACTTGCGCGGGGCGGAGCGGATATTTGCCGCTTGAATCTGACTGATGGTGCGGTGACCCGGTTGACGCATCAGGAACCTCCGGTCTGGGATTTCCGCTCCAGTGAATCATCAGGTGGCCGTCAAACCGCCTTCTGCCGCTGCGAGAACGGTGAGCCTCCCGCCTTGTGGGCGATGAACCCCAACGGCACCAAACCGCGATTGCTCACGCGCGGCATCGATGGTCGCGGCGCGGATCATCCCCGTTGGCTGCCGGATGTCTGAAGGTGCGACTCTTTGATCCGACGCCTCTGATTCCAACCCGGAACCGAGTGCTTTGAAGATTCAAATTGCCATTGTCCAGTCGTTGACTAGACTTTGAATCATGCGGATGACGAAACGTGGAGAGTACGCTTTGCGGGCGCTGATTGATCTGGGCATCGCGCAAGAGGCGGGACGCTCGGTGATTCAGATCGCCGAACTGGCCCGGCGCGAGCGCATTTCCATCAAATTTCTCGAAGCGATCCTGGTCGAGCTCAAGGAAGCCGGATACCTCGACAGCAAGCGCGGGCAACAGGGCGGGTACTGGCTGAAGATGCCGATGGATAAAATCAAGATCGGCGATCTCGTCCGGCGCATCGAGGGGCCGCTGGCGCCCATCGCGTGCGTGAGTCAAAACTTTTACGAGCGCTGTTCGTGCCCTGACGAGGAGCATTGCGGCCTGCGAATGCTGATGCTCGATGTGCGTAATGCCATCGCGGAGATTCTCGACCGATACACTCTCGCGCAAGTTGTGGAGGTGACGCTGCGCAAACTCCGTCGCAATGGAATGGCCATTCCATTCTCCAAACCATTGCCCAAGACCCGGCGCCCACGAAAATGACCCGGGCACTTCTATTCATTTGGGCCTGGTGCCTTGTCGCTCTCCAGGCCGTTGCGGAGAAAGCCGTCATTCGTGTCGGGCACTTTCCCAACATCACCCATGCGCAAGCCGTCATCGCTCACGGGATGAGCCGGCAGGACAGGGGATGGTTTGAGCAGCGACTCGGGACGAATGTTGAGGTCCGGTGGATTGTCTTTAACGCCGGTCCAACCGCCATGGAAGCCATTCTCGCCAGGTCTGTCGATATCACCTATGTCGGCCCGAATCCGGCGGTCAACGCACATCTCAGATCGCGTGGTGAAGAAATCCGGATTGTGGCCGGAGCTTGCAGTGGCGGTGCCGCGCTGGTGGTGCAGCCCGATGGACGCATCGAAAAGGACGCAGATTTCAAAGGCCGGAAGATCGGCTCTCCACAACTGGGCAACACCCAGGACGTGGCGGCGCGCGCCTGGCTCATGTCCAGGGGACTGAGCATCACGCTCACCGGTGGTGACGCGCACGTGATTCCAGTCGCCAACCCTGACCTGTTCGCCATGTTCAAGCAGGGGACATTCGATGCCGTTTGGACGGTTGAGCCTTGGGTCAGCCGTTTAGAGCTGGAAGCCAGGGGTAAGGTGTATTTCGACGAAGGAACACTGTGGCCGGAAACCCAGGGCAGGTATGTGACAACCCACCTGGTCAGCAGCGCCCGATTCCTGAAAGAACGGCCAGAATTGCTGAAGAAATGGATTGCGGCCCATGTGGAATTGACGCAATGGGCCAGCACCAACTCGGCAGAAGCCAAGCGGATCCTTAACGAAGAATTGAAGTTCGAGACAACCCGTGCCCTCCCGAAGGAGACGCTCGACAGTGCGTGGAAACGGATCGAGTTGACTTATGATCCCATCCGCCCGTCGCTGTTTAAGTCTGCGGAAGACGCGCATCGGATTGGATTCCTGAAAACCAAGCCCGACCTCTCGCGAATCTACAATCTGTCCTTGCTCAACGGCGTCCTGCGCGAGGCCCATATTCCCGAGGTGCGTTGATGAGCATTCAAGCCGAACTTCAAAACGCTCCGCCAGAGAAGCTGGTGTGCAACCAGGTTTCCAAGACCTTCAAAACGCAGCGAGGAACCGTACTCGCGCTCGACCGCGTGAGTTTGAGTGTTCAGGAAGGAGAATTTGTCTGCCTCGTCGGCCCCAGTGGTTGCGGCAAATCGACTCTGCTCAACATCATTGCTGGTCTTGAGCAGCCAGACTCCGGCCGGGTGGAAGCGAGCGGCCAGCCTGTGACCGATGCGGGTCGTGACCGCATGATGATGTTTCAGGAATCGGCATTGTTTCCGTGGCTCGATGTCATGGCCAATGTCCTCTTCGGACTCCGCCTAAAGCCCGGCTTGAACACCAAGGAGCGCAGGGATGTGGCTGAGTTTTACATCCGGCTGGTGGGCCTGGAGAAATTCAAACGCTCGAACATCCACGAACTTTCCGGCGGGATGAAGCAGCGCGTGGCACTGGCTCGCGCCCTCGCGCCTAATCCACGCGTGTTGCTCATGGACGAACCGTTCGCCGCCCTTGACGCGCTGACGCGCGAGCAACTTTACGGCGATCTGCAGCGCATCTGGCAGGAACGCCGCAAGACGATTGTGTTCGTCACCCACAACGTGCGCGAAGCCGCGTGTCTCGGTGATCGTGTTGTGCTCTTCTCACCGCATCCGGGCCGGGTACAGGAGCAGTTTTTGGTGAAGCTCCCGCGTCCGCGCGACATCAACACCGTGGCGCTTGCCGAATACGCCACGGAAATCACACGGGCGCTCAAGCGGCATCTAAAGCCTGAAATCGGGGAGGTCGCGGAATGAAACGCTTTCTTTCTGCTTTCCTGTTCTTCGCCGTGTTGGTGGTCACCTGGGAATGGCTGGTTCGCAAGGGCGTGTGGTCGCCGGTGTTGGTGCCTTCACCGCTGGAGGTGTTGAAGTACCTGGTTGATTCGATTCGGGACCGTTCATTGCTCGATGCGAGTTATGTCACTTTGAAGCGGCTTCTGCTCGGTTACTCCGCCGGACTGCTACTGGGCCTGCCTCTGGGCTTGCTCAATGCGCGTTTCAAGTTCTGCCAGGATACCATCGGACTGCTCGCTCTTGGAATTCAAACACTGCCCAGCGTCTGCTTCGCGCCACTTGCCTTGCTTTGGTTTGGTCTTACCGAGACTGCCATGTTTTTCATCGTCGTGATGGGTTCGCTCTGGTCCGTGCTGCTCGCGACGGATGCGGGTGTTCGCAGTGTGCCGCCAATCTACATCCGTGCCGCGCGCACCATGGGTTCACGCGGCTTTCACACCTGGTTCGCCGTGATCCTCCCGGCGGCGCTCCCGTTCATCGTCAGCGGAATGAAACAAGGCTGGGCCTTTGCCTGGCGCTCGTTGATGGCCGCTGAGATTTACGTCACGATTCTGAGCGGGTCCGGCCTCGGCCTTCTGCTCCATTACGGACGTGAACTCGGCGCATTGGATCAGGTTTTCGGAATCATGCTCGTCATCATCGCCATCGGGTTGCTGACGGACCGGCTCTTCTTCGCGCCGTTCGAGCGGTTCCTGCATCGACGGTGGGGATTGGGAAACCGTTAATCGAATCGATTCGGTCAAAATGGAGACCACACCCGCCCTCGCGTGTATTCGTCGGCACCTCGCCGACGAATGAAAATTCAAGCCAGCTTTCCAATTGGCGAGCCCTTCACATTCGAGCCGTGGTGGGCGGGGCACCCACCACAACACTTGGGGCGCGTGTGCTCCTCAATCCTCAGACCTCAGTAGAACCGTTGAATTGGGTTGGAGCAAAGTGGAATTAAGAATCCGCGAAAAAGTCTGATCTCGCAACGGGTCGGTCGTAGGTTTGGGCGATGTCCACCCAGTCCAGTGCTCCAGCCCCTCCTGTTGACGATCTGCC
>SIBF01000117.1 GCA_009695275.1 Pedosphaera sp. | reverse complement strand
TGGGGAGAGCAGTTTACTGAGGAGACCGTGGGATAGACTACAAATCTTGGCGGCGGCGCAGGCGCATCTGCTTCGTTGCTCACCTGGGCAGAGGCCGCTGCGGGCATCTTTCCGCGTTCGCCCCTCGCATCTGCACCTCCGGCGCTCTCTCGCCGGAGTCAAAGTTGCAGCCAGTTACGAAGCCGCTCGTCGAGGGTCTGCAGGCCGGTTGCGGTGATGGCACCACGATCTTGACGACCAGCCTTTCTTCCACCGTGGCAAGCTGGGCTTTGACGCCGGAGGGCGCATTCAGTCCCGCCGCGTGCCATTCCTTGATGGGAAAGTCCACGTTGGAAAGCACCGTCGTAATCGGAACAAGAAAAAGGTCAACTCCGTTGCGGCCAATGACGACGGCTGGCCGCACCTTGCGGCTGGTCAAATCTGTGAACGGGATCGGAAGCAGAACGACATCATTTCTTAAGCAGTTCATTGAAGACATCGTCCGCGTCGTTGTTCCAGACTTTCGTCAATGATTCTTCGGAAATCTTCAGCCAGGACTCGCGCTCGTTGTCAGTGGTTTCAATGGTGACCCGCACGCGTGATTTTTCCGGGAGTGACAACGGACAGGGCAACAGGAGTTTTCCACTCTCGTAGATGGCATCAACGGTCGTTGTCATGCCTGGAGAGTATCTATCTTCAACCTGGTCCGCAAGGCGCCGTTTCTGGACGAACCGGAAGGGCGCCGCAGCCATTGTGGAGTTTCTCCCGGCAGGGACGCGGGTCTCGGACTGTCACGTCAACGAGGGGCATTCGACAGCGTTTTGCCCGACGGACAGGCGGCAAGACCGTGGGCGCTCTCACCGCTGATTCGCGCTGCTGCCAGGCCCGCGAATAATGCGAATGACCCGGATGACGCGAACAAAAGGAATTTTAGCCAGGAAGAATGCTGCGTTCACAAAGCGGACTTGGGGGGGGCTTTAACTTTGAAACCGCAGAGGAACGCAGACAGGCGCAGATAAGATGCTCCTGGCAAAGTGCCTCTCGGATTGTTTGCTTTGCACCCACCGGGTGTAGCATCTCCCGTTTGGTATTTCCTCAGCATCTGCCTTGATCTGTGTCCATCTGCGGTTCAACCGCCGTTTCCAAGTTTAACCAGCAAGAACACCTGTGGCATCCAGTCGGGCCGGTTCGAGGATTCTCATGGATCAATTCGATACGCCCGCACGGTAAGAGCGAGACTTCGTTAAAGTGTGAACGTCGCTACGAACTAACATGTCACGGAACATGATGGCCGTCCGTTCATCAGCGCAGATCAGCGGTTCAATTTGGAAACGGTGGAAAACCACAGAAGTCAGTGAAGAGCACCAGGAGCCTTCCATTCGTTCTCTTTGTTTCCTTCTGGAAGGTCGATCAGGATTTCACTCCTCCTCTGGTGTCGTGGTTCCCGTAATGCCGACATGCTGTCGGCCTGTCCCGGTTGCAATCCGGCGTGCGTGGGAGAGGAGGTGACGAGTCTCACTCTGTCCTTCCAGAGAGCTCGTTCTGAAAACGGAAATCAGAGACTTCCAGGGTCATCCCGCCGGGCATGGAGGATGTGTTGAAAGTCTCCCGGAACTCTGGCAGACTGTGAATATGACATTGGAATTGCCAGATTTGGAAATGTCGCATCTCACGGCGGGAGAATTGCGGCTGGAATTGGCGTGCGCCCTCTATGAGCGCGGCCGCATGGGAAAAGTGGCCGGGGCAGAACTGGCCGGGGTTGACTTCTTCACCTTTCAGCGGGCGCTTGGCGAGCGACAGTTGCCAGCATTCACAATTGAGATGCTGCAAGAAGACATGGAAACTCTGAAGCGACTCCTGTGATTGTCGTCGCGGATACTTCCGTCATTCTCAACCTCTGCTGTGTTCGTCAGGCGGAGCTCCTTCCGCAGCTGTTCCATGAAGTTGTCATTCCCCATGAGGTTGCGGACGAATTCCGTCGCCTGACGGTGATCAGCCCGCGATTCTCCGGCCTGGCTCTGCCCGCCTGGCTGCGCCAGCAATCTTGCTCCCGTGTGCCGGACCAGCTTCGGGCCGAACGGCTTGATCCAGGTGAGACGGCTGCGCTGGCTTTGGCACTGGAGATTCGCGCCAACGCGGTGCTGATAGACGAGCGGCGGGATATGAAGTGGCTCGGGAACTTGGCCTGAACGCGGTTGGCCTGTTGAGCATCCTCCTCCGCGCAAAAGCCGTCGGGCTGTTAGCTGAGGTTCAACCTGTGATCGAGTCGTTGCGCCGCGATGCCCAGTTTTGGATCTCGGACCAGCTCCTTGATGCGGTGCTCCACCTGGCGGGCGAATCTCATTGATCCGCTTGTTCACGGGCACCACCGATCCCGAGGTCATTGCAGATTCTCTCCCGTATCGCCGACATTTTGCCGGCCCTCTGACGGTTGCAAACCGGCGATATATCAGCGCAGATCAGCGGTTCAATTTGGAAACAGTGGAGAACCACAGAAGTCAGTGGAGAGCACCAGGAGCCTTCCATTCGTTCTCTTTGTTTCCTTCTCAAAGGTCGATCAGGATTTCACTCCTCCTCTGGTGTCGTGGTTCCCGTAATGCCGACATGCTGTCGGCCTATCCCGGTTGCAATCCGGCGTGCGTGGGAGAGGAGGTGACGAGTCTCACTCTGTCCTTCCAGAGGGCTCGTTCTGAAAACGGAAATCAGAGACTTCCAGCGTCATCTCGCCGGGCATGGAGGATGTGTTGAAAGTCTCCCGGAACGCAGACAAGCGCAGATAAGATGCTCCTGGCAAAGTGCCTGTCGGATTGTTTGCTTTGCACCCACCCGGTGTAGCGTCTCCCGTTTTGAACTTCCTCAGCATCTGCCTTGATCTGTGTCCATCTGCGGTTCAACCGCCGTTTCCCCGTTTTTAACCACAAGGAACCTCGCGCGTCTGATGTCGCAGCGGAAGTGGATTGCCGCAAAAGGACGTAAAAGGACGTAAAAGGACGCAAAGGGCTCAAAGGTGCGATGAGGTTGCGTTGTGTTCCATGACTTCCGTGGATAATAGCGCAGAGCTGACCCGGCAGCTCTGACGCCTGGAGTCGCGCCAGCGGGTTTGAATCATTCGAATGACTGACGGGGAACAACTGCGCTTAAACAGTTCGCAAATCCAGACCGGTAGGTTCCCCAGCTCCGCAGCTTGTTGCGGATGGTTCCATGGATTCTTCATAGTAACCTTCGTTTCGGAAAAAGAGTCTTCCCATGTGAGCGAAACATCTTAACTTCCGCAGTGTTAGAGACAAAAACGCATCGCTAGAGGCCATGCATCGCAACGACAACATGAAATCGGGCGCATTCATCAATCCGCAAGCGTTGATGGCAATAAAGAACCTCGAGCTGCGGGCCAGAATCGTTGTCGAAGGATTTTGGAACGGCCTTCATCGAAGCCCTTACCACGGTTTTTCCGTCGAGTTCACCGAGTATCGCGATTACACGCCCGGGGACGATCTTCGATACCTTGATTGGAAGCTCTACGCCCGGACGGATCGCTACTACATCAAGAAGTTCGAGGATGAAACGAATCTCCGCTGCCATCTGATTGTGGATAACAGCCAGTCGATGACTTTCGGTTCGGGTGGTTTTTCCAAGGCATCTTATGCCAATACCCTTGCCGCGACTCTGGCGTATTTTCTGGACTCGCAAGGGGACGCCACAGGCTTGCTGACCTTCGATGAGGGCATCCGCGATTATCTGCCGGCGCGGCATCGTCCGGGTCATTTGCGGCTTCTGATGCTGGCGCTGGAGAAACCCGCCGGCGGGCACAGCACCGATCTGACGGCTCCCTTGAAGCGGATTGTGGAGGTGATCAAGAAGCGGGGATTGCTCATCGTGATTTCGGATCTCTTTGCGCCCGTCGATGCGCTGGAGAGGGGACTTTCCAACCTTCGCGCGGCGGGACACGACGTCATTGTTTTTCAAGTGATGGATCCGGCGGAAGTCAGTCTGGATTTCCAGAACGCCTCCATGTTTCGCGATGTCGAAAGCGGACGCACGCTCTACATCGATCCAACCGTGGCTCGCGCCGAGTACAAACGCAGACTCGGGCAGCATATTGAGTCGGTGGAGAAGTCGTGCGGCAAGCTGGGCATCGTGTGTGTGCGGCTGACGACAGATCGTCCACTGGAGCTGGCGCTGTTTGATTTTCTCCGGGCCAGGATGCAGCGGAACAAACACAGCCGCGCGATCATGCGGCAGACTGCTCTTGCCTCCGCATGAATTTCATCGCGCCATTGTTTCTGGCGGGCGCCGCCGCAGTGGCGTTTCCGATCATCTTTCACCTGATCCGCCGCACGACGAAGGAGGAGATGATCTTCAGTTCGCTGATGTTCCTCCAGCCGACGCCTCCAAGAGTCACGCGGCGCAGCAAACTCGATCACCTCCTCCTGCTGATCCTTCGCTGCCTTGTGCTTGGACTGCTCGCCCTCGGTTTTGCGCGGCCGTTTTTGAAGCGGCCGGTCGATGCGACTCCAGCCCAGGAAGGCGGGAGCAAGGTGATTGTGCTTGTGGACGCCAGCGCGAGCATGCGACGGCAGGGCCTCTGGCGCGCGGCGACAGACAAAGCCGAGGAGATTCTGCGAAAGTTAAATTCCGCGGACCAGGCGGCGGTCATGGTATTTGACCAGCGCTTGAGGTCCGTTGTGAATTTTGCCCAATGGGCATCGGCTGGTGTGGGTGAGCGTGCCGCGCTCGGGGCGACGAAGCTTCGCGAGGCGGAGCCTTCATGGGGAATGACCGCGCTTGGAAGCGCATTGATCGGGGCAGTGGAATCCTTCGAGGAATCCGACAAGCGTGATCATGCCACGGGACTTCGCCGGATCGTGTTGATTTCAGATTTCCAGGAAGGCGTGCGGCTGGAGGGTTTGCAGGGATACGAGTGGCCAAAGGGCGTCGAAGTAGTGGCCGAGCAGGTGGGGCCCCGCCGGAGCACGAACGCGGGCCTTCAGATCACAGACGCGTCGGAAGACGCAAGCCAGCAGAGTGGCGAGGAAATGCGCGTCAGGGTGACGAATTCATCGGATGCGTCGCGGGAGCAATTTCAGTTGCAGTGGAAGGATGGGGAAAAGGTCGGAGAGGTTTACGTCCCGCCGGGGCAGTCCCGCACGGTGGCTGTCAAAGCGGACGGCAAGAACAAGTCCGGGCAACTGACGCTCTCCGGGGATGATGCGGATTTTGACAATGCCCTTTATCTCATCCCGAGAGTGACCGAGCAGATCCGAGTCTTGTTTCTGGGGGACGATGCCGAAAAAGATCCCACTCAATCGCTGTATTATCTGAAGCGCGCATTCCCGGAGACTACACGGCAAAAAATCGAGATCATTTCACGAAGTTCAACGGCAAGTCTGACCGCGGCGGATTTCGTTGGAGTGAAGGTGGCGGTGATCGTTGGCGCGCTTCCAGCGGACAAGTTGAAAATCGTTCAAGATTTCGTGCGCGATGGCAACATCGCCTTGCTGGCCATCAAAGGCGTGGAGCTTGGCCAAACTCTCGCGAAACTCGGGGGCGTTGACTCGGTTCCAATCGAAGAGGCGAAAGTGGGCAATTACGCCATGTTCGGGCAGATTGATTTTCAGCATCCATTGTTCGCGCCCTTTGCTGATCCGCGTTTCAGCGACTTCACCAAGATCCATATTTGGAAATATCGACGCGTGGATATCGCCCATCTGAAAGGTTCCCGCGCCCTGATTCGATTCGACAACAAGGAGGCTGATCCGGCGATGTTCCAGACGCCGGTCGGAAAAGGGAGTCTGCTCGTGTTGACCTTTGGCTGGTTTCCCACTGACAGCCAGTTCGCGCTCTCGTCGAAGTTTGTGCCGTTGTTGCACTCGGTGCTTGAGCAGGCGGGGGCGGTTCGTGGACAGTCATCGCAATTCGCCGTTGGCGATCCTGTTGATCTTTCCGCGCTCAAGTTGACGCAGGCCGTATCGGTGACGAAGCCGGATGGGACGGAAGCCACGGTGGCGGTGGGAGAGAAGTTCAACCAGACGACGATACCGGGAATATACACCGTGGCATCAGTGACGCCTCCGTATCGTTTCGCCGTGAACCTCTCGCCGGAGGAAAGTCGCACGGCTCAAATTCCGATGGAGACTCTGGAAAAGCTGGCGGTTCCGCTAAAGGCATTGGGAACGCAGAGCAAAGTGCGCAACGTGGAGCAAACCAGGAAACGCGAAGTGTTGCTCAAGGCATCGGAAATTGAGAATCGTCAGAAATTGTGGCGATGGTTGATTGTCGCTGCGTTGGTGGTATTGATGACCGAAACATGGCTGGCCGGACGCGTGATGCGCCGCGGTGCCATGACAACCGAGGCTGCATAATGATCGCACCCATACTTCGATCGAAACTTGAACCGATTGTCGCGACCTATCGCCGTTACCAGCTTTGGCGGGTGCTAACGGTCTGCTGGGCCGTGCTCTTGCTGATCGGGCTGATCGGGCGCGGAGGCTTTGGCTCTGGTGCCGGCTTCGGGCACGCCATGATGGTGGTGGCGGTGGCGGTGGGGGTTGTTGCGTGGATTTGGAACCGGAGACTGAAGATCGATTACCACTGGGTGGCGGAACAGATCGAGGCCGGAAATCCGCGGTTGCGAACCTTGCTTCTGGCCGCCGTCGAGCAGCAAGCCGATCCCACGACGGGCCAGCTTGGCTATCTTCAGGAGCGCGTCATTCAGGAAGCCATCGATGAAAATCGCCGCAACCCATGGCATCAGAAGTTTTCTGACAGATCATTCTTCTTCGGGCTCGGTCAACTGGCGATGCTCACGGCGCTGGTTTTGTCCTTGTCGTACCTCGGCAGCAGCGCGCCAACGCCGGGTATCATCCGGCTTTCGGGTGACATATCGGTCACTCCAGGTGACGCGCTGGTGGAACGCGGCTCTGGCGTGGTCATTCTCGCGCGCTTTGGTGGAAAGCTTCCTTCCGAAGTATCACTCGTGAGCACTTCGACGACGCAGACAAATCAGAGCGTGCATCTCGCCAAGACGCTCAATGATCCTGTCTTCGGTGGAAGCCTGCCGGAAATCTCGGGTGAAACCCTTTATCGAATCGAATACGATGGCCGGAAGACGCGCGACTTCAGGATCCGGGTCTTCGAGTACCCATCGCTCCTGCGGGCCGACGCGAATTTGACCTATCCGGAGTACACCAGCCTTCCTCCAAAGACCTTCGATGACATTCATCGAGTCAGCGCTGTCGAGGGATCGAAACTGGATTACATGTTCACGCTGAACAAGCCGGTCACCACTGCGAAGCTTGTCGCCAAGGACAAGGACAAGGCGGTGATTCCGCTCGTGATCGACCCGGCTCGATCGAATGTTTTTCACTTTAACCTGACCCTCGCGCAGAGCCAGCGTTATGATCTTCAACTGGTGGACGACGCCGGACGCACGAACAAGGTTCCGGCGGATTTCGTGATCGATGTCCTGAAGAACCGGACGCCGGAGCTCAAGCTCGCCTCGCCTCGTGGCGACCAGAAGGTGTCGCCTTTGGAAGAAGTGAATTTTCAGGCGGAAGTGTGGGATGACTTTGGGGTCAAGGCAGCGGGGATCGCCTACAGCATGGGTGGCGAAGATCCAAAATTTATCGACCTTGGCAAAGTGACAGCCGCAAACGAGAAGCAACAGCTGCGTCACTTGCTGTCGCTGGAGAAACTCGGCGTGAAGCCGCAGGACATGGTGACCTATTTCCTCTGGGCTGACGACGTTGGACCTGATGGCGCGATACGCCGGACAACGGGCGACATGTACTTCGCCGAGGTGCGGCAGTTCGAGGAGATTTTCCGCGAAAGCCAGCAGTCAGGCGAATCGGAGGGCAGCCAGCCGGGCAGTCCGGCGACGAAGCTGGCGGAATTGCAGAAGCAGATCATCAACGCCACATGGAAGCTGAAGCGCCGCGAGCCGCCTTCCAAGCCCTCTCCAGAATACAAGAAGGACATCGCTGTCGTCCATGAGTCCCAGCAGAAGGCGCTGGAGCAGGTTGGCGAATTGCGGGAGCGCGCGGGTGAAGATCAGCGCGTTGGCGCGATTCTCGATCAAGTGGAGCAGCACATGAACAAGGCGATCGAGGAGCTGGCCCGCGCGGAGAGCAAGAATACTGTCGAGCCATTGCCCAAGGCGATTTCCTCCGAACAAAGCGCGTATCAAGCGTTGCTCAAACTGGAAGGCAACGAGCGGAATATAGTTCGCAGCAAGGGGCAGGGGCAGTCACAGAATTCCGAAAGCATGGACCGCCAGATGCAGGAACTCGACCTCAAGCAGAGCGAGAACCGCTACCAGGATCAGCGGCAGGCGGCGCAGCAACAGACACCGGAGCAGAAGGAGCTGCAGGAAGTGCTCAACCGCCTGAAGGATCTCGCCCAGCGCCAGCAGGACATGAACGAACGCCTCAAGGAGCTTCAGACGGCGCTCCAGGAAGCCAAGTCCGAGAAAGAGCGCGATGAGGTTCGCCGGCAGTTGAAGCGGCTGCGCGACGAGCAGCAGGAGATTGTTCGCGACATGGATCAACTGCGACAGCAGATGGGCCGCTCCGAAAACCAGTCCCAGATGGCCGAGGCGCGTGACAAACTGGAGCAGACACGCTCCCAGGCCATGCAGACCGAGGAGCAACTGGATCGGGAAGCGGTGTCTCAGGCGCTGAGTTCAGGAGCGCGCACCCAGCGTGACCTGGAAAGTTTGCGCGACGAGTTCAGGAAGAAGGCGTCGAATCAGTTCGCCGAAGACATGCGGCAGATGCGCAATGAGGCCCGGCAACTGGCCGGGAAGGAGGATGAACTTGCGAAGCGTATGCAGGCAGCGAACGAATCCAAGCGCCGCACGCTCAGTGATTCCGATGATCGAAAAGAGCTGGCTTCGCAGTTTCAGCAGCAGAAGAGCGGCCTGACGAATCTCGTGAAAAACATGCGACGAGTTTCAGAACAGGCTGAGGCAAGCGAGCCGATCGTATCGAAGCAGCTCTACGACACTTTGCGAAAATCCGATCAGGGAAAAATCGATGAATCTCTCGACATGACCGGAGAGCTGCTCAAGCGGGGCTTCGCACCGCAGGCTGCGCGAGCTGAACAAAAAGCTCGTAGCGGCATTGAAGATTTGAAAAAAGGAGTTGAGCAGGCTGCTGAAAAAATCCTGGGAGATGAGGAGTCCGCATTGCGGCAGGCCCAGCGCGAACTCGACAGCCTTTCCTCCCAGTTGGAGCAGGAAATGAAAAAATCACAGGGTGAGGCGGGACAGGGTCAGGACGGGCAAGGCACCCGACCTGGCCGAAACGGAGAATTGCAATTGGCACAAGCCTCACAGCCCGGCACTCAGCAAGGCCAACAAGGCCAACAAGGCCAACAAGGCCAACAAGGTCAGCAAGGCCAACAAGGTCAGCAAGGCCAACAAGGCCAACAAGGTCAGCAGGGTCAGCAGGGCCAACAAGGTCAGCAGGGTCAGCAGGGTCAGCAGGGTCAGCAGGGTCAACAGGGTCAGCAGGGTCAACAGGGTCAACAGGGTCAACAGGGTCAACAGGGTCAGCAGGGTCAACAGGGTCAGCAGGGTCAGCAGGGTCAACAGGGTCAACAGGGTCAGCAGGGTCAGCAGGGTCAGCAGGGTCAACAGGGTCAACAGGGTCAGCAGGGTCAACAGGGTCAGCAGGGTCAACAGGGTCAGCAGGGTCAGCAGGGTCAACAGGGTCAGCAGGGTCAACAGGGTCAGCAGGGTCAACAGGGTCAGCAGGGTCAACAGGGTCAACAGGGTCAGCAGGGTCAGCAGGGCCAGCAAGGGCAGCAGGGACAAGGGCGCGGTCAAGGTCGGGGTGGACGCGGGCAACAACAACAGAACCCGCAATTGACCCGCGGCGGACAGCAGCAACAAGGCCCGCGTGAAGGCGGTGCCGCAGTGAGGCGAAATTTCTTCGACAATGGCGGCCAACCAGGCACCGAGCAGGAGGGGCCGATTACTGGACGCGATTACACCAATTGGTCCGACCGTTTAAGCAACGTGGAAGAGATGTTGGATCAGCCGGAATTGAGAAACGACCTGGCGCGTGTTCGGGATCGGGCGCGGGAGATGCGGACGGAATTCAAGCGTCAGGGCAAGAACCCGCAGTGGGATCTCGTGCGGAAGGAGCTTCTCAAGCCGATGGCTGAAGTGCGTGGCCGGGTGATGGAAGAGCTGGCGAAACGTGAATCCAACGAAGCGCTCGTGCCCATCGATCGCGATCCTGTGCCGGCGAAATTCGCTGAAAGAGTGCGCAAATACTACGAGCAATTGGGTAAAAGCGAATGATGCTGGCGGCGTTGTTTATCTCCGGCTGGAACTGGCTTTGGCCCGCGGCAATCCTCGTTTGCACGGCGCTCCTGCTGCTTTTCTGGAGTTACTCTCGAATACCAGCCTCACGCGGCATCCGCACTCTCTGCGTAGTGCTCAAGTTTCTTGGGCTGGCCGCGCTGGGCTTCTGCCTGCTCGAGCCGCTGTGGAGTTCCGAGCGCGCCAGGTCTGGCGCGAACTTCTTCGCGCTAGTCGCTGACAACAGCCAGGGCATGCAGATCAAGGATCGTGGCGAAAGCCGCAGCCGTGGAGAGGTGCTTCGGGACGCTTTGATCGCTGACAAGTCTGGCTGGCAGGCACAATTGGAAGAAATCTTTCAAGCGCGACGCTTTCAGTTTGATTCGCGGCTCCAATCCACGCGCGACTTCGGAGATCTCCATTTCGATGGGAATGCTTCAGCCATCGGAGCTTCATTGAGGTTGCTGGCGGATCGGTACCAGGGCCAGCCGCTTGCGGGAGTGCTCTTGTTCACCGACGGGAACGCCACCGACCTTGCAGATGTTTCAGAATTGCCGGGTCTTCCTCCGGTCTATCCCGTGATCATGGGCCGCGACGATCCAATCAAGGACATCTCCGTGCAGAAGGTCGGAGTCACCCAGACGGCATTCGAGGACGCGCCTGTCACGGTCGAGGCGACCGTGAGTGCGAGTGGTTATGCCGGTGTCCCGCTGCGTGCGCGCTTGATCGAGTTTGCCGGTTTGACCCGGACCAACTCATCTGCAACCAAACTCAAAGATGCGAAGGCATCCGGACGAGCCACAGCCGCGCAGATTGCCTCCAATGCCGTCCCCGCAAACGCCCAAGCGAAGATGGCGTCCGGCTTCGAGAAGGTGGTGGCGGAGCAGACCCTGGACGGTCCCCAGGAAGGTGAAGGACTGACCTTCAGATTTCAGGTGCGTCCAACGCGCCACGGCATTTCGTTCTACCGCCTTCAAGTGTCGGCACGTGATGAAGCGGACCAATTCGATGAGCCGTCAAAATCGCAGGAAGCGACGCTGGCTAATAACACGAGAATGGTGGTCGTTGATCGCGGACGAGGGCCTTACCGGATCTTGTATGTCGCGGGCAGGCCGAACTGGGAATTCAAGTTCCTTAATCGGGCTCTGGCGGAGGACGATCAGATCCAGTTGACGGCATTGATTCGCGTGGCAAAACGCGAGGCGAAGTTCGAGTTCAAGGGACGTGCCGGTGAGAGCAGTAATCCACTTTTTCGGGGATTCGACAAGCAGGGCGACGACACGGAGCGGTACGACCAGCCAGTTTTCAAAATCCTGAGCTGGCGGGATGAACCCGGACTGGCAGGAGGATTTCCGAAAAAGCCCGAGGATCTTTACGGATTCCACGCTGCCATCGTGGACGATCTGGAGTCTGAGTTTTTCACGCACGACCAGATGGTGATGGTCGAGAAATTTGTATCCGAGCGTGGAGGTGGATTTCTCATGCTTGGGGGCATGGAGTCGTTTGCCCAGGGCAAGTATGCGCGAACTCCCATTGGCGATCTGCTGCCGGTATATGTGGATCGCACGTCCACCGGTGGCAAGGCGACTGAGTTCAAGATGGATCTTAAACGCGAGGGCTGGTTGCAACCTTGGGCGCGGTTGCGAAGCACGGAGGCGGACGAAAAAGCGCGGTTGAGTGCCATGCCTCCTTTCAAGGTTGTCAATCAAGTGCGCGAGCTGAAACCGGGCGCCAGCGTATTGGCAACGGTCAAGGATGCGGAGGACAGGGAACACCCCGCGCTGATCGTGCAGCGCTTCGGGCGGGGACGATCCGCGGCGCTGACGGTCGGCGACATGTGGCGTTGGGGAATGAAGGACGAAGCCATGCATCGCGACATGGACAAGGCATGGCGGCAGATGGTCCGCTGGCTTGTGGCCGACGTGCCGGAACGCGTGCAGTTCGCTGCTGAGACGAAGAGCGCCGATCAGAATCAAGCCGTGCAACTCCACGTGCGTGTTCGCGACCAGAAGTTCAAACCGCTCGATAATGCCACGGTGAAGGTCAATGTGCGCTTCATCGGTGCGGAAGCTTCCACGAGATCGACGAATGTTGTTTCCAAGCAGATGGAAGGGCAGGGGACCGGTGTGCAAGCCGTGCCGTTGTCGGTCGAACCCGCGCCGACGGAGGCCGGACTTTATCAAAGCGTCTATGTTCCACGGGGCACAGGAGCCTATCTGGCGGAAACCGTCGTGACTGACTCTGAAGGGGTCGAGGTCGGTCACGCGGAGGCCGGTTGGACCTCTGATCCCGCGGCGGATGAGTTTCGCTCACTGAAGCCAAATCGTGCCTTGATGGAAGCCATCGCGAAGAAAACCGGCGGCGAAGTGATCTCGCTTGACCGGCTCAAGGAATTTGTGGCGAGTCTGCCCAGTCGAAAAGCACCAATCACAGAGGCCATTTCGACGCCTCTCTGGCATACGCCCATCATGTTTTTGATCGCGCTGGGATGCTTCGTGGGAGAGTGGGGCGTCAGGCGATGGAAAGGGCTGGTATGATACAGCAGTGTTGGAGAACCCCAACGGGCGGAGCAGGAAGACCCGGAGCGACGAATGGAGCGGGCGCGGCGCGAATTACATTCCCTGGCAAGCTGTCGGGTTGGAGATCGACGCTTCTGGCCGATACACGTGCCGCATGCTGGATTGTGGGTGTTCTGGCCTTGATGGGGCTTGGACCGGTGCTTTCTGTCGCCGCTACGGATCAGAGAACCGTGATCGTTGTCGGCGGCGCCGCCGGTGAAGAGCGTTACGTCACCGAATTCAACTCGTGGGCCACCAATTGGGTGAAGGCCGCCGGGCGCGCCCATGCAAAGGCTTTGACCGTCGGCTTTCCCATTTTGGCCGAGGAGCAGGACTCGAATAAACCCTCCACCGAGCCTCAGGAAGGCAACGCGGCCCGCGATGAACTCAAACGACTGCTGGATGCTGAGCCGAAGGATGGCACGGGGGAACTCTGGCTGGTGTTGATCGGGCATGGTACGTTCAACGGCAAGGAGGCGAAATTTAATTTGCGCGGCGCGGACTTCAGCGCGACCGAGCTGGCCGAGTGGCTCAAGCCCATCCAGCGTCCGCAGGCGATCCTCAACTGCGCCTCATCCAGCGCACCGTTCATTAACGCGCTGGCTTCGACGAACAGGATTGTCGCCGTCTCCACCCGCAGCGGATACGAGATAAATTACGCGAGGTTCGGCAAGTTTCTTTCCGAAGCAATCGGTGGGAGCGAGGGCGACCTGGACAAGGACGGGCAGACTTCCCTGTTGGAGGCGTTCATCATGGCTTCCAAGAAAGCCGTGGAGTTTTACAAAAACGAGGAACGCCTCGCCACGGAGCATGGGTTACTCGACGACAACGGCGATGGCCATGGAACCCCGGCGGATTGGTTTCGCGGCGTCCGTGCCCAGAAGAAGCCAGCCCAGGGAAGTTCACTCGATGGCGCACGCGCGCATCAGTGGCATCTCGTGCGCAGCATGGATGAAGAAAATCTCGATCCTGCCACTCGCGCCAGGCGCGATAAGATTGAGCTGGCTGTCAACAAGCTCCGTGATCGGAAATCCGAGCTGCCCGAGCAGGATTACTACAAGCAACTCGAAGCATTGCTTCTCGACATGGCGCGGATCTACGGGAAGGCAACGAACAGCAGCGCTTTGCCCTCGTCTGAAACGGCCAGGTAGATGTCTGCCCCACCAGTGATTGTGCGCTGGCTGGCATCCCACTGGTTGTCTTTGTCATGTTGCTTTTGAAGCCCTCGCGGGCGGCTCGGCACTTCTTTTTGGAATTGCTGTGCCGGAATCAGCGCCAATGAGTGTTCTTTCCCGATGGCCAGAATTGCTCTCACGTACGGCACCAGTCCTGGAAAGAATGCGTTCGCACATCGAAAGTGGTTCCAAATTTAATGTCCTGTGCTGGTGCGAACCTGGCGTGACGATCACCGGAAATTCTGATCCCTGCGACTTGTGGATCGTGATCGCGTAGGCGGGCGAGACTTCATCGAGTTGACCGAATTCGTAAACGACCTCGCGTTCCACGGGATCAATCTCGCCGCCGCCCGCCAAACTGCCATCCAAGAAATGGCGCGACCTCATCCTGCAAGTCTGGCACACCGACCCGCTGATCTGCCCAAAGTGCCGGCATCAGATGCGCGTCATTGCCGTGGTTGATCAGCGCGTCGTGATCGAAAAAGTCCTGCGCCACTTGGGGCAGTGCAACGGCACGCCGCCGCTGGCCCACGCATCCAGGACGATGTTTCCAGATCACTCCCGAGTCAGGGCGAAGCGAGATCTTGCCGATGGTGAGATCGACGGCTCCGGCGAAGCGCTCTGCGAGCCATCCGGCTGCCTCTTTCCATCCGCTTCAACGCTGCTTCCATACGATCTCTGCGCGGCGTGTTCCTGCCGGCAAAGGAAATCTTCCACGCACTCCGGCGACGATTTTTCCACCCACTGAAACCGTGGGAGCCATTGCCCCGGGCAGGCAGAGCATAAATCCCTCGGGCGGCGCGGCTTCGCCCGCCAGAGTGAATGTGGCTCCCGTACCCGTCCGGGTCCAGGCCAGGGAACATTTGCTAAAGTGCGTTGGCAGATTTTCAATTTTCATTCCGGAAGGATGATTGAACCACTCAGGCGGCACTCCGGCGAAAAGCAACAGCCGCCCGCCGTCCTCGAAGGCGAGCGAGTCGCGCAGCAGCAGGAAGAACTCGGCGATGGCCCAGCCGTGCGGCATGGCGTCACTGGTCTGGCCGTGGCGCCAGGTCGTGCGGACGTGGTTCCAGCCGCCGACACCGGAATCGCCGCCCTCGTCGAAGGCATACCAGCCCTGCATCTGCGGATGTGCCAGGTGGATTGCCAGCGTCTCGAAACCGGCGGCACGGTTTCCTGCGAGGAGTCCCTGGTGCGATTTGGCGAGCGGGAAGTAGCGCCAGCTTGCGGGCTTTTGTGCGCTCACTTCCTTGAACTGATCGAAGGCTTTACCCTCGTTGAACGGATACAGCCGGCATGGCCAGAGCACCGAGTAGCTGCCGTAACCCTTGCCAGGATCCGCGCCGAACTTCTGATCGTAAACTGCGGCGAGGTCATCGGCCAGCTTGCGCCATGTCGCATGGTCGTCCGCCTGTCCGAGTGCTTCGGCAAGTGTCATGGCGCCGCGCAGGCCGGCGATGTCATAGGCCTCGGTGTATTCGGGATGATGACCATCGCAGGCGCCAGGCTTGAGTTCCTTGCGCTGGTCCTGTGGGAGCGCGTCACCAAATTCCAGACTCGTGTCGGAAACGTAATGCGGTCCCGCGGTCGTGCGGTAGTAGCGGATCATGGCGGCCATTTTCCGCACGGAGGGATAAACGCGTTCGAGCCAGGTGCGGTCGCGCGTGAAGCGCCAGTGCTCGCCCATGATCCATAGAACCTGCCCCGGATTGTCCGCCTCCGGCTGGACGCGGCCGTTGAAGGGATGGCCAAGAAAATAATCGATGGCAGTCTGGGCGAGTTCGTCATTGCCGGACTTCTGGAGAATGTTCGCCAGATAAACGCCGTCGCGGTTGAAGACGTTGTAGTTCACCACCGCCACATCGGGCGCGCCGTCATCCAGGCACAGCGCCGAATGGCCGACAATGGCGGCGAAACTCTCGGCCCACCGGGGATCGGGAAGTTGCAGGGAGACACGGCCAGCCAGGCCCTTCCAGTAGGCTGCGGCTTCCGCGAAAATCGTATCCGGCTTGAGCTTCCGATA
This sequence comes from Pedosphaera sp., assembly GCA_009695275.1. GTDB lineage: Bacteria > Verrucomicrobiota > Verrucomicrobiia > Limisphaerales > F1-12-MAGs170 > F1-120-MAGs170. Next base: position 1,422 of record SIBF01000117.1, on the reverse strand, counting down.
ATAGGACAGGCCAGGATAAAACTGCAGGACTCCACCATTCGCCGGAGCCGGTGTGTTCAGATCGAATTGCGCCCACGCGCTCACGCCATCCCATCGATGTCCGACGGCCCGGCGCAGCGGCAGAACGGAACAAGTGAAGCCCAGCGTCTTCGCCTGACCTGGCGTCAGTTCCAGGTCGAAGCGCATCGCACCCGAACAATCTCCCGGCTTCGAAGACGGGTAACGCTCGGCCGGCAGCTCACCCCGCATGGCCCAGTCGCCAATGAAGTCATTGGTCACCGCGCCGACGGCCTGCGCCGGTTCGGTGGCAATGATGGCGGGGTAGCCATTGATCGCCAACGCGTCATCTGCCTTGCTAAACCCGATGCTCTTCACCGCTCCGCCAGCGGGCCCGAGCGGGCGTGCGGCGACATAAAGTGAAACCTTCGCCGCGCGATCACCGCGGTTGGTCAGGCGAGCGCGGGCACCGACGACGTAAAAGGTGTTCGTGGTTACCTGGCGCTGGATTTGGCAAACCTCGGTCCGAACTTCCACCTCGCCCGCACTCCACTGCGACCACGGAATGAGCGCGCCGCCGGGGCCGAGACCGTGCTCGCATTTCACGCCATCCATGGTCGGTGCGAAGAGCTTCTTCTGCGCGCCGTCCCAAACCCAGAAATAGACGCCGTAACTGCCGAAACCGGGCGAGAAATTGCCCTCCGCTTCGACGAAGGTCTTGAGGGTGTCGAGAGTGTTGGCAACACCGATGGGGATGTGGATCTTGCCCAGCGGATCGAGCGGGGCGCCAATGGCTGCTGTGCCTGCAAGCCTCCACGCCAACGCACAGGCAAGCCACAGAACGGATAAGGATTTCATGCCGCTCGTTTTAGTCAGCACCAAATCTCCAGCCAACTGAAATCCGGAGGGACTGCGGGCTTGCCCTTGTCCCCGGGAAACGTATCAGGGCTGAGGTGTGGAACCCGGGCGTGGGTGGGTTTTGAAAAATTACCTTGGGCAAACAAGTGCCGTCCTGACTCCGCGAGCTGACCAAATGATACGATACATTCGGAGAGACGATTCACCGCGTTTGTTGAAAATAAAACGAACTGCGATGCGGTAGCAAGATACCACATTTGAAAAATACGCGAGGATCAGGCGCGGTACAGGGCCTTTTGGAAAAGTTCAATAACGAGCTCACCGCCTGTGAGTTCCCAAAACACCCTTGCTTCTCGCTGACTCAAGAGCACTTTCTTCCCAAGCATCCGATGAGACACAGAAGGTCAACTTTAGCTGGAAAATTCGTAACCGTTCACGGATAAGGCAGCGGCCTCCTAAAACTTTCTTGATTTTTTGCTGGCGTCTCTTCGTTCCCTGACTCACGATCCGGGTCGATGGAACTGGTCATTCGCAATCGGAGGCTCACGGAGAGGGATTTGACCGCGA
>SIBF01000116.1 GCA_009695275.1 Pedosphaera sp. | reverse complement strand
ATCCTTCAACGCTTGGCTCGGACGGCTTTGACTATGTCGTCTGGGTCAGGAAACTGCCCTGTCTGGAGTTTGGAGTAAATCTTTTGTCCGTTAACACTGACCTCGAAAGCACCACCACCCGCCGGAACGAGCTTGAGCGAACGAATGTGCTGTTTGAGCTTCAAAAGCTTTTCCGTCAAACTGACGGCTTGCGGCTCGTAGTTTCAAGCAGTGCAATATTCAATTGTTATCTCCAGGCTCATATTCTCCAACCTCAGGACACACTAGGAGAGACCTTCTGCTGCGTCAAGGAGCGCTAGCTCCTGCGCTCTCGAATGCTCGGCCTGGGTTTTCATTGGACTCGGGCTCAACATGCTTTTGCAACGATTCGCTAAGTGAACAGAATAACTGACAACAATCAGTTTTCCAAGAGTGTGGCGATTGAAAGAGCGCAGCCGTTTGACTTCGCCGAGGGGTTTTCTCTGAAACTATTTCGCATGGCTGGATTTCAACAAGAGAACCTTCACTATCTCAGGATTGGTCTCATGGGGCCGTTCAACCAACATTGTAATGGATTTCATCGGTGGTGTCAGGCATGTTCATTACCTGGCTTTGGATGACAATTAACAGGGCTGGCAAAGCATTTCGCAGGTTTTCTGAGGTGGAGACGTTGCGCCGTTTAGGCCTGGAGGGGCTGTGCGGGAGCCGTTCCATCCCCACCGCTTCAAACTCTGCTCGGCCAGGGGTGATTGTGAAATGTTCAGCCTAGGAGTTAGGTGATGAGAAATTTGATTGTTTTTCTTGTTGGGGCATTGTGGGTTTTCGCTTCGCACCGACGTTGCCAGGCTGGTGATTCAATGCGGGTCCTCGATCAGAATGTCTATCACCTACGGTCCGGAACTCAGTCTGAGTGGACGCACTTCAACGACAAAATCCCTCATGGCAAACAGTTGGAGATTCCCTTCACGGCCAGCACGAATGACCGCGAGTCAACCTTGTTCATTCGCCAGGATGACGTGAAACTTGACTGGGCAATTGAGCTGAACGGTCGCAAGTTGGGCAAGCTCTTCCTGATGGAAACGCCCCTTGTTTATGGGCTGCCTGTGCCCGCCGGCACATTGCGCGACGGAGAAAATAGGCTGGTCATTACTCCTCCCACCGCGAACGACGATATTCTGGTGGGCGAAGTCAAACTCGACTTGAGACCACTCGACGAAGCCGTGAATCAAGCGGCTTTGGAAGTCCAAGTCACCGATGGCGAGAGCGGTGCCGGTTTGCCGTGCCGCATTACCATCACCGACCAGGAGGGTGCGTTGAAACCGCTCTACGCCAGCCCGGGGCAGCACTTGGCAGTCCGTCCAGGCGTGGTCTATACGTCGGACGGCAACGCCCGACTTGGCTTGTTGCCGGGGAAATACACATTCTACGCGACGCGCGGTTCCGAATATGGATTGGCCACGAAAACCGTCTCGCTGGCAGCCGGTCAGAATCAGAAGATTCAATTGAAGATTAGCCGCGAAGTGCCGACTCCTGGCCTCGTCAGTAGCGACACCCATGTCCACACCTTCACCCACAGCCGGCATGGCGACGCGACCATCGAGGAGCGCGTCATTACTTTAGCGGGCGAGGGGATAGAACTTCCTATTGCGACAGATCACGAATATCTCGCCGACGCTTCCGCAGCCGCCGCAAAAATGGGCGTGGCGAATTACTTCACGCCCGTCATCGGCTGCGAGACGACGACTGCCAAGGGCCACTTCAATTCATTTCCTATCGTGACCGGTAGCCGGGTTCCGGACTTTCGTGTCAACGATTGGCCATCCTTGATGCAATCGATCCGCTCCACGCCTGGTGTTCAGGTGGTGATCCTCAATCATCCGCGCAATGTACATTCAAATTTTCAGCCGTTTGCCGCGACTAACTTCAACGGCGTCACCGGCGAGAATTTACGCGGTCCGGAATATACTTGCGACGCGATTGAAGTGGCCAACTCGTCCGCTTTGCAGTCGGATTGGATGCTGAATTTCCGCGATTGGTTTGCCCTTCTGAACTTCGGTTATCGCGTGACTGCTGTTGGGTCGAGTGACTGTCACGATGTCAGCCGCTACATCGTCGGCCAGGGGCGGAGTTATGTCATGTGCGACGATTCGAACCCTGCCAAGATCAATATCGATGAAGCCTGCCGAAGGTTCCGCGAAGGCCACGTGCTCGTCAGCTTGGGATTGCTGACGCAGATGGTGGTGGACGACAAATATGGCGTTGGCGATCTTGCCTTGAACCTCGGAGCTGAAATGCGGGTGACAGTCTCGGTGTTCGGTCCTTCGTGGATCCGCGCGGATCGCGTGGAGCTCTATGCCAACGGTGTGCTGGTTGCCGGGGAATTTGAATTCCTGAAATCGTCGGGTGAACGACCGAAGAGTGGAAAATACGACCCGTTGAAGATGAAGGTAACCTGGACGATTCCCAGACCCAACCATGATGTCCATCTGATCGCGCTCGCGTCGGGTCCCGGGATAACGGCTCCATATTGGCCGATTGCCCGGCCGTATCAGCCAAGCTCACCGGTTTGGGAGCCGCGCGTGGTAGGATGTACCAACCCAATCTGGATCGATGCGGATGGTGATGGGAAGTTCACGTCAGCGCGTGGCTATGCTCAGCGGCTCGTGCTTATCCATGGCAGCGACTCAAAAAATGTTTTGCCGGCTCTGAACGATTTCGATGAGGCCGTGGCAGCGCAGGCAGCGAGTCTTTGCCAATCCGCCGGGCATGATGTGCGCCAGGCTGAAGTGGTGAAATTGCTCGACGATTCGTCCGCCGCGGCCCAGCGTGGCTTCAAGAGCTTTACGAGCACACTTCGCTCAGGCGAGCGCTGATCGACGGAAGCGGGCGGTGGCGGGTGTTGCCGGCACGGAGGACTCAGTGAGTTTTGACCCACCTAAAACAGTTCGCCAACGGCGGCGACGCCCTGTATCGTTTCCTCAAACTCTCATTATGAAATTCAAATTGAACTTTCCGGCTGTTGTTCTCCCTTGTCTTGGGTTGTTGTTGGCCACCACGAACAGCTTCGGACAGGTGAAGGTTTATTCGGGTCCGCAAGTTGGCGAGAAGATAACTCCGTTCAAAGTGGTGGAGTTGGGCGGCGGTTCGAGCAGGGAACACGATCTCATCGCCGAGAACAAAGGCGCGCCTATCGCGCTGATCTTTGTCCATAATATCGAACGCTCGATGGCGCCGCTACTTCGCATGATTGATCAGTATGGAGCGGAACGAAAGGAGATGCTTCGAACCGAGGTGATCTTTCTTTCGGCCGACCGTCTCGCGGCGGAGCAACGGTTTCCGGTTGCCGGAAAATCGTTGCGCTTGCAAGCCCGTCTGAGCCTTTCGCTGGATGGTTTGGAGGGGCCTGGCAATTATGGGTTGAACAAGGAATGCCTCATGACCGTCGTGATCGCAAAGGAAAATAAAGTCACCGCCAATTTTGCTTTAGTGCAGCCGGGCGTTGCCGACGCGCCAAGGGTGATTGAGGCTTTGGCAAAGGCGGCGGGTGACGCAAATCCCCCCCAGGTGGCCGAATTGGACGCTCGTCGGCAAGCTCTCTCTGGAGAGGGCGGACAGCGGAACACCAATCGCCAAGATCGTGGAACAATGGCTGGTGGCACCACCTCGACTGATCTCTCGAAACTCAATCTGGAAACGGAGTCCGGACTTCGCGCAGCGGTGAAGGCGTTAATCGTCGAAGTGCAAAGCTTGCGACAAGAATTGAAGGAAGTGCGCGGGAAAACCGTGGCTGACACCACCAAGGATCGGACGAAAGCGGAGCTGCCAGGCGCGGCACCGACGGATGAAAAACTCCTTGGTTTACTCCGTCGGTTTATTCAGCCAACGAACGACGACGCGACCGTGGATAAGGTGCTGGCTGAAGTCGAACAATATATCGTGGGCCACCCCGATCTAAAGAAGCAAACTATCGATGGTTGGACGCGGGTTCTGCACATCAATTACGGAACGGCTTATGCCCGCAGCACCGGGCAAGTGTTCCTCGATAAGTTAAAGAAATGACGCGGCAGATGCTATCGTTCGAAGGCTCGCTAGCTGCTCTCCGCCCCGGAGTTTTCTCGGCTGTCGTAACTGTGGCCCTATGGTCGGGCCTGTTTCTCAGTTTTACAGAACAGGCTTCTGCCCAGGACCGCCCGACCTCCTCTCGTCTCGATTTCCCAACTCATATTCTCCCACTCCTGACTAAAGCCGGCTGCAACACTGGTGCCTGTCACGGGGCCGCAGTGGGGCAGGGTGGCTTCAAACTGAGTCTCCTCGGTTACGATCCAGAAGCTGACTATTCAACGATTACGCGTGAATTGGCTGGGCGTCGGATCGACGTCGCCGCGCCGAGTCAAAGCCTTGTTCTCCGCAAACCGACCCGCCAACTTGAGCACGAGGGTGGCCGACGCCTCAAGCGCGATTCAGAAGCCTACGCGAAACTGATCTCCTGGATTGCTGTTGCCGCTCCGTATGGGAACCATGATTTGCGAGTTGAAAGAATTGAAGCGACGCCGCGCGATATTTTACTCAAGCAGCCCGACGAGTCATTGCAGGTCAGCGTTAAAGCCTATCTCTCCGACGGAACTGCCGAGGATGTTTCCGCTCTCGCTTTATACAGTTCCAACGATGATGGGCTGGCGGAGGTGGATGCGGCGGGCAAGGTCATTGTCACACGCCGTGGGCTTACCGCCATCACAGTCCGTTACTCCGGCCAAGTTGCTGCGGTCCGGGTGGGAGTTCCGTTTCAAGACGCTCCGTTGGAGCAAGTGGACTTTCCACCACAAAATTTTATTGATGCGACAGTTTTGGCGGAGCTTAATCGCCTGCATCTGCCGCCTTCATTGCTGAGTGGCGACGCTGAGTTCTTCCGTCGGGTGCATCTTGATCTGACCGGCCAGTTGCCGGCTGAGGCAGACGCGCGGGCTTTTTTAAAGTTCCCGGCAGGCGCGGCAGCGCGGCAGAGAGTCATCGACGAGTTGTTGGGCCGCGAAGCGTTCGTGGATTTCTGGACCATGAAGCTCGCGGATTTGCTGCTGATCAACTCCAAACGGCTTAGCGAAGCTCCCGCTCAAACTTATTACGCCTGGTTGCGTGGTCACATCTCGAAGAACACGCCCTTGAACGAACTGGTGAGTGAACTCTTGACCGCGCAGGGAGACACGACGCAGGTCGGCCCCGCCAATTTCCATCGGCTCCGGCAAGATCCGCGCGATATGGCGGATTACGCGAGCCGGGCGCTTTTAGGAATCCGAGTTGCGTGCGCCCGTTGCCACAATCATCCGACAGATCGCTGGACGCAGGAGGATTACCACCGTTTTGCAGCTTACTTTGCTCGCACCAGCGTCAGTGCGGATCGCGTCTCCATCAACAATTACGGAGAAATACTCCACCCCAAGACGGGCAAACGGATGAATCCGAAACCGCTCGGCGGGACCGACCTCGGCGAATTTCCGACCGATCCGCGCACTCAGTTAGCGCAATGGCTCACGTCGAAGGAAAACCCGCTTCTGGCGCGCGCCTTGGTTAACCGTGTCTGGAAAGAGCTGATGGGCCGCGGTCTGATCGAGCCTGTCGATGACCTTCGAGTCACCAATCCGGCGTCGAATCCCGCGTTGCTAACGGCGCTCATCGATGACTTCGTGAACGGCGGCTACGATCTTCGACGGCTGGTCCGGACCATCGTCTTATCCCGCACCTATCAACTGTCCTCGTCGGCGAATGAGATCAATCGACTGGACAACCGATTTTTTTCTCACGCCTTCTTGAAACCGCTGCCGCCTCAAGTCCTCGCCGATGCGATTTCTCACGCGACCGGAGTTCACGACGTTTACGCAGGTTATCCGGAAGGGACGCACGCGGTTCAGATCATCAGCCCGCAGACGCCTTCTTACGCGCTGGACGTTTTTGGACGGTGCCAGCGTGAATCGCTTTGCGAGAGCCCGGGCCAGAGCGGGGGTGGGCTCTCTCAAGCGCTGCATTTGATCAACGGGCCAAGCATCAATGGTAAGTTGCGGAAAGCCCTCGACGCCCGGCTCGCGCGGACATCATCGGACAGCCAGATCGTCGCAAATTTGTATCTCGATACGGTCAGCCGTTATCCGGAGCCAAGGGAGATCGAGCAATGGGAGAAGATGCTCGCGGCATCCTCGGATCGCCGGGAGGTGCTGGAAGACTTGCTGTGGGCGCTGCTTAATTCTCGTGAATTTGCCTATAACCATTAGCCAGGAACTTAACCATGAAAACCAAACTGCACTCGCTCAATTGCCGTTGCGACGGTGTGAGCCGCCGTGACTTCCTCCACTTGGGCATGCTTTCCTGTTTGGGGGTCAGTCTCGCCGATCTGTTTCGCTTTCAAGCCGCCGCCGCTGATCAGAGTCGGCAGGTGCGTTCGCCCAAAGACATCTCGTGCATCCTTATCTGGCTCGACGGCGGACCAAGCCATCTGGAAACGTTCGATCTGAAGCCCGACGCGCCGAGAGAAATCCGCGGCGATTTCAACCCGATTTCAACAAGCGTCAGCGGTATTCAGATTTGCGAGCATCTGCCACGAACGGCCCAGGTCATGCGTGAAGTGGCACTGGTGCGATCTCTGACGCACGAGTTGGGCAATCACGACACCGGCGCCCGGTACATGCTCACGGGCCACCGGCCCGCGCCCGCTCTGGAATATCCAAGCTTGGGCAGCATTCTGGCGCGTGAGACGGGCTTCGGCGGAACCATGCCGCCCTATCTGGCCATCCCCAACGATGGCGTCGGCGGCGAGTCAGGAGCGGCCAGAGCAGGTTACCTCCCGGGTGCCTACGCCGCGTTCAGCGTCGGTGGTGATCCATCGCGAGGCGACTACAAGGTGCGTGATCTCGATTCCCCGGAAGGGATCAACTTCGAGAGGAGCCAGCGGCGGCAAACGATGTTGAAATCAATCGATGACTTCTCGCGCGCGGTCGAAGAGGGAGCTGCAACGCAAAGCCGCGATGCCTTTTATGAGCAGGCGTATCGACTGATCACATCGCCTCAATCCAAAGCCGCGTTTGATCTCTCGAAAGAGGACGCTACCGCGCGCGATCGGTATGGACGCAGCCGCATTGGCACCGGTTGCTTGCTTGCACGGCGGGTTGTGGAAGCAGGGGCGAGGTTTGTGACTGTGGTCGATACCGGCTGGGACACGCACCAACAAATTTTTAAAGCGTTGCCCGACGCTTTGTTTCCAGGCAGCGGCAAGTTACCCGCGCTCGACCGGGCTTACTCCAGCCTGATTACCGATTTGAAAGAACGCGGATTGCTCGAAACCACCCTAGTCGTGTTGATGGGGGAGTTTGGACGCACTCCTAAACTCAACAGCCTCGGTGGACGCGATCATTGGCCGCGAGCAGGCTCTCTCTGTTTCGCAGGCGGTGGCGTGCGAGGCGGACAGGTCATCGGCGCAACAGATGCCTATGGCGAAGTCCCGGTCGAACGTCCCGTGCGGCCCGAGGATACTGCATTCACTATATTGAAATTGCTCGGAGTCGATCCCGCCAAAGAATACCTGACCAGCGGCAACCGACCACTGAAAATCATGGCCGAGGGCAGCTTCATTTCCGAACTGGTGTGAAGCTGTTTTGTCTTTGTTTCTCGATGGCGTTGGCGTGTTGTGCGGCGGAGCCAGCAGCGTGGCGGGTTCCTGTCACAGCCTTGGTTTTTACACCCGCGGGCGATGCTCTGCTCGCCAGTGGCAAACGCGCCATCCTTGTCTATGCAGCCAAGGACGCGTCCTTGCAACGAACGCTTCCTTCCAATCTGCCGCGCATCAGCTCGATGGCCTTTAGCCCAAAAGGTGATTTGCTCGCCGTGGGCGGAGGAGTTCCCGGAAGCAACGGGAGTGTTCAGCTCTTCGACTGGAAGGGCAACTCTGACAGCCGCGAGCTGACGAACCGATCCGATCTTATCACGAGCGTCGCTTTTAGTCCGGACGGTCATTGGTTGGCGATGGCGGGCAGCGATGCGCGGGTCGAGATCATGAGCGTCCGAGATCGGGGCGCTATCTTGAGTTCTCATCTGGCGCTGTCCGGCCATGCCGGCCCCGTCCTGGCGGTCGCGTTTGGCCCGGATGGCCGATTGGTTGCCACGGCGAGTGCCGACCGATCTGTCAAGGTCTGGGATGCATCCTCGGGCAAGCTGACCCTTTCTTTTAGCCATCACACGGCAGGAGTTCATTGCCTTGCCTTTCGCCCTCAAGACCCCATGTCGAGCACGGATGCGCGGCCTGCTTTCTGCGCTTCCGGCAGTGATGATCAGACCGTGCGCGTCTGGCAGCCTGAGATTGGTCGTATGGTGCGCATCGTGCGGCATCATCAGGGACCGACCTTCGCGCTGGTGTACAGCCGCGACGGCTCAGCTTTGTTTTCGGCGGGCCGGGAGGGCATCGTGCGCGTGATCGACGCTGACAGCGATACGATCCTCAGGGAATGGCAAGCGCATCAGGATTGGATCTATGCGATGGCCCTTAGTCCCGACGGCCGAACACTGGCCACCGGCGACTGGTCCGGACAAATTAAGCTGTGGGAGACCGAGACGGGAAAGCTCGTCGCCGCTTCGAAACAGTAAGGTTTTTAGGAACGCCATCACCGCCCGGGCTCTTCATCAAAACGTCTCACGTCCCTCGCGCGCCAGGAGCGCGTTCCCCTGATGAGAAGGTGCGCGGATCCGTTGGTGCCCTCCCAGACAGCGCCTGCTATTTCTTGTCCAGGTTGTTGTAGGCAATCTCCAGCCAGCGGCTCGCATTGATAAAACCGACGCCCCAATCCTTATATTTCTCGGGCAAACCAGCCGCCTTGATCTGCGCGAGGCTTTTCTTTTCAGCAATGCCTTTGCGAACGATGGCCATCGTTTCCATCAGCATTTGTTGGAATGTTTCGAGGTCTTCCCGAGTTCCAAGGGCTCCGTGCCCAGGAATGATTTTCGTTCCGGCCGGAATTTTCTGGAGAAGTGTCTCCACGTTTTTCACATAGCCCGCCACGTCGCCGCCACTGCCCAGATCGATGAACGGAAAGCGCGCGTTGACGAACTGGTCCCCCGTGTGGACCACGCCGGACTTCGTGAAGTAAATCACGCTGTCGCCATCCGTGTGGCCTGGCGGCAGATGGATGACTCGGATTTCCTCGCCGTTAAAGTGGACTGAGAGCGAGTCATCGAAGGTGACGACCGGCAGGGCTTCCTTCGCGGTGTCGGGCTTATCGGCGAGTCGCTTGCGGACGTTCGTATGAGCAACGATGTTGGCCTTGCGTCCAAAGTGCGAATTGCCGCCGGTGTGATCGCCGTGCCAATGTGTGTTCAACAGAAATTTTGGCGCGCCTTTGTCGAGCTTTTGCAGCGCGGCCTCGATTTTCGGCGCGAGCGGAAGGAATTGATCGTCCACGATGAGTACGCCATCCGGTCCAACGGAGACGCCGATATTTCCGCCGGAACCTTCGAGCATGTAGATATTGCCGGCCACATGCGTTGTTTTGATTTCGACTTTAGAGAAATCCGTTTGAGCGATGGCCATGCCGACGGTCGCCAATAGAATACAAAGGGTGCTAGTGGTTTTCATACTGGTTGAGATAGATGAACTGTTCGCGAAAGGAAATATTATTCTTGGAAACTCCAGATCGTTAGCAACACTGTAGCAGCCGACATCAGTGGGCTCTGAATGGCTTCGAAGAACAGGTGAGCCTCCTAACGTCGGCTGCTACGAGGGCGAGGGCGGCCGTTTCACTCAAAATGCTTTCAGCAGTTCTGATTCGACAATCAAATCATGGGCATGTATCGAGACTCGATGCCGATGAAGACCAATTGGACCAACCGGACAGATCGATTGAATTCCCTGCCGCGTCTCTGTCTCAGGATGGCCTTGAGCGCGGTCTGCGTCGCTGGTCTTCTGGCTTCTGCCGAGGCCCAGCCGCTGTCCGACGCCGACTCGAACGCATCGCGGCGACAGCCGTTTCCTGGCGGCCGCTTCATGTTGGAACGAGACGACGTCCTTGCATTCCTTGGCGGTGCCGATGTGGCCGCGGCACAGCACACGGGCAGTTTGGAGGCGCTGTTGACGGCGCAGCATCGTGGCAGGGCCGTGCGCTTCCGCAACTTCGGCTGGGAGGGAGACACGGTTTTTGCCCAGCCGCGCGACATCGGGTTTCCATCGATCAAGGCGCATCTGCAACGTGCGGGAGCCTCGGTCATAGTGCTTCAGTTTGGTAGAAGCGAGGCGCTCGGCGGGCTCGACGCATTGCCCGGCTTCGTGAGTGCTTACGAAAAACTCCTCGATGAGTGTGCGCAACAAACGCCCCGCCTTGTGCTGGTCGCTCCGCCGCCGTTTGAGAAAGCCGAGGGGCTTTTGCCTGATCTTTCCTTGCGTAACGCCGACCTTGCGGAATACGCGAGCGCAATCCGTGATCTGGCGCGTCGGCGCGTCTTGCCCTTCCTCGATTTGTTCGGCGAACTCGGCGGGATGTCGCACCGCGAGCCGCGTTTGACAGACAATGGCCTCCAGCTTACTCCGCGCGGTCAGGCCCTCGTGGCACACGCGTTCGTTCGTCAGCTTGGTTTTGGAAGCGTGGCTGATCTCGCAGGCGAGCCCGATGAATACGGCACCTGGCCAAACGCGGGGTTCGAGCGATTGCGGCAAACAGTCGTGGCGAAGAACCGCCTCTGGTTTAATTACTGGCGTCCGCACAACTGGGCTTTTCTTGGCGGCGACCGAACGAGCCAGCCGAGCAGCCGAGACTATCGTGATCCTAACATTCGATGGTTCCCGGAGGAAATGGAGAAGTTCGTGCCGTTGATTGAATCGAAGGAAACCGAAATTGCGAAGCTCGCCGACAAACTACTGTGAGGATGTATGAGAGGTTTAAATTTCAAAGTCCAAAGTCCCAGATCCGCAATTCCGCGCAAACTCTGGCCCTGCATCCAGAGCTGGTGCCTTGGGCTTTCGACGCTCATCGGACTTTCGACTTTAGGTTTGGGATCTTCAGCGTCGTCGGCCGGCCTCGATGATCCCGCGGCTGAACTCGATTCGTTTCAGGTCGCCGACGGTTTCGATGTCAGTCTGTTCGCCTCAGAAAATGACGGTGTGGTCAAGCCGATCCAACTTCGCTTTGACGCGCGCGGACGTCTCTGGGTCATAGGCAGCACGGTTTATCCGCAGATTGAACCGGGGCAGCTGCCGAACGACAAGGTGCTCATCCTGGAGGACACTGATGGCGATGGGCGTTGTGATAAGACGACAATTTTCGCCGATGGACTCATGATTCCGACGGGAATCGAGTTGGGCGACGGCGGTGTGTATGTCGGCCATGGCACGGAGCTGCTCTTTTTTAGGGACACCAACGGCGATGGGAAAGCGGACGAGCGGCGGGTGGTGCTGCGTGGGTTTGGCACTGGCGACAATCATCAAAACATCAACTCATTTCTCTGGGGTCCAGGCGGCGAGCTGTGGATGTGCCAAGGCCTGCATACTCGCTCGCACGTCGAGACGCCTTGGGGTATCGCTCATCTCGAAAAGGCTGGCCTATGGCGCTTGTGGCCGCGCCGGTTAAAGCTGGAGGGCTTCTACGGCTCCGAGCGTGAGCCGCAAAACCCGTGGGGCTTCGTCTTCACTGATTGGGGCGAACCGATCGTCCTCGCGGGCAACAACAGCTCGCCCATCTATCCTGTGCCCGGTCTGGTCGTTAAACATCGCGATGATCCACCCACGCTTATCTGGAAGAATGGGAACGGACGCAAAGCTGGCGGCGGCGATATCGTCGGAACCGCCCACTTCCCTGACTCATGGCAAGGCTCGCTCATTCTCGGCGGCTACATCAACAACGCGATCTGGACTCTAAAAATCAGCGACGACGGCGCCGGCTTTATCCTCGAGGATTTGCCGCCGCTTATTAAATCGACAAGCCGCAGCTTTCGTCCGGTGGACGTAAAGTTCGGTCCCGACGGCGCGCTGTACATCTGCGATTGGTACAACCCGATCATTGGCCATTATCAGGCGAGCTTTCGGCATCCCGATCGTGATAAAACGCACGGTCGCATCTGGCGCGTGACGGCGAAAGGCCGGCCTCTTACTAAGCCACCCCAACTCGCGGGCGCATCGGTCGGGGCGTTGCTCGATCATTTGAAATCCTCGGACCGTTGGACGCGCCACTTCGCCAAGCGCGTTCTCGCAGAGCGCCCGGCGGAACAAGTGGAGGCGGCTTTGAAAACCTTCGTTGCGAAACCAGGTTTATCCGAGCACGTGCTGAAGGAGGCGTTGGGCGTTTATCAAAGCCAAGAAGTGGTCGCGCCTGAGCTGCTCGCGCGTCTGTGTCGTGCCTCCAGTCCGGACGCGCGCGCTTATGCGGCAAGCGTGGTCGGGGCTTGGGCGGATCGCCTCGCTGACCCTCTCGCGTTGCTGCGGCCGTTGGTTGCGGATGAGAATCCGCGCGTGCGGTTGCAAGCGGTTGTGGCTTGCGCCGCCGTCCCGAAGACGGAGTCGATGGAACTGGCCGGCAACGCAGCCGACTTTCCTACCGACAAATTTCTAACCTACGCTTTGAAGCAAGTTGTCTTCGCGCTCAAGCCCTTCTGGCTCGGTCCGTTCAAGGCGGGCAAGCTCAGCTTGGCTCATCACCAGGCTGGGCTCGAAATGCTCATTCGCACTGACGCCACACCAGACACGTTGCTTGCCGTGCGCAATTTATTGTTGTCAGCTAACCTCGATCAGGCCGCGCGTGAGACGTATCTTCGCAGCATCGCTGAGAACGGCGACGCCGACGACCTAACGTTGATTCTTAGGCTGACAGACCCTTCGCTTCAGGCTCGTCTGCTGCCCGCGCTCGCAACCGCCGAGCGAATTCGCAAAGTGCGTCCTCTCGGGGATCTCACCGGGGCCTTGCGCCCGCTCATCGAAAGCCCGAACGCCGGACTGCGCGCTGAAGCGCTGAAACTCGCAGGCGTCTGGAAGCTCCCCGGGTTTCGCGCTGTCGCCGAAGCTCTCGCGCTCGATGCCAGCGGAAACGAGACCTTGCGCCGCGGCGCGGTTGAAGCCTTGGCCTCGTTCGGCGGCGACGCCAGCAGAAGCGCGCTGCGGCGGTTGGCCCTGGGAGACGTGCCATCGGTGCAAGGCGCCGCTGTTGTTGCTTTGTGCGGGTTTGACCTGACGGTTGCGGCGCGGCTTGCTGCGTCAAGTTTTGATCGGTTGAACGATGAGGCTGTCCTTGCCGAAATCTTCGCGGCGTTCCTGCAGCGCCAAGGTGGGGCTGATACCCTGGCTCGCGAGCTCATTGCGAAGGCGCCGCCAAAGCATGCCGCCCAAGTGGGGCTGCGGTCGATGAACGCTGGCGGTCGGCACAACGAGCTGTTGGCTGGTATCCTCGCGAGGGCAGCAGGCTTCGATAGCTTGGCGTTGAACATTCACCCCGCAGATTTGATGACGTTGATGGCGGAGGTCCGGGCCAATGGCGATGGCAAACGCGGTGCGGAAATTTTCAGGCGCACTGAAATGGGTTGCACGGCTTGCCACGCCGTCAACGGCCAGGGCGGCAATATTGGCCCTGATCTTAGCGTGCTTGGAACGGCCCAACCGGTGGACTTCATCATCGGCGCAATCCTCGATCCCCAGAAAGAGGTCAAGGAAGGTTACACCTCTGTCTCCGTGACCACGAAGAGCGGTGAGGATTATCAGGGTTACCAAGTGCGCGAAACCAGCGATGAACTTGTGCTGCGTGATGTCCTCCAAAATAAGGAAGTCCGGATGCGTCGCGATACGATCAAGGAGAGAAAGCAGAACGGTTCCGTCATGCCCGCTGGCTTGGTTGATTCGCTCACGCGGACGGAGTTTCGCGATCTTGTTCGATTTCTTTCAGACCTGGGAAAGCCGAAGTAGCCCATGCCCCCGGAGTGACCGGGAGCGGCAACGGCGCATTGCCATACCAGCGCTATGTTCAATTCGAAGATCTTTCCAGGAAACACTGCGTCCACATCGGCGTCGCTTCTTCCGGCCTGCCATTCCGGCTCACCGCCACCTGAATGACCCGCAGTTTTTGCAGCTTTACCGCATCCGTCAGGCTGGCCAGCGGGAATTTCTCCAGGTTGACGAAGATCTCTTCGTTCGCCTCGGCCCCGCCCACCCGAGCGAGCGCGAGCAGGGCAATCCGCTCGTAGTAGAATGGTTCGGACACCACATTGGCAGCCGTTGCTGGGGAAGTATTCTGTTCCAAGGTCTGTGTTGACTGCGCTGACTGATCCCTCGCGGCTGGCTGTGGCACGGCCGTGGGCCGGGTTTTCACCCCGCAGGAAGGAACGATCAGGCAGGGCGCGAGACCAAGCATTCTCGACCGAGTCCGCCGAGGATGTTTTGCCATGGGGTGGTTTTGGTGAACAGCGTTGGCAGAAACCGGAACTTAACGAAGTCCCAACATCGAATCAGCCACGTTCGAAAGCCCAAATCGCTCATGCTCTGAATTAGTGCTGGAGCTTAAGGTTTCCCGTGAAGGAGCTTGAACTTGGGGTCCTTAAACTGGATTTCCATTTGCGCGCCGGCGTGCTGCTGGAGGGCGATAATGCCATTCTTAAGGGCGCTGGGGTATTCATCAATCACCTCGGCGAAGACGTGACCGTTGACTTTGATTGTGAGATGAGGGCCATCGGCGATAACCACCAATTGATTTCCTCAGCAATTCACTAATATGTGCAAAATCCTGAGCCACTCGACCCTGCATGAACCTGTGCCAACAGAAACGGTAGATTATGGGAACCGATCCCTGGTATCTTTTCGACCCCTATTCGCGGATCCGATTCCTGGTTACCACGGCTGTCAGCAATTCTCATTATGGCAATTTCGCTCAGATTTCCCTTATATCTTGTGGATTTGCAGCCTGTTCTTTGAGTCCGCTTGTGTCTGAAACCGGACGCCGCCGCTCAAAATCCCTAAGTTTTTTGACTCCCAACCATTCTAGCCACCCTCGTTCGCAGTCGTCGCAATTGCAAAAACAGCCCATTTCTCCAGCAATTCAGCCATAATGAGAATTGCTGCACGGCTGTTACCACGGCTTGCCAAAGCGGGAACGGAGAAATAGTCTGTGCGATGTCATGAGTAAGACCACCTATCCCATGCTGACACTCGCGAAGGCGCAGAGCGGATTGCCAAAGCTTTGCCGGGACAGGCAGCCGGTCTTGATCACAACGCACGACAAGCCGGTGAGCGTGTTGCTGCCAATTGAGGATTACGAGGCGCTAATCGAGACGATGGATTTGCTGGCGAATCCCGAAGCGATGCGGATCCTCCGATCGGCCAAGGCTGGCAGGCTTAAGTACCGGGCGCTGGACTTGAACGATGAAAATTTCGGCCTCTGATCAGGTCGCGGGCTGGCTACGAAATCTACCCCATGACCCCAAGCGGCGCGTGCGTGCTGCGCTCAAAGGGCTCGTAGATTGGCAGGGGGACATCAAGACGCTCCGAGGTGCATTGGAGGGATTTTATCGATTGCGCGTCGCGGTGGCACCGCATTGTGTATCGCGTGGTGGAGGGTGAAGTGATTCGGCTGGACTTTGCAGACACGCGAGACCCGGTGTATGAGGCGTTCCGGCAATTGCGGATGCTGGGCGAGATGAAAGAGTAACCCTCCGTGATCCACGGCAAACTTGAGACATCAAGGATGGTAGATTATGGGAACTGATCAGAATGGCGCAGGGAAGCGACGCGCAAGCAAACAGGCCGGCTGCTGCGGGTGCGACGACTGCTTGCGGCTCAATGCCTATTGTCCGTGAGACCAGCGCAACTATGATCATGGTCTGGCAAGTGTTGGATGACGTGGGGGACGGACGTTCCTGGGATTTCATTTGCAACGTGCGCTGGGGCGGACGCATTCTTTTGGCAGCAGTCGCCGAAGCCGTGAAATTGGCGGAAGCAGCCTGGCTCGGTGGACGCAATCACCCCGCTCGTTCCTCCGCGCGGAAAGGCTCCGAACTCGCCACAGCGTGAAGAGTTTGACACACCAATCCGATTACCCGAAGCTCTCTCCATGACAGTCGCCTTGGCTAGAGACGTTGAGGATTACCTCCAGGAACAAGTGCGCGCCGGAGTCTGCGCCGATGCCAGCGAACTGATCAACGACGTCATCCGCTCTGTCCGCGAGCAACAACAGAAACCTTTTGATGTCACGCCAGAGTTGGAGACCTGGCTGCTGGAGGCTGCTGACAAACCCACGACTCCACTGACGAAGAAGGACTTCGACGCCATCCGGGAGCGAGTGCGGGCACGCGTAAAATCACGGGCGTCATGAGCGTCCGCAAGTCGGACGATTTCGCCGCGGATGTTGAACGACAATTCGAGTGGTACGCAATCAACGCGAGTTGGGAGGTGGCCGTACACTGCCTTGACGCGGTGGAAGCCACATGCCAACTCTTTGGACAACACCCGCAGCTCGGGCCGCCCGGCGGCTTCACTCATCCGCGCCTTCGCGAGTGGCGCTTCTTCGTCGTCTTTCGGCCATTCACAAAGCACGTTTTGTTTTACGAGGTGACCGGTGATGATGCGGTAATGCGCCGGGCAATGCACGGTCATCGCGACCTGCCGCGGCGACTGATCGAACCGCCGGGATCGGGCTGAACTGGGGTCGTGCAAGCCAACAGGCCCGCCGCTGCGGGCGCGACGACTGCTTGCGGCTTAAGTCCGGTTGCGCGTGAGACCAGCGCAATTATGGCGATACCATTGCCTGACGCGTTTTCGTGCTGGGGAAGCGTGTGCGTGTGCAAGGCGTTTCGATTTGTTTGAACACCTCACACCGACCCGCGAGGGCGCAGGTCGGAACACGCGGGACACGTGTGCTTCCCAGATACATGAATTGAAAGGCAGGACGCTGCTCGCAAGAAATCTTGAAATTCTGCCCACTGCCGCAGACTTTCACGTCAGTTATCAAGGAGTGTGGCTGACGGATACGTTTGGTCGGCTCGGGGAGGAATAAGGAAATATGCGCTAAGTCATCCCTGACCCGTTTCCGTGCTAATGTGGAATTTGAACACGATCCGGAAAAGAGTCGGACGAACAAGACCAAGCATGGTTTGGATTTTGAAGAGGCTAAGCAAATCTGGGAAGAGTTCGACCGCAAGTTCGACGCGGGCGAGGACACCTCTGAATACGTTGCCTGGAGCAAGGCAAAGCGGCCTGGGCGTGAGCAGATGACCAAAATCATTCATGAGTATGACGAGACCAAGCGCCGCTTGCTTGAGGAGGCAAAGAGCATCGATGAAATCTTGAGTGCGCTTCAACGAGAAACAAACCGGCGTTAAGCGACGGAAACGAGTGAGTCAATGGTATTGGCGTGTTCCCATTGCGGAAAGTCAACGCACAGGCGGCCAGCAATTCTCATTATGGCAATTTCGCTCAGATTTCCCTTATATCTTGTGGATTTGCAGCCTGTTCTTTGAGTCCGCTTGTGTCTGAAACCGGACACCGCCGCTCAAAATCCCTAGGTTTTTCGACTCCCAACCATTCTAGCCACCCT
>SIBF01000115.1 GCA_009695275.1 Pedosphaera sp. | reverse complement strand
CAACCGCCGCTTCTACCCGTTCAACGCGTTCCGCTCCCTGCTTGGAATCGCAGGAGATGTAGCGGCTCCAACCTACGCTGGACTTTATTCTGGCGAATGGACGCACCCTAGCTGTTGCGGGTGAGGGTAACAACCGGATAGGCATGGCTCAGACATTCTTCCGACGACATGCTCGCCGGCCTGTGAAGGCGGCGCTTCTGATGCAGGATGGTTTCCCTGGAGTGGGCAATTGGATGGCGGATGAAATTCTGTGGAGAGCGCGGCTCGACCCCAGGCGATTGAGCGGAAGTCTTGAACCTACGGCAGTCCTTCGACTGTGGCGAACGGTTCGGACCGTTTGTCGTGGCGCACTTCGAAGCATAGGCCGGGATTTTTCGGATCCGCCAAAGGGTTGGTTGTTTCACCAGCGATGGCACGACGGCGGAGTTTGCCCTCGACATCGGGCACCGTTAAGAAGGGCTCAGGTAGCAACCCGGACAACCGCTTGGTGCCCGGAGTGTCAGACCTGACTCCAACCAACTGAGTCTGAGCTGAAGCTCAGATGAGCCCGAGTTCACCTGCGATGCGGATGCCATCCTTGGTTGAGATGCCGCCGGTGCGGAGCGCCTCACCAGTAACGGCATAGCCTGGAATGATTCTATTCAACTGCTCTTGTGTTGCGCCCAGGTGATCCCGAATGATTTCCCCGAGGACGGAGCGGTAGTCCACCGCTCTTTGGAGATAACGGGAGGAAGCGCCGAACATGGATCCAGTGTCGCCAGTCTTCCATGCGACACTTTGCCCGTTGTAGAAGTCCGCAGGACTGCATCCGAATACTCCGGATTTGTTGCCCTTGTTGTAGCCTTTGACGCCGCCACCTGCGATGAACATGACTCCCGCCTCGGCGTGATCTGTGCCGTCGTCGGAATTCTCTTTGCTGGTTCGTCCGAACTCGGAGAGCGTGATGACGACCATGTTTTCCCAAGTGGCCTTGTCGGCGTAATTCGTGAAGTACTGCTTCAATGCGTACATCGCCCAGCCAATGCTGCGTTGCAGACGCGGATGCGGCCCGGTGAGGACGCCCTGGTTGCTGTGAGTGTCAAATCCCCCTAACTCTGTTCCAGCGACAATGGCGTCGGTATTGTTAAGGATGAGAGCGGCAGACTTGAGTTTTCGGAAAAAGTCATAGGATCCGGGATCAACGACATACTTCTGTGCGTCATTCGAGTGCAGGGCGTAGCCGCCGTTTTTTGCGTTGCTGTCCGGGAACAAGTAGTACGGAGCGGTGTCACCATCTGTGTTACCCACGTCCCGGAACGTGTTTCCTTCGGTGCTGAAGTTGAGTTTAGAGAAGATTGAGAGCGTGTCCGAGAGATTGCCATATTGCAGCGCCAGCAAATCGCGATTCATCTTCTCGGGAAACGGAGATGCATTGGCGGCGCGGAGGATTGAATCGGCCTTGGAGTTTCCGGCATCGTCATTTGGAATGCCGAGGAGATTGTAACGAGTTGGATCGTTCAGGTTCGTCATGGCGGCCTGGGAGCCTCGAAGCGACAACGGCAGTGAGGATTGGATCGAGACTCCCGTGAGCGGTGATGTGTTGGCCAAACCCGACTCGATCATCGTCCGGTAAAAGATCCCGTCCTTGATCGCGTTGTTGTTTGGATTGCCCGTCTCCCAATAGTTCTGAGAATCGAAATGTGATCGGGATTGCTTGGGATAGCCAACGCGATGCACGAGCGCCAAATCGCCCGAGTTGTACAGCGGTGCCAGAAACTTAAGCGAGGGGTGCAAAGCAGCGAATCCATTTCCCGAACGAATCGCATTCCCGTACCCGAACGTCGGGCTGGCAGCCGTGCCGATTGGAAGATCGCACGCACCGTTCGCCGTGTAGTCCGTCCCAGGGTCGAAGGGGATTTTGATCGATGGACGTGCCGTCACGTAAGAGGGATCACCCACAGGAATGACCGAGTTAAGGCCATCATTTGCGCCTCGGAGGAAGATGAAGAGCAGCTTCTTCTTGTTCTTTCCTATCACGCCCTCGGCTAGTGCGCGTTTCATCACCAGTGGAATATCCGTCAACGTAGCCAGGGCAGTCGCGAGGCCCACTTTCATTGAGCGATCAAGGAATCTCCGGCGTGTGATCAAGTTTAAGTGTTGCATGGGAGTTTTGATGAAAGAGTTATTGCTCGTGGAATCTCTGGAACGTCATGAGCGCGGCCACCATTCCGCGCAGGCGCATGTCGTAGGGTGAGGGATTTCCAGTGGTGGTGAGAGAACTGAAGGCCGACGCGACGGTGCCTGTGTTGTCGGTATTGAGAAAACTGACAGACACCCCGCGATACAAGTCCAAGTTGGCGCGACCTTCTCCAGGATAGAGCAATTGAACGAAGTAAGAGGCGACGGCTTCAGCATTGTTCCAATCCGACTGGGGCAGCTTCAATCGCACGACTGCCACCGGATCATTGACGCTGTTGCCGGCGTCGCTGGTTTGGATGTTTCGCTGGCTTTTGGCAGTCAGGAGCGATTGAACCCAACGCAGCCGTTCAGCGAGCGTACCGGCGCTGATCCATGCGGGAGCAGTCTCCGGGTAGCCGTCTGGTTCGGCGCGATCGAAGAGCTTCATGTTTCCCATCCGTACCAGTGCGGCGGAGACCGCGCCATCAGTGTCCGCAGTGAAGGTGCCATCCGGGTTCTTCGCACGAAGCGCGCGGATGGCGCTGACGGTGTATTCAATGGGAGTCTTTATCTTCTGGCTGGCGGCGCGAGATCGGAACAGTTCGGAATTGAATATCGTTACAAGGACAGGACGAATCTGGCCCTTGGGGCTGGCGTTCTCCCAGGCGTCCATACACTGGCGAACGAGCTTCGCTTCAGGAGGGAGACTGGCATCCGTGTAGTCATACACTCCATGAACGAAGTCATCATGCACGAAGAGGCGGCAAAGTTTCACGCTGATGAATTCCTGAGTGAATGGCTGATCCGCAAGATGAGCGACGATGTCGTAGCCATCTTGCATTCCAGCGTTGCCAGCGCGCGCTGGAAGGGTCAGTTGATAATTTCGTCCGGCAAACGGAGCACCGAAGCGGTCAGGCACTGTCTTGTTTTGGAAAATTGTTTTTGCGGTGTTGTTGTGCCGGTCCGGGCGATACCAGAACGTCCAGATGCCGACATGGTTGGTCGCTTCCTTTGGTTCGTTGCTGGGGTGGAACAACGGCGTGGCTAACGGATTGAACTGGTTCTCCGGTTTCTGCATCGCGACGCGCCATCCCGACCATGCTTTCGAGGTCTCGACGATGTCATTTTGATCGTAACCGTTGTCCACTCCGAACGTGAAGAGTTCGAGAAGCTCGCGCGCATAGTTTTCATTGGCGATCTGCGTCCCACTGCCGTTGCTCGTAACGGTGTCGAGGAAGACGATCATCGCCGGACTCTCAGCGCTGATCTTGAGCAGGTCGAGGAAAGTGCATTTGGGATTCAGGAGAGCCTCGCGCCAGCGCTGGATCTCGCGAAACTCAAGATTAACGGCCTCCCACGAGCGTTGAGGATCATCATAGAATTTGTCGAGCCAATCCCGTGATTTGGTGTATTCCGTGACGAAGTGGTTCTCGAGGAACTGGAGCAGGACTTCCGTCAATTGACGCTTAGATTGCACAGCTCGCATGACATGCCATGACCGGAGCGCATCAATGTTCGCTTCGTTTGCCAGAAGCAGCGTCAATGGCGTCGATCCGCCGGATGTGGTGGTGATACCATTTCCGGATAACCTCACCGTGGCACTGGTGGTCCGGTTGCTGCCCTGATGATACCAATAGCTGAGGGTGTATGTCTGGTTGGCTGAAAGTGCGGGTGTGATCGTCTGCCAGATCGCGCTTGCCTTTGTCGAGCCGGCTGCACTGGCGATCACGTGCAAGCTCGCCCCTCCGGAACGTTTGAGATCCGTTGAGAGGACTGATGCGGCATGGTTGCTCTCGATGGTCCAATCCGCGGAGATCAGAGGCTTCTCAAAGTCACCGTTGCGCAACAGGTTTTGACCAGCTTCCGGGCTTGTTCCCGTCTCCAGCTTGATGTCGTCTATGTAGCCATCACCGGCAGTGGTTAAGTAAATATAGAAGTCTGACGCCGATCCAGTGCCGGTCACCGTCACGTAGCGCCATCCATTCTCTTCACGAGGCAGCGTGTCGGCGGCAATTTGCTCCTGTATCAGTTCCGGAGCGAGCTGCTCCTGTATGTAGGCATCGGCACCGATGATTTTGACTCTTTCAAGTTCGTCCGGTGTCGGCCCGTAGGCGAGGCGATTGAGCACCGTCGCCGCAAGCAGATCGTTGGATGCCATGGGAACGGCTTTGAGCTGGTAGAAACCCAGTTCGTCGGTTCGGAACGGAGCTGTCCAGAGAAAGCCGCGGGGGTCTGCCGCTGTGATCTTGCCGGAACCGTCAGGCAGGAATGGAGTGCCCAGCCTGTCAGCCCGCAGGACTTGATATGCCTCCACCGACGGCTGAGGTTTGAACCGTAGCTGCTGCTGGCCTTGGCTTAGGGAATACCCCAAGATGGAGTTGTCCTGGGCTTTGGAGATGTTAGTAGCGAGAGAAACTGTCAGCAGCACAAGCCAGGCGGCGCAATAAAACGTTGAACGCATAGAAAATCTTCCGTTACTCAGAATTTAAGCACAAACGTGGAAAAGTTAGCAATACGCGTACCGGGAATGAGAGTTCGGTCGATGTTCATCAACAGTTTCTGAAATTCCCAGATATACTCTGCGCGGCCATAGATTGCGCTTTTTGAAATCGAGCGAAAATGGTCGCTTCCCATTGATTGTAAGCTACTTGACAACTCAAGTGTCACGGTGCCAAAAGCGCAGTTTGTGACCGCGCTCAGTATAACTCGGCTTGGGGCAGATGAAAGCCAATTGCTGGACAGGAATTCTCGTTCTCGCCCATGATCACTGTCATGAAACTGGGTAACCACCGAGGGCATTGCCCCATTCCTGCACCATTCGGCGCATCATCGGAAGGCAGATCTGGTGAGTGAAGCTTCTTCACCGACCTCATCAGGAGTGTTTCCCGCCGGGCTGCACAACGCATTCAAGTTCGCTGCATTCAATGCGCTTTCGTTTCAGATCGTCCTCGGCAGTCCCATGATTCTCTACGCGAAGACACTGCATGCTAGCGCAACAGTTCTCGGGATCATCGCCGGGATGATGCCGCTGCTTGTGATCATGCAAATCCCGGCGGCGAACTACATTGACCGGGTCGGATATAAAAAGTTCGTTTACGGCGGCTGGGGCATCCGGGTGTTTTTCATATTCCTCATGGCGATGGTTCCGTTGACGGCTGTCTTCCTCAACAGCACCACTCAACTGGTGTTGCTCCTGGCGCTATTGTTTGCCTTCAACCTATCCCGTGGAATCTCCAGCAGCGCCTGGCTTCCGTGGATCACGTTGCTCGTGCCGCCGGCGATACGAGGCCGCTACGTGGCTTCCGATTCCGGCTATACTCAGTTCGGCAGTTTCGTGACGATTGTGGTCGCGGCGATCTGCCTAGGCACGCAGCCGGCAAGCTGGCAATTCGCGGCGATCTTCGGCTTCAGTGGTCTTATGGGGGCGGCAAGCCTTGGTTTTCTCAAGCTCATTCCCGACGCACCCATCACCACCCAGGTCCGCACTTCAAACACGCCTGTGCCCTACGGCGCGATGCTGAAACACGATGCATTCCGAAGATTGCTTTGGGAAGCATTCGCCTGGGCTGTCGCTTATGGCGGCATGAGCACCTTCACCGTGGATTATCTCAAGACCGAGGCCGGCCTGGGGGACGCTACAATCCTGTTGCTGACCTCGACCTCATTCGTTGGAGGTTTGGGGAGTCTTTGGCTTGGAATGCGGCTTGATCGATTCGGCAGAAAACCAATCCTGATTTTTTGCTTCGGAATCTGGATCGTAAATCTGGCCGGCTGGGCTTTGGTAGCGGGAGGGGTTCTGGGGCCAACACTTAAGCTGATACTACTGCTCCAGTTTTCAATGGGGTTGCTGGCGGCGCTCGTGAACATTGCGAATACGAGGCTTGCCATGGTGCTGATTCCCGAAATGGGCCGGAACCATTTCTTCGCGATCTATTCTGTCGCGTTGAACGTGACGCTCGGCCTGGCGCCGATCCTTTGGGGCTTGTTGCTCGACATGCTTGCGCCGATGCACATCGCGTGGCGTTCTTTTGAATTGAACCGGTTCAGCGCCTTCTTCCTGCTCGTGGCTGGATCGTTTGGTGTGGCGTTGTGGCTCACGCATCGACTGCACGAGCCGCAGGCGGGGCGCACCGAAGACTTACTTAGGGACATCTTGATCCGTTCGCCACAACGCTTCTGGCTTCGGCTTTGGCCGAGGGTCTGACACGGTCTGAGCCTTCCGAGCCAATCGCGAGCCGGTGTGTTCAGAACTTCACCACCTTGAGCGGAATGTCGAACCAGAGGCCGTTGAAATCGAATTGAATCTCCGGGGGATCAAAAGTGCCGCTGACCCAAGTCAGCTCGTCTCGGCCGCTGATCAAGCCGCAAAACTCGGCGAACAATTCCGCATCGAGACCAGCAAGGTTGTAGCGCTCGCGACGCAGTTCGGCGCGCGTCATGGCACGAACCAAATCATCCACCTCACCGAATGAACGCCGCAAGATCCAGATCTCGGCTCGTGGCACCTTGACAGCCAGTTTGTCGAGCTTCTCCACCGAGCATTCGCCACATTCCACCCAGAGGACTGGATCAAGTTCGTAGTTCAACTCGACGAGGTTGGGAACGTACGGAATCGAGATTTGATGCAGGTTGGTTTCGATCTGCAATCGTTCGCGATGAAACAGGAGATACCCCAGAAGCTTCAATGCCACGTAAGCGATGGTATCGGTCTGTTGCTGCCCGATGATCAGTCTCCGAGGCAGCACTCGCGTGGGATCCGAACTGATCAATGTGAAGCTATGCTTGTGAGCCATTTAAGCTGTTGGAGGAAAACATTGCGTGGCACAGCTCACGCAGCGCTGAAGAAGCAGCTCTCGTAGCCGCAAGAAACGACGATACGCCGCAATAAATGTGAGTTCTTCATGTTTTCCATCGCAGTCCTTCACGGTTCCACAAACACCGGCGTACCGACACTCACCAGTTGAATCAGATATTCCGCGTTCCAGTTCGCCAGCCGAAAGCAGCCATGCGACTCCGTTCGCCCGACCTCCTCGGGACGTGGCGTTCCATGGATTCCGTAGCCAGGCTTGTTGAGTCCGATCCAGGCCGTGCCCACCGGGTTATTGGGACCGGGCGGAATCATGAGGATGCGACCGAGTTCACGCGCCTCGGCAGACTCCGGGAACACCTCCGGATCGAATTTGTAATTTGGATTTGGCGCCAGCTTCTCGACGAGGAGCTGCCCGACAGGCCGCTTCTCGACACGTTGCGCGATGCTGCAAGGGAAGTGCGCAAGGAGGTTCGTCGAAATGTCGAAAACTTGCAGCGTCTTCTCCGCAAGGTGGATTGTGACGAAGGCTGCTTTTGCCCGACGCGGTGGATAACGCACGTTCGGAATCGTCACCACAGTCCCAGCCAACACATTCGTCCATTCCACACCCTTGTTCAGCGTGCGAATCAAGCCGGGGTGGGCATGCCCCTTCTCGGCCACGAATTCAAGGATGGTTTCGTAGTCGAGACGCTCTTGCTGGGATTTCGCGAGCCAGGTGCGGCCCACCGGCGTCAGACGCGCGAGATCATTGGTAGTGATGATATACGTCGTCAGTGGCGGTTCGCTGACTGGCAATAAAGCCTTGGTCTGCGCGTCCGGTTCTCCGCTGGGCGACAAGTGCTCGCGTGCTTGAAATGCGCGCAGAGCTGCGCGTGTCTGCGAACCGACTCGTCCGTCGAGACTGCCAGCCGAAATTGCCTGGCGTGACAGCGCGACTTGCACATCCAGCATCGATTTCGGCCACCGGGTTGGAGTTGGCGCATCATCGGTCTGGATGGAATTGGGAACTCGCACAACTCGCGGCGGCGCTGAGGTCGCTGACGATGGCCTGCTGACAACCGGCGCTTCAACTACTGCTGAATTCGTCACGTAAGTGTTCGTCGCTCCCAACTGAGTCTTGGGTTTCAGGATCAGGGAGGTGTTGGAGGAGCCTGGCAGGCTCCGGAAAGTCCCGGTTGAAGAACCCCGCGGCGAAACGTCAACAAGCTTCGGAGCTGTGTTCGGTTCAACGCGAGGATTGGCTGGCATCGCCCTGTTGAGTTCATTGGTCGCCTGGAGCCGTCCAGCGCGTTTTCCAGGAAGACGCTGCGACCACCAAAGCCAGCCAAACAATGCAACCGCACCGCACGCAAGCGCCATGTAAGCCGCGCCAGACCATTTGTTTTGGTGTCGCTGCGAGGGGCGTTTGTATTTCGTATAAAGCCGCACGCCGGAATCATACGACATTGTTGTTCGCTGTCGGCAACGAAGTTCAAAGGGCGCAACGATGAAGACTAACCGGCAAAGCTGCTCACTTCAGATTGGTCCATGAGCGCTCACTTGTCGTCTATCGCAGCTCAAGGCGGCACCGACTTCAAACGTCAAACCTTGTCGAACAGAGCCGTCAACGCTGCCAACTCCGCCTTCGCAACTTTGCGGTAATCATAACGGGTTACAAATTCACGGCCAGTTTTGCCACGCTCGCGTTGGAGCTGTTCGTCAGCAAGCAGCAAAAGAATCTTCCGCGCAGCGCCGGCGCGATCTCCCAAAGGAACAAGATCCAGTTGATTTGGGAAGACGTGACCGAAGATTGGCAATTCGTAGGCTACAACCGGCAGACCGCTTCCCAAAAACTCATTGATGGAAAGGCCCCACCCTTCCTCGGACGACAAACTGAGGCCGATTCGTGCCTGCCCTAGAATTTCATTCTTCCTGGCCTCACTAATGCCGCCAGTGAAGACGGCCAGATCTGCCATCCCCAACTCCGCGAACATCTCCTGCATCCGTTGCCTGTGCGGCCCTTCTCCGATGATCAATACTTTCGCGCCTGGCCTGTGCTGAACCACTTCCCGCCAGATGTGTGGAAGCTCGAAAACACCCTTGTGCTCGTGCAACCGTCCCAACAACACCGCATCAAAATTCTTCTTGCCGTTCTCATCAAAGGGAATCGCGGACAGATCGATGCCGTATCCGATGCTCGTGATTGGACGGGGAACCAGTCCCAAAGAACGTTCCAGCGTGTTGTAATCGTTCGCAACGAGCTGAGTTCCGCACAGAATCAGATCCGCCCGTTGGTTCAGCCATCGGGTGGTGCGCCGCTCGGACCACAGGAACAAGCGGTCGAACAGCCCGAGCCGCTTCGGTTGCGCGGCGAGCACGTGATGCACTTTGGCAACAAACTTCGCCTGCTGTCTCCGGGCAAGGACCATCGCGGCATACACCTCGACGATGAGCTGGGTGGAGGCATAGACCACATCGTAGCGATAGGGCAGCCTCAGCAGATGAGCTGTCAATAATCGCAGTCCATAGGCTGGAAAGTAACGCCACGTTTGCGCCAGATACTTCGTCGCATCAAAGATGTTATCGCTGCTGATCAACCGTGCTTGTGGCGCTAGATCGTGGATCTGAGTCGATGCGCAACGCGCCGCGATGAAGTCAACTTCATGTCCGGCCGCCCTCCACTCGTTGGCCATCCATCCATAGTGCCGGAGCACTCCCGAGACGGATCGGGAATCATTGAGCGTGTTATGAACTATGAGGACTCGCATCTGGATCAATGTTCGGAAGGCGTTTTCCATTGCCCGGTGGATTCGAGCCAGTCGCACGCTGGCGGCAGAATGCGGTTCCAATGAAATGTCTTTGCCCGTTCCCACGCATTGAACCGGTATCTATCGTAGGACGCAGGGCGGCGAACGCACTGGATCAAAATTTCCGCCAATGCTTCCGGAGTCTCCGCCGCGGCCACAAGGCCAGTCTGTTCGTGCAGGGTGGACTCGATCAGACCCTTTACAGGATACACAGCGGCGGGTGTTCCCATGGCATTTGCCTCGATGACGTTGAGTCCCCAGCCTTCGCGGAGCGAGGTGTGAAGGAGAAAGTGAGATTCCCGCAAACGACGGTCCTTTTCCTCTTCAGACAACGATCCGGTGAACGTCACGCGGGATTGCAGTTCAAGATCACAAGCCAGTTGCCGAAGTTCATTCTCAGTTCCACCACTGCCAATGATCGCCAGGGTTGCGTCAACGCGCTGCCCGACCAGCAGGCGCAATGTCCGGATCGCCTGATCGACACGTTTGTTGGGCGCAAGCCGCGAGACAGCGATCAACCGGAGCGGTTCCGTGAGCGGTTTGGGATCGAGTTGAGGCAGGGCGACCGTATGCACGCCGTAGCGAATGATCGAAATGTTCCGCACGCCATGCACGCGCAGATCGTCGCGGGTGGATTCGCATGCCGTCCAGAAGGGCACGTTCCGATAGAGCCAGTGAGTCCACCGCTCCTGGGTGCGGCCAATCACGTTCCACGGCCATCGATAAAACGAATCCCAGATCGGTCCCAGCACTTCGTGAACGTACGAGACACAATGCGTCCGGCACCACCACGGGGCGTACCACGGGATGCCATGATGCTGGTCGATCACAAGATCGAATTTCGGTTGCCGGCGATACCACCGGATCGCGTGGAGGATGCAGTATCCCACGCTGCCACCTCGCACGATGCGTACTCCGTCGATGGTTTCCCCGGATGTTGCTCCGGGAAAGATGGGCGCGAACCAAAAGACTTCATGACCTCGCCCGGCCAGGGCCGCGAGGTAACCCAAAGTGACCCGCTCCGCGCCGCCGGCAAGCGGATTGCGGGGATCGCGCCAGTTCAACATCAAGAATCGCATACATTGACGGCCCCACTTCAGGCCGTCGCGGCGCGGATACTGTCACGGGGCTGTTCGCTCAGACGAGGAATTTTCCACGGATAGCGCGTCGAACTCTGCAACGAGAATCGCGTTGGCGTAGGGGAACGGCTCTTTATATTTACACTCGAGCGCGGTGCCTTGATCGACAGAAAGCCATAGTTTGCTCCCGGTTTTCTTGAGAAAGGTCTTCCGCGTCGCTCCCAAGGTTCCCGTACGGATCAGTTCATCCAGTTCCAGATTGTAGCCAATCGGTACCGTGATGATCACTCTTCCCGAGGGTTTCAACAATTTGCGGCAGGCCGCGAGCGCCGCCAGAATCTTCGGAGCGGAAGCGCTGGTCGAATCATCATCAAAACCGATGTGCTCGAATGTCGAGATCGAGAGGATCAGGTCATACTTGTCCGCTGGCGCGAAGAGGACGACGTCTTCATTGATGACGCCTGGACCTTTCTCGAATTTGTCCAGCACCTCATGATCTATTGGGCTGTAGTGCGACAACACATTACCCACTTCAAGGATTCGTCCTCCGGCATGCTGCTCCAGATAAAAGCGGGCGACCGGCACTTCCACACACCGTTCCGAAGCCCACGTCATGTTGTAGCGATGGTGGAACAACTCAAGTTGACGGCCATGGTAACTAAAAAACTCTCTCGAAAGAAAAGGAATGATCACCGGTGCAAACAACACGCGAACCGGTTTAAGAACCACTTCGGCCAACCCGAAGCGTTTCACGAACCAGCTCACTTTGCCCAACTTGCTGTTGTATAGGTGACGTTTCATCCGATCAGCAGAACTTGCCGAACCGCCGGGCATCGATGCTGGGGGATTTCCTCGGTGCCTTGGGAACTATGTAGGGGAATGAAGTCCATTTGACAAATACACCTTTGAGGAGACCACCACATTCCAGTGCAGCGATTTCTTGTCCGCGCGAAACATCGTGAATAAGCTGCATCCCATGACCGCGCCTTTCGACGAATTACTCGATGCGACAATCCAACATCTCGAGGAGCTTAAGGCGCACGGTGAAAAATTCGTGTCGGTAACTCCGGAGGCGTTGGCGTCACTCGACATGGTAGGGCGGCCTGCCAGGCCAACTGCGGCACAATCCGCCACAGCGGCTGCTTCTGCCGCAGCCGCGTTGCCGGCGATTCGACCATCGCCTGGCATGACAAGGCCGGATCCACGCACTTCAACCGCTCCTGTTACACCTTCAGCGGCAGTTGGCGAACCTCTGCCGGCCACCTCAGTCTTCACACCTGGGGAAAAGGCTGCGACGCTCGCGCAGCTTCGCACCGAGGCAATGGCTTGTGTGAAGTGTCCGCATCTTGCCAGTTCGCGGAAGAACGTCGTATTCGGCGTTGGGTCGGCGAATGCGAGCCTGATGTTCGTCGGCGAGGCCCCAGGCGCGGATGAAGACACGCAGGGAGAACCTTTCGTGGGTGCCGCAGGGCAATTGCTCACCAGAATCATCGTCGCGATGGGGCTCACTCGCGATTCTGTTTACATCGCCAACATTCTCAAATGTCGCCCGGACACACCGGGCCAGGCTTACGGCAATCGCAAGCCCACTCCCGAGGAGATGAAGACCTGCATCCCGTACCTGAGCCGGCAGGTCGAGATCATACGGCCTTCGGCGATCGTCGCCCTCGGCGCCACCTCGGTGGAGGGGCTTCTCAATCTGGAGATGGCCGGCATCACGAAGCTGCGGGGCAACTGGCGGGAATTTCGCGGCATCCCGGTGATGCCTACGTTTCATCCGTCCTTCCTGCTCCGTCCCGAGAACGCCTCTAAAAAGCGCCTGGTCTGGGAAGACATGCTTCAAGTAATGGAACGCCTCGGGTTGCCCATCAGCGACAAACAACGGAGTTTTTTCATGAAGCCGCAGTAGGCTGATTCTTCTTCGGCTGTGGCCACATCGCTTTCGCAAAAGGTGCGCGCTGGAACAAACGCCCGGTCCGATGTCGAGTTAGGCAATGATGCGAGCCTTGAAGCTAACATGGGCCGAAGTTCTGCTGAGAGGCTTGCATTGATGACTCCGACAATTTTCCGGGATTCAATGGCTTCCCGCCGCAAAATATCGAGACTGGTCGCTCGCAACCTTCTTTGCATATCCTCGCCGTGACCTTGTTTATGAAGAAGATGATTGGCGGCCTGTTCTGGTTCGCGGTGGCGGTCCTTGGTGCTTTCGCTTATGTCACGCTCGTGATGAAACGCGGAGGACCGGTCAATTCAGCGCACATCCTGATTGCGGCGGTTTGCACCTATGCCATCGGTTACCGGTTTTACTCAAAGTGGATCGCGGCCCGGATTCTGGCGCTCGACGACCGTCGGGCGACGCCGTGTGAAGTGCATGAGGATGGTCGTGATTTCGTGAAGACGAACAAGTGGATTGTGTTCGGACATCATTTCGCGGCCATCTCAGGACCAGGGCCGTTGGTGGGGCCGGTCCTGGCCGCACAGTTCGGTTATCTGCCGGGAACATTGTGGATCTTGATCGGCGTCGTGCTGGGCGGAGCGGTGCAGGACTTCGTCATCTTGTTTGCATCGATGCGGCGGGATGGGAAGTCGCTCGCACAAATGGTGAGGGAGGAATTGAACCATGCGGCGGGATTGATTGGCGTGATCGCGATTCTCTCGATCATGGTGATCCTGCTTGCGGTGCTGGCGCTGGTGGTCGTCAACGCGCTGGCCGAAAGTCCGTGGGGAGTTTTCACCGTGGGGGCCACGATTCCGATCGCGATTCTGATGGGGGGGTATCTGCGGTGGGTGCGGGCGGGGCGAGTGTTGGAGGCTTCAATCATGGGAGTCGCGCTGCTGTTGCTCGCGGTTTGGGGCGGACAGTTTGTGGGGGAGCATCCGGACCTGAAGGGGATCTTCAAATTGGGCGCTCCGACGCTGGCATGGATGGTGATCATTTACGCATTCTTTGCGAGCGTGCTGCCTGTGTGGTTGCTCCTGGCACCACGAGATTACTTGAGCACGTTCATGAAGCTGGGAACGATCTTCCTGCTGGCACTGGGAGTTTTGCTCGTATTGCCGGAGTTGAAGATGCCGGCGGTGAGCCGTTTTATCGACGGCTCCGGACCGGTGGTTCCTGGAAAATTGTTCCCGTTTTGTTTCATCACCATTGCATGCGGAGCGATCAGTGGATTTCACACTCTCATCGCCAGCGGTATCACGCCGAAGATCATCACGCGGGAAAGCACCGCACGCCCCGTCGGCTACGGCGCGATGCTTCTGGAATCGCTGGTGGCGATCATGGCGATGATCGCGGCCTGCACGCTTGAGCCGGGTGTGTATCTCAGCATGAATATCAAAGTAACTGGTGCTGATGCGGCGGCGATCGCCAGCGCGACGGTGGCGCGGGTAAACGGCTTCGGACCCGAGTTCGCGGTGACGACGGATCGGATGTCCGAGCTGGCGCGGGAGGTAAAGGAGGAGTCGCTCTATGGCCGGACGGGTGGCGCGGCGACCCTAGCGGTCGGCATGGCAAATCTTTTCAGCAAAGTGGCGGGTGATCGCTGGCTGGGGATCTGGTATCATTTCGCGCTGATGTTCGAAGCTCTTTTCATTCTAACCACACTCGATGCGGGCACGCGCGTGGGCCGGTATCTTTTACAAGACGCATTGGGTCATGTGTGGAAGCCGCTTGGTGAAGTGCGGAACATCCTCGCCAACATTCTGGCGAGCGGTCTGGTGGTCTGCTTGTGGGGGTATTTTCTGATCAAGGCGGTTTACGATCCTGACGGAGGCATCAAGGCGCTCTGGCCAATCTTTGGAATAGCAAATCAACTTCTCGCGGCGACCGCTTTGTGTCTTGCGACGACGGTGATTCTGAAAATGGCGCTTCGGCCTGGCGGTGGCTCCACACCTTCGACCGGATCGAAAGGATCGGATGCTGGTGGTCGTCGGAGCCGCCCGGCATTGGCATTGGTAACGCTCGTGCCGCTCATGTGGTTGTTGACGGTGACAGGAACGGCTGCGGTACAGAAAATCTGGCACAGTGATCCGAGGATCGGATTCATCGCGCAAGGCCGGGCGACGTTCAGCAGAGCCGGCGAAGTGAGGAAGCAGTCTGGAGCAGCAACTGGCAGTGTGATGACAACCTCATCGAAACAGATAGAGCAACTCGAGAAGCAGGGCTTCAACGCTTACCTTGACGCGGCGGTGACAGGATTCTTTCTAATACTTGTTGTTTTGATATTTCTGATTTCACTGCGGGAGTGGGTGCTGTTAATCGCCGAGAAGAAGCTATGCGAGTTGCGCGAAACCGAACCCACCTGGCTTCCCGATTACGCGCTGGCCGAAGGAAAGCGGTCGAGCCTGTTCGCTCTATTCGCGCTGGCACTATCGTTGGTGAAGGAGATCTCCGGCGAGGCTGCTGTGGACCGCGCGCAACGGCATCCAAATGTATGCGAGCAGCCGCTGCGGGTGGATCTTCTGGCAGGCGGTCTGAAACAGCCGCCGATGGAGCGCGGCGAAGCCTACAAGAAGGCTTCAGAGGCGCGCTTTGGTCCGGGATCCACCCGTTGTTGCTGAGTCACATCACTGAAGATGAAAATCGGTCTTTACGGCGGTTCGTTCGATCCAGTGCATCTGGGGCATCTGCTGGTGGCGCAAGCGGCTCTGGAGGAACTCGGGCTGGATCGCGTGGTCTTTATTCCCGCTTCGCAATCGCCATTCAAACCAGAACGAATGCTTGCTCCGGCGAACGAACGGTTGCGTCTGATGCGGCTGGCGTTGGCTGGGCGAAATTGGGCGGAAATCGACGATCAGGAAATCCTTCGAGGTGGCATGTCGTTCACCATCGAAACGGTTCGGAGCTACGCGCGCAGGCTTCCATCAGCCCAACTGCATTACCTTATTGGTGCCGACCACGTGCCTTTCCTGGGTAAATGGCGTGAGTCTGCCGAACTTGCACGCCTTGTTGAATTTGTAGTCATTCCCCGACCCGGAGAACCAATGGTGCCTGTGCCAGCTCCATTTCGAGTTCGGCCGCTCGGCGGCTTTCCACTTGGTGTTTCCTCGTCCCAAGTACGCGAGCGTGTTCGGAGCGGACATTCCATCGAATGGCTCGTTCCTCCAGCGGTGGAGGAGGCGATACGGAATAATCGGCTTTATCTTTAGCGAATGTTGACACAAGCTGTGAAGGACATGGATTCAAGAGCATTGGCCCGGCATTGCCGGGAGCTGGCGGAAAATAAAAAGGCGGAGAAAATCACGATCCTGGATGTGCGAAAAGTATCGGATGTCACCGATTATTACGTCGTGGCAACAGGGACCAGTGAGCCGCATCTCCGGGCGATCGTGAATGAAATTGCGGACACTTTGAAGATAGAGCACGGCATCGTGCCAAGTGCCCGTGATGGGGCTCTCGAAACGGCCTGGGTGGTTCTGGATTACTTCGATGTTATCGTTCATGTGATGCGCTCCGACGTCCGGGATCATTACAAACTTGAGGAACTGTGGGGTGATGCGCCACGCATCCGGACGAGAAAACAAAAAGCCCCGCCTTCAGACGGGGCTTGATAAATCAGCCGAAACTGGAACCGCGGAAGCCGCTCCATCAAGGTCGGTCAGGCTTCTTCCTTCGCGGGCATTTCTCCCGCAGCGCGCACCATACCTTCCAGCGTCTTGCGAAAATCTTCCAGGCCCGGTGCTGGAATGATGATGGTATCCCGGCGCCCGTTCACATCTTCCGTGATCCGGAGAAACCTGCCGCGGGGATTCTCCTTCAAAGTAAAGACGAACGACTTGCGCTCAATCTGGATAATTTCGGTTTTGATCGTCTCCTCCGCCATGGGCGGCTTGGGTGGGTGATGAAAAGAGGATGAGCGATGTCCATACGGTGATGGCCGTTCGTTTGAGATCATACAACGATTCCACATGTTTGGCGTCACGCTTAACGCCGTTTCCCAAACAAACACTTAGGAACCGCTCTTTGTCAATCCCCGAAACTTGGAGCCGCCACCGAAGCGCGCGCCGGTTCCGCCAGCACTGATTTGCCAGAAATAGGCCGTAATTCCGATGAGAGTAATCACGTTGGCGGAATGAATGACCACCTCCCAACTCTTGAATGCTCCAGCGGCTCGCTGCCGTTGCTGTGGCGTTGACCGCATCCCGTGTGCTTCCAGGTGAAGCTGCTGTGCTTTGGGGAGCAACAACGTTCCGCTCAACAAAACCGTCCCTGCGATCACTCCCAGAACATAACTCGACCACCTGCGCAAAGGCTTTCCTGTGTAGAGCCAGTCCGCCAGCAGATGCCCCACCGCGATGCCGGCGCACCAATACTCAAATTGATAAAAACGCCCGCTGAAAACCAACTCCGCTGCCCCGGCATGGGATATCGGAAGCAATCGTAGCATCGGTCCCGAGACAAACACCGGAATGGAAACGCAGACATGCGCCACAACAGCACCAAGCCAGACGGCGGTGTTTAGAATTCCAACCAGTCTCAGAAACACGAGCACGGGTGGATGCTATTGAAATTCCGCCAGCGTGCCAAGAAGTTAGGTTGCTGTCGTAACGCAGAAGCGAGCGGTGCATCTTTAAATTGTTGGAAAGAGAGCTGGACTACCAGGGTGAGTTTTGCTGAGATGCTGGGGTGGCAGACAAACGATGCATCCAAGGCCGGTGGTTGGGCGGCGAGCAAATCCAATGGTTGCGAGGGTGGATTGAAGAGCGCCC
>SIBF01000114.1 GCA_009695275.1 Pedosphaera sp. | reverse complement strand
CATTAACGCCAGCAAACAAGCCCAGGTCACGGCTGTCTATTCCTCGCGTGCGTTGAACTCAGAGGAACTAAGTGCTAAATGGGGTGGCAATGTCACCGGCTACAGCAGTCTCGATAAGATGCTCGCCAATCCGGACATTCACGCTGTCTCGATTTGCAGCTACCCGCAGCAGCACGCGAAACAGCTCATCGCCGCCGCGCGTGCGGGCAAGCACATCATCGTCGAGAAACCGCTCGCGCTTTCGTGGAAGGATTGCCAGGCGATGGAAGCGGCGGTCAAGAAATCAGGCGTCAAAACCTGCGTCTGTTTCGAGTGTCGCTACTCCAGCCAATTCCTCGCCACCAAGGCGGTCATCGACAAGGGATTGCTTGGAGACCTGCACTACGGCGAGATCGATTACTACCACGGCATCGGCCCTTGGTACGGGCAGTTCCGCTGGAACACGCGCAAGAACGCCGGCGGCAGTGCGCTGCTCACGGCCGGTTGTCACGCGCTCGACGCACTCCTGCTCTGCATGGGCGACGACGTTGCCGAAGTCACCAGTTACGATACGAAATCGCGCAGCAAGATTTTCAAACCCTACG
Source organism: Pedosphaera sp. (assembly GCA_009695275.1). Classification (GTDB taxonomy): domain Bacteria; phylum Verrucomicrobiota; class Verrucomicrobiia; order Limisphaerales; family F1-12-MAGs170; genus F1-120-MAGs170. The sequence goes on along the minus strand of SIBF01000114.1, from coordinate 17,045 downwards.
AATACACGACCAGCAGCGTGACGATTCTGAAGTTCAAAAGCGGTCGAGTCGGCAAGTGCGCTGCCGTTGTCGATTGCCTCCAGCCCTACTACTTCCACACGCACCTTGTTGGAAGCGAAGGCAGCCTGCTCGACAATAAGTTTCACTCAATGAAACTGCAGACGAACAAGAACATCTGGAGCAACCTTGCGATGAAGATGCTCGATTCCGGCGATGTCTCGGATCACCCGTATCAAACCCAGTTCCAAGCGTTTTTCGACTCACTGGATGCCGGCAAAGAGATGCCGTTGACCAGCCTCGCGGATGCTATCAAAACGCACCGTGTCATGTTCGCGGCGGATGAATCAGCGAAGAAACGACGTCCGGTGCGGTTGTAAGCTGCCATTCCGGCAGCCTTTGACGCTGGTGGAGAAAAGGAAGCCGCATTCCTTTCAATAGAATTGTCGCATCAGAGGAAGCTAAGTGCTTCTACGGCTTGTGCAGTCGGAAGAAGATGTTGCCCCCGGTGATGGGGAGGCCAACCAAACGAACACCACCAGTGACCGTTGTGGCGGCGCTGACTTGTGTCCAGGAGCCGGAAGCGAGATTGAGGGATGATTCGAGAACGAACCCGTCTATCGTGGCAGACCAGGTGACGAGCAGGGTGTCCTGCGCGCGGGTGAATCCAAGCGCCGGTGCGGGCACAGAGATGATGGTGACTGCCAATGCGGATGAAGGTTGTGATTATTGCCGGCGACATCGGTGGCGGTGGCGGAGATCAGGTACTTGGCCGGAAAGAGAGCGTTTGGAACGGTGAAGTTCCATTGACCGTTCGCCTTTGCAGTGGTGGAGCCGACGACCTTCCCGTCGATCAAGATTTCCACGAAGCTGTCGGGTTCAGCCTGACCAGAGAAGGATGGTTGTCCAATGGTCGTGGCGTTGTCGTTTGGAACTGCCCCATCGTCGCTGGCGGCATCGAGATCGGGAGGTGTCGGCGCTTGTGGAGCTGTGCTGTCGATGGTCACGTCCAGCGTTTGGGAGGGTTGTGATTCAGCTCCCAGATCGTCGTAAGCGCGCACTGCGAAGCTGGTGGTGCCATCTGCCACTTGTGAACTTGCGGAAACGATCCATTTGCCGGCAGCGTCTGCGACTGCCGAGCCGATGACCGATCCGGTTGCCAGGAGTTGAATGTTTGCCTTGGGATCGGAAGACCCCGTGAAGGAGGGGTGACTGCTGCTGGTGATGCGATCGGAATTCGACCGGCCCGTGTCGCTGCCGGAAGCGAGAGCCGGCACCGACGGAACAGACACATTGCCCACGAGATTGACGATCAGAGGGCTTGAAAATGTCGTAGAGACATTGCCTGCCCGGTCCTTGGCCCGGACGGTGTAGGAGTGAATTCCACCGGGGACCGAGGATTCTAGGATGGCCCACTTGCCCCCGGCATCCACGTTCGCGATTCCGATGTAATTTCCGTCGGCGTAGAGTTCAATTAGACCGCCCGGTTCCGAGGTGCCGACGAATTTACGAACAGGCATCGTCGTGACGTTATCTGTATTCGAAATCCCGTTATCTGAAACGTCCGTCAGATCCGGCGGCTGCGGCACGAGCGGTGGCGTGTTGTCGATGAAGAGAATCAGAGGAGTTGTCGGGACGGAAGGGATGGTGAAGAGATCGGTTCCACGCGCGGCCATCTGATAGATCCCCTCGGTCAACGTTGAAGAGACTGTAATGGTCCATTTGCCGGTATTATCGACGGTGTTGAAGCCGATCAATTGGCCGTTTCCGAAGAGGTCAATGCGGTAGCCTGCTTTGCCCGTGCCGAAAAAGCGGAGTCCCGAATTTTTTGTAGTTACGGCGTCGTTGGGGGCAACTCCTGTGTCGTCTGCGGCCAGAAGCCCGGGCACCGAGGGAATCGCGTCCGCATTGAGATTGGGAGTCACTGATGTCTCAACCGTTTGATTGACGATGGCGCCATCATCATCCCGCAAAGTCACATTGACCTTCAGGTTCCCGCCGACTGTATAGATGCGAGTGATTGTGAAGTGAGTTGTGCCCCCCGGGTACTCGATGGTTTGCGCGCCTTTTCCGTCACCCCAGTCCACAAGCAGGGTGAATTTGTCCAGGATACCGGTGTCCAGGATGTCCCCGGTCAGAGTCGTCGTGAGGCCGACCCCATTGGGATTGGAAATCGCGAGATTTCGCAGCGTCGGTCCGATATTGCTGACTGTCGTCTGCGTGACGGCTGTAGCTTCCCCGGCGTTCGCGTGAAGAGTCAGGAAAACGTTTATTGGCTCGGGTGCGCCGGCCTTTGGCTTGTTGTCCAGGTAACGATGAGTGATCTCAAAGGGGAAGAAAATGTCCTGACGCGCGGGCGGAACAAGCGCGAGCGTTTCGGTTGTTCCGTCGCCCCAATTCACTGTGATCGAGTATCTGGGTTTCGGAGCGGCGGTGTAGTATTCATCCGAGCCGACGAGCGCCGCAAGGAACGCTTCCGGTGTCGTGCCGTTGCCAAGTGCTGTCACCCAAGTGTTCAAACTTGCCGGATCAGGTGCCCTGTGCAGCAGATGCTGATAGGTGCCGTTGACATGGGTTGTCCGGTGATCGACCGACGCAAGTATTTGTGTCGCGAGCTGAATGCGTGTGGCACCACCGGATAGTGACGCAATGAGTTGCGCAAGGTTGGACAAATCAATGTCGCGTCCGATCAGATCCGCGTAGAGGGCTTTTGCAAAATCGCTGTTGTTGTTCTTGCCACGCGTGGTGAAGTACTCGTCCGAACCCAGAACTGAGGCGGCGAATTGGTCGCCGGTGGTACCAGAGGCCAGGGACTTCGCGCCGGCGCCCAGGGTTGCGGCGTCCGCGGTTCTCCGGAGATACGTTTGATAATAGAGTTGAACAAGATGTTCGCGATACTCGATTGAAGCTAGCAGCGCGGCGGCCAATTGTGCGCGCGAACCTTTTGCGATCAGAGCGCCGTAAGTGTCCAATTCACCTGGTTCAATGGTGCGACCGAGCAAATCAACAAAAATCTGATTGAGAAAACGATCGTTGGGTGCGGATGCGAGATCGCCGACATTTCCCTTCAAGATGGCAAGATCTCCCTCTTTGAGCGCTTTGGTGATCGAGATTTCGTTCAGGATGACGGAGGAATTGTTTCCCGCGTGAGATTGATGAACGGATACCAAGAAAATGGGGAGGCTGAAGAGTAGCTTGATCCGGTGTTTCATAGGTGTCTGAATAGTCGATGCTCGCCCAGTTGGGCTTGGGGAGGTTTCCAAGCCAAGGTCGTGCCAGATTCAGAATAGTTTGGAATTGCTTGGGCCTGCGTTGATGTTGAGAGGTGATGGCTGCATTTCATAGGCTGTGGATCGCTCGCTCGACTGGGTGTTGTCCACGAATAGGACAACTGTATTGAAACTGTCCGCAAAGAATTCCCTCAAGAACTCCTGCCGAACTCAGTCGTCACCGCGCGGCAGAAGTCGTCGTAAATGCGGGAAGTGACTTTACTTGTCGGCAATGGACGGTTGTCGAGCTTTTCGAGAGCGGCGATTCCAATCCCGCTGGAGGTGACGAATACACCCTCCGCCTCGAAGAGTGCCTTTTGAGGTGCGGTTCGTTCCTTGAATTCCAGCCCAATGCCGCGGCACAGCTCGATGACGAATTCGCGAGTTACTCCCGCAAGAATGCCGGCGGTGATAGGTGGAGTGCAAATTGTCGTGCCCTCGATCCAGAAGAGGTTGCTCGAGGCTCCTTCGGCGAGTTCGTTGCTTGTGTTCAGCAGGATTGCCTCATCCGCTCCAGCGAAGTCCGCTTCCGCGCGCGCCAGTACCTGGGGGAGTTTGCTTGTATGCTTGAGAGAATTGAGCATCCCGCCCGCGGGCAGACGAATCGTTGACGTGATTGCGGACCATCGTTGCAGGGGTGCTCCTTCCAGAGCTGGCCCCGCATGAGAAGTGATTGCGAGCGTTGGATGGCCTGCTCCTTTCGGAGAATATCCCCGGTGCCCAATTCCGCGAGTCATGGTGATACGCAGAACTCCATTGGAAAGCTGGTTCCTCTCGATCACTTGCACTGCCGCATCTTGCAGTTCGATCGCGGAACAGGGCAGGGGAATTCCGAGATGGCTCGCGCCGCGTTCGAGGCGCAGCCAGTGGGCATCCCATCTGAACAGTCCGGCTTGATAGACGGCCACGGTTTCGAAGAGACCATCGCCATAGAGAAATCCCCGGTCCATCACTGAGACTGTGGCTTCCTCGACAGGCAGGAACTTCCCATTGAGATAGCAAATCATGTCAACATTTTCTCCAACGCTGGACTTGCGAGAGTTGCCTCACATCCGAGCGTTCTGAAAAAACCCCTCGCCTTGGTCAGCGTTTCCTCGTACTCGGCTTCCGGATTGGAATCCGCAACAATCCCCGCACCGACAGGAAAATAGACTTGTCCGTCGCGGATGACACCGGCGCGGATCAGAATGCTCAACTGGCTTTCGCGATTGAACCCAAGGTATCCAAGCGCGCCTGTGTAGGGGCCACGGGAGACCGGTTCAAGTTCGTCGATGATTTCCATCGCCCGAATCTTTGGAGCCCCGGAAATGCTGCCGCCGGGGAAACATTTCGCGAAAGCATTGAAATGAGTCACGTCCGGGCGGAGGCGCCCTTCCACGGTGGATACCAGATGTTGGACCTGGGCATACCGTTCCAGTCGGATCAGCTCCGGGACTTGCACCGAGCCATACTCACAAACGCGGCCCAGATCATTTCGCAACAAATCTGTGATCATCACCAGTTCAGACAGTTCCTTCGGGCTGGTCTGAAGTTCATAAGTCAGTTGAGCATCCTTGTCGGCATCGGCAGATCGCGGGCGCGTTCCCTTTATGGGCCGCGTGACGATGTGCGAGCCACTTAATCTGAGAAAAAGTTCCGGCGACGAGGACGCTATTTGGAACCCCCCACAATCCAGAAACGCGCCGAACCGAGCCGGAGACAATCCTGCCAGCTCCTTGTAGAATTCCCATCCGGTTTTTGGCCAATCCGCCGTGAGGCGATGCGAAAGATTCACCTGATAAATGTCCCCCGCTTGGATGTAACGCCGCGCCCGTTCGACAGCCGCGAGGAAATTGCCGCGCGACATGCTGGAGGAGACTGAAGGTGCGCGACGGGTAGCATCCGGGTCTTGTTGAAGAAATCTGCCTGCAGCCTCTTCACAGGATCTGAGATGATGTTCCCAGAACTCCACTTTTTGGCGTAACTGGCTCTCAGTTCGACTGCCGTCCACGCCAAGTCCGGTGGAGATGATCCACACCGCGCCGATCCGATGATCGAAAGCGACAAGGCTGTCGTAGAAGCCCACATGGCAGTCAGGCCAGTCGAGATCGTTTGGCGCGCGGTGTGGAAGACGCGGTTCGACAAAGTTTTTCAGATCATATCCCCAGTAGCCAACGCAACCGCCGAGCGGAAATGGCAGGTCAACTTCATCCAGCAGTTCGTAACGCGACATGAGGTTGTCGAGAATGTGCCAGGGATTGCCAAACAGAGTGCGGTGCCCGTCAGATGAGTTCAGTTCGCAACGCGAGCCGGACGCCGTGAGTGTTAGAAATGGTTCCGTGGCGACGAACGAATACCGGCCCTCCGGTGTGTCGAACATCGAACTGCGCAGCAACACGGTGTGGCCTGATTGAGACAAGCTTTCGACCAGCGCTTCTGGAGTCGCTGTGGTCAACAACTGTTGGATGACAGGGCGCATGTGTCTCTAATGTCGCTCGAAGGCTTGCGGCTTCGCGAACGAACGGCAATCGGAAAAGGGTGAATGTTTCGAGTTGAACTGGACTGGCCGGCGTAAGGCCAGGGCCTGAGGGTTTGGAACGTCGGCCTTTTTAGTTGCTGGATTCATCGAGCCACAGCAATTTCCGTCCGCAGTATATGATCAAATCATTTGATTCCATTGAATCTGTTGTCGCTGACATTCGCCGCGGCCGGATGGTGATCGTGGTGGACGATGCCGACCGCGAGAATGAAGGCGATCTGATCATGGCGGCGGAGAAGGCGACGCCCGCCGCCGTAAACTTTATGTCCAAGCACGGCCGCGGGCTGATATGCGTGCCAACCACTCCTGAACGCCTCAAGCAGCTCGGCATCGAGCGCATGGTCGGGCAGAACCGCGAGATGTTCAAAACCGACTTCCAGGTGAGCGTCGATGCCGCGCAGGGCGTCACCACAGGCATCAGTGCTGCAGACCGCGCGCGCACCATCCAAATCATGGCTTCACCCACAGCCACGCCGGATGATCTCGTGCAGCCGGGACACATGTTCCCGCTGAGGGCGCGCACGGGCGGCGTGTTGCAGCGGGCCGGACATACCGAGGCGGCTGTGGACCTGGCGCGGCTCGCGGGTTGTCGTCCGATCGGAGTCCTCTGCGAGATTCTCAACGACGATGGTTCCATGGCGAGGCTTCCTCAGCTCATCAAGTACGCGCGCAAGCATCGCCTTAAACTCTGCACCATCGAGGATCTGATCAAATTCCGTCGTTCCCGCGAGAAGCTCGTCGAGAGGATTGAAACTGTCCAACTGCCGACCGAATACGGGGATTTTCAGCTTCATCTCTATCGCAGCGACACCGATGGCCAGCATCATCTCGCGCTCGTCAAGGGAGACGTGGCTGGCCGGAAGCATGTCCTTGTGCGGGTGCATAGCGAGTGCCTCACCGGGGACGTGTTTGGTTCCAGGCGTTGCGATTGCGGACCGCAAATGCATCAGGCGATGCGGCAGATTTCCGAGGCGGGGCAGGGCGTCCTTGTCTATATGCGGCAGGAAGGGCGGGGCATCGGGCTGGCGCCAAAGCTCAAAGCCTACAAATTGCAGGAGAGTGGATATGATACCGTTGAAGCCAACCTGAAGCTTGGTTTCCCGATGGATCTGCGGGAATACGGATTGGGCGCGCAGATCCTTGTTGATCTCGGTTTGAAGACGATCCGCCTGCTGACCAACAATCCCAGGAAGATCGTCGGCCTCGAAGGCTACGGCCTGGAAGTCGTTGAGCAATTGCCGATACGAGTGAAGGCGAACCGCCACAACGAGCGATACTTGAAGACCAAACGCGAAAAGCTCGGCCACTGGCTTTGAGCCGCAACAAAGGGGTTCCGGCGGCGGACTCCGTCTCCAGAGATTTCCATGCTCCTCAAGACTCGAAAAACCACGACTCAAGCCAAAGGCAGGCGCTTTGCAATTGTAGCCTCGAAGTACAATGGGCGTTACGTGAACTCGATGCTCAAGGCTGCGCGCGAAACTCTCCACCAGTCTGGAGCTTCCGAAGTTTTGGTCGTGCGAGTGCCAGGGGCGTTCGAAATTCCTGTGATGGTGGCAGAACTGGCTGGACGAAAGAAGAACGAATTATCCGCCATCATTTGTCTGGGTGTGATCATTCGGGGCGAAACCACCCATGCCCAGCACATCGCCGAGGCGGTGACCAGCGCGCTGGTTCACCTTCAGGTCGAATACCGTATTCCCGTGGTTCACGAAGTATTGCTCTTGGAAAATGCCGCTCAAGCCAGAGCCAGGTGCCTGGATGCCGAGCGCAACCGGGGATTTGAAGCCGCCACCACCGCGATCGAAATGGCGAAAGTGATGGGATCGCTGCGAAAGATCTCTCCGTAAACGGGTGGAGGTGTCCTTTTTTTCATTGAAGCGAGGGGTAGAGGTTGAGGCCGCCGAGATGGAAGAAGAAATTGGTCTTGAATCGTTCCGGGTTGCGATAATGCAGGCCTTTTTGATCAAGCTTTGAATCTTGTTGTTCAATTCCTCGATGTTTCCGTTGATCAAGCGTTGCTCGAAGATGGACACGAGCCTTGCGCCAAAGAAAAGCGGCTTCCATCTCGCCACGGAATTTGCGAAGATGTTTCCATGAATCTTACCACGATGCCCTTCTTCAAGCTGACCGCTCTTACCCTGGCCTGTTCTGCGCTTCCGCTCCACGCGGAGCAAACCGGCGTGGGACGCCGCCTGCTCGCGGCGGATGATTCGAAGCAACGCCTCGCCATTATCGCGCCGGACGGTTCGCTCGAATGGGAATTGAAAGTCGGCGGCATCCACGACGCGTCCGTTTTGCCCAATGGCAATATCCTTCTACAGCAGGGCTGGCAGAAAGTCGTCGAAGTCACGCCGGACAAGAAGACCGTCTGGGAATATGACTCCGGCAAGATGAACGGCAACGAAGGCAAGCGCGTGGAGGTTCACGCCTTCCAGCGGCTCGCCAACGGGTTGACGATGATCGCGGAGTCCGGCCCTGCCCGGATCATAGAAGTGGACAAGGAGGGGAAGATCCATCGCGAGATTAAACTCAAGGTTAACCACCCGAGTGCTCACTCGGACACGCGCCTCGTCCGCAAGATTGCCAATGGCAATTACCTCGTCGCCCACGAAAGTGACGGCGCCGTGCGCGAGTATGATGCGGCCGGCAAGGTGGTTTGGGAATACGAAGTCCCGCTGTTCGGCAAGCCACTGAAAGGTGGCCACGGCCCAGAAGCCTTCGGCAACTCGGTCTTCAGCGCCATCCGTCTGCCGAATGGCAACACACTCATTGGCGGCGGAAACGGCCACTGCGTTTTGGAAGTCACTCCCGGGAAGGAGATCGTTTGGAAAGTGGAGCAAAACGACCTTCCCGGAATAACGCTCGCGTGGGTCACCCGTGTCGAGCGCCTGCCCAACGGGAACACGATGATCGGCAATTGCCACGCCGGACCGGAAAACCCTCAGTTCGTCGAAGTGACATCGGACAAGAAAGTGGTCTGGACGTTCAAGGATTTTAAGAACTTCGGCAACTCAACGCCGGTCCAGGCGGTATTGAGGTAGGCGATGCTTTTGGCGCGCAGCATCTGCTTGCGGCTTGCTTGGGCCGCAGTCCTCGGTCTTTCCGCGCGGCTTTCCGCCGCCGAACCGAACGCCGCGGGCGTTGAATTCTTCGAGCGCAAGGTGCGGCCGCTGTTCGCGGAAAATTGCTTCTCCTGCCACGGGGAAGAGAAACAGAAAAGTCACCTCCGGCTCGATTCGACGGCCGCCATCCGCGCCGGGGGTGAAGGCGGATCAATCATCGTCCCGGAACAGCCGGAGAAGAGCCGGCTCGTCATCGCTGTCAGCTATCAGGACGAAGACCTAAAGATGCCGCCGAAGAAACGGCTTTCGGTGCGGCAGGTCGCGGACTTGACGGAATGGGTGAAGCTCGGCGCGCCAATGCCGGTGGACGAAGCGGTCGTGGCTTCAACTCCGGCGAAAAAGGAATTTCAAATCAACGACAAAGACCGCGCTCATTGGGCGTTCCAGGCGCTCAAGAAACCCGCAGTGCCCGCAGTCAGGGAGAAGCAGTGGGCTGTCCATCCCATTGACGCTTTCCTGCTGGCGAAGCTCGAAGCAAACAGTCTCGCGCCGAATCCGCCGGCGACAAAGCCGGAGTTGATTCGCCGCGCCTACTACGACTTGACCGGTCTGCCGCCGGCACCTGCGGAAGTGGAAGCCTTTGTCGCCGACAGTTCGCCCCGCGCATGGGAGCAGTTGATCGACCGTTTGCTGGAATCGCCGCGTTACGGGGAAAAGTGGGGGCGGCACTGGCTGGACCTCGTGCGTTTCGCCGAGAGCAATAGTTATGAGCGCGACGGCGACAAGCCACACACCTGGCGCTATCGCGATTACGTGATTCGCTCCTTCAACGCCGACAAACCTTACGACCGTTTCCTTCGTGAACAGCTCGCGGGTGATGAATTTGCCAATCCTGACCCTGACGCTCTCATCGCCACCGGCTACTATCGGCTGGGAATCTGGGACGACGAGCCAGCGGATCGGGACCTCGCGCGCTATGATAGCCTGGATGACATTGTGGCGACCACCGGGCAGGTGTTCCTCGGACTGACGGTGGATTGCGCGCGTTGCCACAACCACAAGATCGATCCCATTCCGCAAAAGGATTACTACCGGCTGCTCTCGTTTTTTCAAAACATCCATCACTACCGCAACGGCGGTCCGACCGATGAAGCGCCCCTTTTCGCCAGCGAGGCAGAGAAAGCCGCCTACGAGAAAGATCTGCGCGAATTCCAAAAGAAGCGTGACGGACTCCAGGCCACCATCACGCAAACCGAGGAGCTCTTTCGCGCCCGTTACTCCAAGGGTGAGCGAGTCGAGCCTGCCGACCTTGATGAACTTGAGTTCAGCTTCTATCGCGACACGTGGGAAAAACTTCCAGACTTCAGCCTGATCAAGCCGGAGGCGGGCGGGAAGATAACGTCAGGTCTGTTTGACATCGGCCAGCGCACACGCGACACGGCTTTTGGCTTTGTCTTTAAGGGCGTTCTCATCGTGCCGCAGGAAGGAGATTATACTTTTTTCGTTGACTCGGATGATGGTTCGCGACTCACGGTGGACGACAAACCGGTGCTCGTTTATGACGGCATCCATGTTGTGGGCACCGAACGGAAGGCGACGGTCCGACTGCGCCAGGGACGGCTTCCGGTCAAGCTGGAGTATTTCCAACAGGTGGAGGGGTTGGGCCTGGACATTGCGTGGTCGGGACCAACGTTCAGCCGCCGTCCCCTATCGAGCCGTGTTGAATCAACGGTTGAACCGAAGAGGAAATCAGCCAAGAAAGAATTCACAAAGCTGATTCAGGAGGAAGGACGTCGCACGCTCGGCACGGAACAGTTCGAGCGTTACCAACAATTGAAGAAGGAGCTTCAGGATTTGAAGAACGATCCGGCGCCCGCGAACAAGGCGCTGGTCGTTACGGAAAGCGGGACCAATGCACCGGAAACGTTCGTCCTCGTCCGGGGTAATCCGAACGTCAAGGGCGACAAAGTGGAGCCGGGGTTCCTCGAAGTGCTCAATGCGCCGCCGCCGCAGATCCCGACTCCGCCGCCCGGCGCGAAGTCCACCGGTCGCCGCACCGCGCTGGCGGACTGGATGACCTCGCCGTCGAATCAACTCACCGCCCGCGTGATGGCCAACCGAATCTGGCAGTATCATTTTGGGCGCGGGATTGTTCGTTCACCGAACAATTTCGGCGTCCAAGGCGACCGGCCCACTCACCCGGAGTTGCTCGACTGGCTGGCGTCCGAGTTCATCGCACAAGGCTGGCGTCTGAAGCCGATGCACCGTCTGATCATGACTTCGAGCGCCTACCGGATGTCTTCTCATGGGCGCGGGGAAGCGCTGAAGCTTGATCCCGTGAACGATCTTTTTTGGCGGTTCGACATGCGCCGGTTGACGGCTGAGGAAATCCGCGACTCGATTCTCGCCCATTCCAGCACGTTGAACCTGAAGATGTCCGGCCCAAGCGTCTTCGTGGATATCCCGAAGGAAGTGACGGCAGGCCAGTCGCAACCTGGCAGTGGCTGGGGAAAATCTACTCCCGACGAGCAGGCCCGCCGCAGCATCTACATCAAGGTGAAGCGGTCCTTGATAACGCCGCTCCTCGAAAGTTTTGACCTCGCGGAAACCGACCGTTCTTCTCCGGTGCGCTTCAACACCGTTCAACCGACGCAGGCGCTGGGGATGATCAATGGCGACTTCCTCAATCAACAGGCGCAAGTGTTGGCGGCACGATTGCGCAGGGAAGCAGGGGATGATGTCCGCCAGCAAGTTCGCCTCGGGCTTTACCTCGTCACCGCGCGCCCGCCGACTGAAACCGAAATCAAGCAAGGCGTTGGTCTCATTGACGCGATCCAGAAGGAGAATCCCGCTGCACCCGAACTCGCGCTGAATTACTTTTGCTTGATGGCACTGAATCTAAATGAAATGGTTTACCTCGATTAAACAGCCAGGAATTTTGTTATGAGCGACTCCGACTCCGATCCAGCAAAACCATCTGGCAACTTTTGCCATCGCACGCGGCGCGAGTTCCTATGGGAAGCCGGTGCCGGGTTCACCGGGTTGGCGCTCACGGGATTATTATCGGTGGATAAATTCTTCACGAGCGAAGCCAGCGCGGCCATCGGCGCGCCGAAATTCTCGAATCCGCTGGCGCCGAAGCCGTCTCACTTTGCTCCAAAAGCCAGGAGTATCATTTTCCTTTTCATGTATGGCGGGCCGAGCCAGGTGGACACGTTCGATTACAAGCCGGTCCTTTACCCGCTCGATGGCAAAACAATTCCCGTAAAGACCTTCGGACGTGGCGGCAAAAAGAACGAGGGGCGCGTCGTCGGACCCAAGTGGCAGTTCAAACAATACGGCCAGTGCGGCAAGTGGGTCAGCGACCTTTTTCCTCACCTCGGGACCTGCGTGGACGACATCGCCTTCATTCATTCAATGGTGGCGGACTCTCCGATTCACGGTTCCGCCATGCTGCAGATGAACACGGGCAAAATTCTCTCTGGCAGCCCCTGCCTTGGCTCGTGGGTGAATTACGGTTTGGGAAGCGTGAATGAAAACCTGCCGGGCTTCGTGGTCATGCTCGATCCAACCGGCGGTCCCATCAGCGGTGCCAAGAATTGGTCGAGCGGCTACATGCCTGCCACTCACCAAGCCACGATAATGCGCTCGGCCGGACAGCCCATCCTCGATCTTCGCCGCCCTGATGGCATGAGCGAAGAATCCCAACGGCGCATGTTGGACACTCTGAACGAATTCAATTCTGAACACCTGACCCCGCGTGCCGACAACAGCAACCTGGCGGCTCGGATCGCGAGCTACGAAATGGCCTTCAGCATGCAGCGGCACGCGCCCGAAGCCGTGGACCTGAGCAAGGAAACGGAGGCGACCCTGAGGATGTACGGTGTCAGCGAGCCGCGCACCTCGGATTTCGGCCGCCGCTGCCTCCTGGCCCGGCGATTGGTGGAGCGCGGAGTTCGGTTCATCCAGCTCTATGCCGGCGGGGCGCACAACGACGACAACTGGGATGCCCACGGCGACCTGGAGAAGAACCACAGCTACCACGCGGGCCGAACGGATCAGCCGATCGCGGCGTTGATCAAGGACCTCAAACAACGAGGTTTGCTGGACAGCACGCTGATTGTCTGGGGCGGCGAATTTGGCCGCCAACCCACTGCGGAAAACGCCAGCGGCACAGGTCGTGACCACAACTCCTACGGTTTCACGATGTGGATGGCAGGCGGGGGCATCAAAGGCGGCACGACTGTTGGAGAAACGGATGAACTCGGCTCCGCCGCAGTCACCGACCGGTGTCACGTAAAGGAGTTGCACGCCACCGCGCTGACTCAGATGGGGCTCGACCCCAACAAGCTCACCTACTTCTACGGCGGCTTGAATCAGAAACTGGTTGGCGTTGAAGGTGCCGATCCAATCCGGAAGATTACTTGAATTTGATCTGTCCCCGCTGTTTGCCACGCCCATCAGGAACACGATGCAGCTCACCTGGCAGATGTACGCAGACGGCAACGACGGTAACGTGATTCCGAACGATGGAACGAAACCACCAGATTTACCCGGAGAGTTTCCGTCACCGAAAGGCAACGATTTGGAGCATGACAATCCCAGCGGCCGCCGCCTAATGTCGTTGCATGCAGAGTGGCCGAACTGCATGCCAAAAAGGCAGAGTGAGTTTAGTCCCGGACACTGAACATGCTCAAAGCCATTCCAGGCTCGACGGAGTCTCGTTCAGCCCGGGAATTCGCGCCGCGCGAGAAACCAACATGAGTCATAGTAGAAAGATGCATCGATCGATGGCTTTGCGAAGACCTCATGCTGTCATCGTCGGTTTCCAGTCAATCGCGTTGGCGTCGGTGACGCTCTCCCTTGCGTTACTGGCTTATCCATTTGAATTGTCCGGGGAAACCCCGCGTGAGACCGCCAGTGCTGAGCGCGGCCAAGGCAAGAGCGACTGGGCGTTCAAGCTCATTGCCAGTCCCGCCGTTCCCGAGGTGAAACAAGCCGGCATGGTATTGACACCCGTCGATGCATTCATCCTCGCCAAACAAGATGCCCAAGGCATCGAGCCCGCGCCTCTGGCCTCACGCCACGCCTTCCTCCGACGTGTTACTTTCGATGTGACCGGTCTGCCTCCCACGCCTGAAGAGATAGACGCTTTCCTGACCGACAATTCTCCGCAAGCCTACGAAAAAGTCGTGAACCGTTTGCTCGATTCACCCCAGTACGGTGAGCGATGGGCGCGGCATTGGCTCGATGTCGTCCGTTTTGCCGAGACCGACGGTTTTGCCATCGATGAAGAACGGCCGACGCTCTGGCGCTACAGGGATTATGTCGTCCGCGTGTTCAATGAGGACCGGCCATTTGACCGCTTCATTCGCGAGCAACTGGCCGGCGACGAACTGGACGCCGGGAGCGAGGGAGTTGTCGCCACTGGCTTTTACCGGCTCGGTCCATGGGAGGCCGACAACATGGTGCCGGAAAACAAACGGCAGGACTACCTCAACGAAATCACCGACGCCGTTGGGTCCGTCTTCCTTGGGCTCACGGTGGGCTGTGCCCGGTGTCACGATCATAAATACGACCCGGTTTCCACGGAGGATTATTACAGCTTGCAAGCGTTTCTCGCCCCGTTGAAGCGCGCAGAGCCCGCCGCGAAATTTATCGAGGCGGAGAAACGCGGCGAGTTTCACTCGCAATACGCCAAAGCCGAGGAAGAAATGATCCGACGCCAGCGCGCATTGTCCAAGTTTCGGACCTCCTTCAGGCCCCGGGTCGCCTCCATTCTTAAAAAAGCAGTCGCGGACCTGGACGACAAACAATTCGATGAAGCCTTTGGCAAGGATCCCTCCTTCACGAAGGACGAGATCAATCAATTCAACAAGCTGAAGATGGCGGTTGGGGAGTTCAAAGGCCCTGCACGCTTCAAAGCCGTGGCCTGCGCGATAGCCAATCCCACGGACGAGGAACCGGTCCCGGAGACTCGTGTGCTCAAAGGCGGGAGCCTGACTTCGCCCCTGCAAAAAGTCACGCCGGCGTTCCTCTCCGCTGTCCCCGCGTGGTCGGCGGAATGTTTTGAAGAGCAGCCAAAGCTGAAATCCGCAGGCACCGGGCGGCGCAAAGTTCTTGCTCAATGGATAGCCAGCCCGAAGAACCCGCTGACCGCCCGCGTGCTGGTCAATCGGATCTGGCAGCATCACTTTGGTGCGGGGATCGTTGCCACGGCCAATGATTTTGGGGTAAACGGGTCCGGTGCCAGCCACCCCGAGTTGCTCGATTACCTGGCGACCCGCTTGATCGAAAACGGCTGGAGGCTCAAGCCCCTCCACCGGCTGCTGCTCTTGTCGCGAACTTACCAGATTTCCTCCCGTCATCCTCAACACGAAGCGTGTGCCAAAATTGATCCCGACAACCGGCTGCTGTGGCGAGCCCACTTCCGCCGGTTGGAGGGCGAAGTCCTCCGGGATTCCATGCTGGCCGTCAGCGGCCGGTTGCTGCTCGTCGCAGGCGGCCCCGGCTTTTTTGAGGAGTTGCCCCCGGAAATGGGGCGCGATTTCGACATGTTCAAATGGGATCCTTCCGAAGAAGATCAGCGCCGACGCCGCAGCCTCTACCAGTTTCAACGCCGCAACCTGATCGTCCCAATGATGGAATCCTTTGACGCGGCCGACATGTCCACTTCGTGCCCTCGCCGGGGCGCTTCGGTAACCACACCCCAAGTCTTCACTCTTTTTAACAGCAATTTCGCTTACGAAACGAGTAGGCATTTTGCCCGGCGCGTGCAACGCGAAGCCGGGCCGGTGCCGCGACGTCAGGTGGAATGGGTCTTCAGCTTTGCCTTTGGCAGGAAGCCCAGCCCGTCTGAACTGGATGTGGGGGCCCGCTTCCTCGAGAAACAGTCCGGCGCGGAAACGGCCGACAGCGAACCCTCGAAGGCGCTGGCGGACTTATGCCTGGTGGCCTTGAACGCCAATGAATTTCTGTATTTGGAATAATGCGAATCTCGCCTTTCCACTCCCAACCGATGCCACCGGCATCACCACACCCAACCGAAGCGAGGCATGATGGGTCTCGGAGTTTTGGCGCCGCGAGAATTTGAGTTAACTATTCTATCATGAAAACGCACAAGCCTTCAAATGCCGGTTCTCCGCTTGAATCCAACCTCCTCGACCGGCGCGGGTTCATGTATCAACTTGGCTCCGGCGTCGGATCCGTGGCCTTAAGCTGGTTGCTGAATCAGGATGGGGCCGCCGCCGCCGAAGTGCTTGGGACCAAACCCACCCTCAATCCGCTGCTGGCCAAACAGCCGCATTTTCCAGCGCGGGCCAAGTCCTGCATCTTTCTTATGATGGAGGGCGGGGCCAGTCACATGGACACATTTGACCCCAAACCCAAGTTGAAGGAACTGGTTGGAAAAACTTTCCAGCGGGACGACAAGCTCAAGTCGAATCAGAATAGCGGCGACCGTTTTTTTACACCGTCCCCCTTCGAATTCCAGCGGTATGGCCAGTGCGGGAGGGAGGTCAGCGAACTGTTCAAGAATATGGCGACCTTCGTGGATGACCTTGCCTTCGTTCGTTCGGTCTATGCCGAGAGCGACAATCATCCGGCCGCCCTGTTCCAGTTCCTGACCGGGAATGCCTTTCAAGGCAGCCCCTCGATCGGCTCCTGGGTGACTTATGGCTTGGGAACGATGAACCAAAATCTTCCGGCCTTTGTGGTGCTCCGGGACGGACAACCTTTCGGCGGAACGGCCACGTGGGGTAACGCCTATCTGCCCACCTGTTACCAGGGAACCCAGCTTCGGAGCGGCGCGATTCCGATCCTCGACCTGCAACCGCCGGAGGAGGTCGGTCGTCAGCGCCAGCGTGACAGCCTCGATCTGTTGCAGATGTTCAACCGCGAACACAGCCAGCGGAATCCCACCCATCCGGATTTGCAGGCGCGCATGGCCAGTTACGAACTCGCATTCCGGATGCAATCCGAGGTGCCGGGCACGCTCTCCATTGAGGGCGAACCGGAGTCGATCCGCAAACTTTACGGCTTGGATCAGGAGAAGACCAAGGCCTTCGGAACGCGCTGTCTCCTGGCCCGCCGCCTGGTGGAGCGTGGCGTGCGCTTCGTGCAGTTATGGTCGGGTGGATGGGATTCCCACGATGACATTCTCAAGGGCCATCGCAACGCCGCCGAGAAGGTGGATGTTCC
>SIBF01000113.1 GCA_009695275.1 Pedosphaera sp. | reverse complement strand
CTGCGCTTGAGGCATAGCCCGATCTTTGTGCCCAATTTCATCTCAAGCAAGCCATCCGCTTCCAGCTCATCCCCCGCACCTCAGGCTCTTCCTTCTTCCACGAACCCCTTTCCTTTTCTCCCTACAAGTCAGGATTTCTGAGGATGAGACGCTGAAAGAAGTCGTGGCCTGGATCGAGTTTGAACCATTGGATCAGTGCGCGAAATTCGTTGGGCAGATTGTTGTCGGAAAGCGTGTAAATCCCCAACGCGAGAAGCAGAAATAAAAACCCTTTGCCCAGTTTGAAGGCGGCTATTCCGTAGAGTGTCGGGGCGCGGCGGCGAGGTTTGTCCATGTTTAGCTTGCTTCGGACAAAGCGGTGGCTTTTGCCAACGGACTGCGGGACGCTTCAACTTTTATGTAATGCAGTATCACGGGTGCGAGAATCATTCCAGGAAGCCCCATGAGTTTTTCGCCGATCACGAGGCCGAGAAGGGTCAGCCACATCGGATTCTTGATGCGCTGGCCGATGATCTTGGAGTTCAGGAAGTACTCGAGCTTGTGGATGATCACAAGAAACACGAGGGACGTGAAGGCCATCTTCGGGGACAACGTGAAGGCCACGCAGACAATGAGCGCGTTGCTCATAAGGTTCCCCAGAATCGGCAGCAAGCCGAAGAGGAAAGTAAGGCCGATGATCACGGTGGTGTAGGGAAAGTTGTTCCAAATCAGGAATGCAGAGGTGAAGGAGGTGTTGATCATGGAGATCAGGATCTGAGCTCCCATCACCGTGGCGAAGCTCTGGTAAAAGGTGCGGAAGCGCGCCACGATTTGCCTGAAGGTCGCGGTGTACAGATTTGCCGCCTGCCCGGAGGAATCTCCCGCTATTTCCAGTTGTGAATTCAAGAACAGGCTTAACGCCACCACCACGCCGATGACGAATGATACCAGCTCAACCAGCGTGCTGCCCGCGTAACGACCGACGCCCTTGATCTGTTCCTTGACCATCCCCAGCAGCAGATCCTTCAAGCTGGCGTAATCGGTGAACGGAAGTTCAAACCCCTGTTTTTCCGCATAACCGAGGACAACGGGAATCGATTCGCTCGCGATTTCCGGCAGGGTCAGATGAACCCTCTTTGCGAAGACGATGGCACCGTAGATCAAGCCACCGAAGAGCAGGGAGAACAACAGAAGGCCGAGCCACTTTCGATAGCCGAAGGAGAGCCGGCGAAGCGCGAAATGGCAAAAGAGCACGGTGATCAGCGGAATTGCCATCTTTAGCCAGCCCACCAGCACGAGCATGAGCACTATGAACGCGTAGGAAATGCGCTCGGGATCAAGTGCCTTGCTGTTATTTGAGAGCATTCTCTCGGATCCTTCTTCAGAACACTCTGGCCGTCAACCAGCCTGGAAGCTCGCTGATCGGCAATCGCTCCTGCCTGCCATCGTCTCGATGCCGGATGGTGACAGTGTTCAATAGCTCCGGTTTCTCGCCGAGCGTGTCGAAATCGATCGTCACACAGAACGGTGTGCCCGCCTCGTCCTGACGCGCGTAGCGCCTGCCGATCGCGCCGCCATCGTCATAGAACGCCATCATGAGTCCGCGCAACGATTGGAAGACTTCCCGCGCCTTCGCCACTAATTCCGGTTTGTTCTTCAAGAGCGGGAATACACCCACTTTGATCGGTGCCACTCGCGGATGGAATTTCATGATCACGCGCGTCTCGCTCTTGCCCTTGTCGTCCGTGCTCGTGGCTTCGGAATAGGCGTTGGCAACGAGAGCGAGGATGAGCCGGTCCACTCCTGCCGAAGGCTCGATGACGTGCGGGATGTACTGGCCTTTGGCCAGGTTGTCAGCGTCTTCTTTCGCGTCCCTGGCCGCCTTCTCGACTTCGACACCTGATTTGGTGAGGTATTTGAGTCGGGCCTCGTAATAGCGGTTGGAAAGTTCCGCTTTCTTCGTTTCGTCGAGCTTTCCCCAGGCCGTGCGTAGATCTTCGTCAAACACGCCCATCGGCTTTCCGGAGAAACGCTCATGTTGCGACAAATCAAAGTCGCTCCGTGCGGCAATGCCTTCAAGTTCCTCGCCGATAAGTTCTCCCTGCTCGTTGCGTTTGCTAAACGGGAATTTGAAAAGGATGTCCACGCAGGCGCGGGCGTAATGCGCCAGTTCCACCGGCGTCTGCCGATGGAAGCCAAGAGTCTGCCGAGAAAGCCCGATGCCCTCGTAGAAGCGTACGCGCTCATCGACCCAGTACTGATGCCACGCCTGCCAGCCCCAGTTCGGCAGCGGCTCCCCGGGATGACCGGTCTCCGGCACCGTCGCCACATTGCCATAAATGGCTTCGATCACTTCATCCGGCTTGATGAAGAACTCCAGTTCCATCTGCTCGAACTCGCGAGAACGGAAGGTGAAATTGCGCGGCGTGACTTCATTGCGAAACGCCTTGCCGACCTGCGCTATACCAAACGGCACCTTTTGCCGGCATGTTTCGAGCACATTCTTGAACTGGGCGAAGATGGCTTGCGCCGTTTCGGGTCGGAGATAAGCCACATCGTCCTCCGTCGCCGTCGGGCCGACGTAGGTTTTGAACATCAGGTTGAAGGGACGCGCCTCTCCCAGTTCAACGCCGCTTTCCGGATGGAAATCTACGGAATCCACAACGGGTGCTTCAGCGATTTCGCCTTTTAATTCCAACTGGTACCAATCGCCAGTCTTGGAATCCACCGACCCGATTGCGAAGAACTCGCGCGCTTTCCTTCGCGCGTGTTCAATGTGCTCGCCGTTGCTCAGCAAAACGCGGATGTTACGTTCCACTTTCCAGCCGGAGATTTTCGAGTCAGCGCCTGTAAAACGAATCGGAGTGCCAGACTGAGGCTCCACCTGATCGGCCCTCACTCGCTTCTTGGTCAGCGGACACTCTCGCATCAAATCCGCAAAGGTATCCACATGTCCGCTGGCCCGCCAAATCTGCGGAGCCATGATGATGGTGGCCTCAAGTCCGACCACGTCATCGCGCTTGCGGGTCATGCCCGTCCACCACAGCTCCTTCACGTTGCGCTTGAGTTCCGCGCCGAGCGGGCCGTAGTCCCAGAAGCCGTTGATGCCGCCGTAAATCTCGGAGGATTGAAAAATGAAACCGCGGCGTTTGCAGAGGGAGACGATCTTCTCCATCAACGGATGTTCTTTAGGCTCGGCCATAATGGGCGGCGAGTTTTCGCGATGGCACCCTCGATGTCAAGATGGGTGGAATGTTCCATTCTCGAGCGCGCGGTTGCGTGATGCCGGGACGCGATCCAGATGAGTGCGAAGAAACGCCTCCAGAAAATCCGTCAGCTCGCGCTCCTGTCCGGTGGAAAGGCGTAGCTTCACAAGAAATTCCCAGTCAGCTTCTCCGAGTCGCTGCAGAATTTCACGCGCCCCCGGGCTGAGGCTCTGTCCGGCATCCACTGGAGACAGGCCTGCGTCGGACAACAGTTTTACTTCGAACGCCAGCACTGTCCGGTTGTCAGGCCCCGCCGTCGCCAGCACACGGAGACCGTCTCGGAAGAGATAGAAGATCTTCGGCACCGGACTTTCCGTTTCGGTGAGTTGCTCGATCAGTTGCACCCAGTAGGACGCCTGCGACAGAACGGCGACATCCTTCCGCAGCGTGCTTTGAAAATCGCTCACCACGACTTCGCGCAATGTATGCAGATCGCCGCTCCGGCTTCTTTGAAAACTGAAGTCCGCGCGATACAAGAAGTCCAGTTTGCCCGCGAATGGTGACTTCGGACGCCGCGCCCCCTTGGCAACCGTCGCCACACGCCCAAGGTCGGGAGTCAGCCAGTGAACGATCAAACTCGTTTCCGTCAGAAGGCGGGTCCGGAGAACGATTCCCTCAGTGCGCTCGTCCATGAGACTTCACATCCGGGCGGGACCTGCCGTGTTGGCGGACGGTGCCACCGCTCCGAGGCTCATCACGAACTTGATGCCGTCGGCCACTGACATATCGAGCTTGGTGACCTGCGATTCTGGCAGTAGCAGCAGGAACCCTCCGGTCGGATTGGGTGTCGTCGGTACGAACACGCTCAACAACTGCAATCCAGTCTTGCGTTGGGCTTCTTCGTTTTGATCGCTCGTGACAAAACCCAGTGCGTAGCTTCCCGCGCGTGGAAATTCGACCAGCACCACCTGCTTGAAGGAAGAGCGATTGCTTGTGGTGAACGCGTCGTTTACCTGCTTGATCGCCCCGTAAACCTTGTTCAGCAAAGGAACCCGCAAAAGCGCATCGTCCACCATTCCGAGCACCTTTTTGAAAAAGAGGTAACGGCCGAATCGCCCGATAAGGGCGGTTGCGAGCACGGCGAACACAAGGGCGGTTACGCTCCACCACCAGTAGGTTACTCCGCGGGCGTCGTGGGTCCAATTATCCGGGAGGAAGAACAGCAGCGGATCGGTCATGTTCGAGACCGTGCCGAAGAGCCACTTCACCACCGCAATCGAGATCACAGCGGGCAACACGATGGCCAGTCCCGTGTAGAAATTCGTTCGCCAGCGTGCCAGCGTTTCTTTCATCGTTGGAAATGTAGCAGGCTCCGAATCGCGCCGCGAAGCCTTTCGCAGCCTGCTTGGCATCACGAATCAGCCGGGTGCCATCCGTGTCGCCATTTTGCCTGATGGGTGCTCGTCTTTGCGTCCATGCACGTAAACCGCCGTCCACTCCGCCAGCCGCTTTCCCAGGATTCTGCATGCTTCCTGCGTTTCAGGTTCCCTCGGCTCCTTTGCCGCAACCGCTCCGTAATGCAGGGTAAATTTCTTCGCCGCGTAGTCGGTGACGCCAAAGACGAGAAAACCAAAATTGATCATCACCGTCAGGATCGATTGGCAGGCCATTTCCATGCCGCCGCCCCATCCGCCGGAGCTGCTGAAGGCGCAAGCGATCTTTCCATCAATGTTCATCCAGTGATCGAGCATGACCTCGTCCCAGAACCGCTTCATCTTCCATGAAAGGATTCCCATGTTTGTCGGGCTGCCGACCGCCAGCCCGTCGCACCATAGAACATCTTCGGCCTTCGCTTCATCCACAGAACGAACCCGCACTTCGGTGTCGGTGATGGTGTTCGCGCCTTCGGCGACGAGTTGTGCCATCTTTGCGACATTGCCGGACTTTGAATCATAGAGGACAAGAATTCGGTTCATGGATCAGGCCTGGTGAGGTTTATCGACATTTACCCTTTTTAACTGCGCTTGGGATGATTTGAGCTGAGCCAAATCCAAATAACAAAGGGCAGGGGCGAACGATTCGACCCTGCCCGTCAAAAAGTGCGGCGGACTAAGCGCCCATGCCGTCTTCAAACGAGCCGGCAGCGAGAGGCGAGCAGAGGTTGTCCCGTACGAACGCGATGCCGTTCGCGCTTGTCGAATCAAGGTCGCGATAAGCGCTCTCTGCTTCGACGATCAGCGGGGCCGTCTTGGTTCCCATCACCTGGCAATATCGCTGAGGGTAGCCGATGTTCACGAGCATTTCGCTGTAACGCGTCATGTTCAGATCACCGGAAGGCAGATCCGTGAATTGCATCGCGCGATCCGCCCAGTTCGGCGCCATCATGCGCAGCGGCAATCCGTGACGGATGACAAAATTCTTCACGTGGCAGGCATAAACGCGGCTGGCTACCTTGCGGAAGCGCGTTTCCCAGTCTTCACCTTCCCAGCAATGCGAGGGATCGGCATTCACACCAAGGCATTTGTCGCCATCGCAGGCTTTGATCAGGAGATTAAAATCATCCGCACACATGGCGGCTGTGCCGGGGTGAATCTCGTGGCAAAGATAAATTCCGAGCGAATTCGCGTGCTTCCGAATCTTCGCCGTCTTCTTCGCGAATCGATCGAGGCCTTCCTTGATGAGATCATAGCCCGGCCCGGCCCAGAACCCCCACGGGTAGCCGCTCGCCAGTTCCCAGCCGAGCGCCACGCCCCAGAACATCGGAAGAATCTTCACCCCTAACTCGGCGGCAAGGTCCATGAATTTGAGCAAATAGGCTTCGGACCACTTTTCGATTTCCTGCGGAGACTTCTTCGCAACTTCAGCCGGGATGAATGGGCGGATGGTCGGGCTGCCAGTCCAGGCCGTGGTATGGACCCACACCGGACAGTGGCAGGAAATTCCGTCCAGCTTCATCCCTCGCTGCTCAAAAGCAGAGGCAATCTCCTTCGCTGATTTGAAGAGCTTGCCCCCTTGCAGCATGTAGTTTGAAGGCTGCGCTCCTGCGGCGCCGGAACGTTTCGCGTAATCGAGGAAGTCCGTGAGACTTTTTGCGCCGTGCTGCGCACCTTCAACGCTGGGATGATAACATGCTTGAGCCATAATACGTCAGTGTAGTCTATGTGATTGTGACGGGGACACGATCTACCGGCCTTCCGAGGGGAATGCAACCGGGAAATCGGAAGGGGAATCGAAATGGAACACAGGCACACCCCTTGCGATTAAGACGCAGACGCTTGATCCAAAAGAAAAGGAGCTGGGGAGTGGCTCTGGCTCCTTTCAACTGCACGGACGGACGCGGAAAGGGGGCGCACCCGGCGTGGAGAGTATCAACCGTCAATCCATCAATTCGAGTGCGGCCATCCTCAAGAGCGGACCACCTTGCGCCGGGCGTCTCCCGTAGGAAAGGCGCAACGCGAGAGGCCGCCGCTAAAAATCCAGAGCGCGAGAAACAAGCCGAATAGAACCCCGAGCAAAAGCAGAGGCACCACCAAACCGCCGGCAACCTCACTCGCATCCTCATGCAAGTGATGCTCCACCTGAACCAGTTTTGTGAATGTGTCTTGGTCCATACCCACGCCTTGAATCCCTTTTTGGTTAGACATCATGCCATCCAGATTCCAACCGAGACAATAACCCAATTTTTCCCCTGCTGACGAAGAACCACCGCTTGTCCCGACCAGTCATCCTTACGAAACATTACATTGACCGAGCCATTTGATTCTCGGGTAACAGTCAGAATTGGCAGAGTCGTTTGGATTCCCATGCGTATATACTCTGCGCGGCCATAGATTGCGCTTTTTGAAATCGAGCGAAAATGGTCGCTTCCCATTGATTGTGAGCTACTTGACAACTCAAGTGTCACGGTGCCAAAAGCGCAGTTTGTGACCGCGCTCAGTATAGCCTCAGCGGATCTTACAAGTTTGGCAATACTGACCAGTTCAGCATCGGCAAACGGGCTGAGGATCCGGAATGGACGGTTGGAATCCTGTTCACTTTCAATCCGATCAAAGTCCCTGCCGGGTATTCTCACTTGCGCATACTCAAAGCCCTTGCCCACCAGCGTCCATTCCCCCCAAGTATTCGTCGAGGCCTGAAGCGGGCGACGGACTGCTACCACGAAGCCGCGTCGAAGTTCATGTGTGCTAATTCGTGGCGAACAATACGCCACAACGAGCTGCCAATCTGCAACCTGGCCCCGTGGCGCGTCGAGCAACCAAGCCTGCTCCCCGTTGTCCTTCACGATATGCTCGACATTGGCAATGTCCTCTTTGGACAACTGACATCCACCTTTCCCCACTATCGTAAAGTGGGGATGGGACACTGGGGTGCGACAACCTGCGAACAGCAATGCTGAGATAGCGAAAGCTAATGACAGTGCATTCGGTATTCTCATCTGGTGTTTCAATCTATGGCCCACAATGTGAAGAAGCCGTTGGTGCCACTCCCATCCACCAGGAGGATCTCACTCCAGCTTCGATTCCGACCGATCGGCAAACCTCTGCCATTCCGTGAGGCTCGATGCGCACGAAAATAGGCACGCGCTTCGGGTCCCAACTTGTCGGCTGAACGCCACCCGTGCGGTCCCGTTGGTGCCTGGGAGGCGGATTCAATCGACGAAGGTTGGAAGGCGGCACGTGTGATCAATTCTGTCATAGCCTCCGGCGGAGCGGTGAACGACAGGTGACGAAAAAAATTCATGGCAACTCCAAAGGGGTCCCGAGTCATAAAAAAGGAAACTTCATAAACACCTTTCGGGACAGGCGAACAAATGTACGTGGCTACGAGCGCACCCGGCCGGGGCCAGGCGATGATCCCTACCAAAACAAGAGCGATGGCAACAACACCTGACAGTAAGACTTTCTTAAGTGTTATTCGCATTCTTTGCCAATACCCAACAACCCAAGCTCGCGGATGTTTCTAAACCTGACGCCTCAAAAAGCAGCCGAACCCGTCAGGCGTTCTATGGAGCGCATGGCTGCCATACAAATACTCATCACTTCAGATCCCGTGCAATTCCCCTGGCCTTCCTCAAACAGACCTCAGCCAGGAGTAATGCGAGGACAGACATGACAAGTGGCACAGGCAACAAGCCTGCTCCAGACAACAAACGCTGCATCGTACGGAGTACACCATAGAGGCCGTAAAAACCAAATACTGCGGTCAGAAGACAAAAGAACATTTTCATGTGTCTGGTGTGTATGCCTGACATCTCTTCATCCATTCATCCCCAAACTCGGGCACAATCAAGGTGGCATGAGGAACAGTGAACCGCTTGCAATTCCTTGTCGAGCCTGCCTGTTTCAATGGAGGCGGATCAAATCTTGTCTTTCCGTTTTGTTGTCAAAACATTTACGGACCGCGCCTGTGGTGAAACCCAGCCGCAGAAACTCCCTCACTGCTGTGGCTGGTGCTTTGCGCACAGCTGCGTTCATTCAGAATTGGCACCTAACCCGATAGGTATGGATCAAATCACATTCGACGAAGGCACCCAGTTCGCCTCCCTGGTGGCTGATCCAGAACAACAAGCCTTGGTTCTGGGAACATCTCTGACATCCCTCCGACGGGATAGGGCAGGGGACTGTCTCGGCTAGCGCTGGCAGCGGCGGCAAAACAAATCTTCGAAGCTGAGTGGCTTCAAGGTGCGACGGCAGAGCGGGCTTGTTTGGCCGCTCTGTTTTTTTTGCGCGGACCCTAAGTGCTCCGAGTTCGCTTGGGATCTCGTTCTGCTGGATTCGGCGCCCGGTTGTTGTGTGCCACACTTGCCGGTGGGTTGGTTTTGGCGGATTGCTTTCCTGCACGGCGGCTGATCTCAACCGGATGGACAGTTTTCTCGGACATGAAGATGTACACGCTGCGTGCCACGTTCTCGTTGCACTCCGTAATCTCCATATACAATGAAATGAATCTCGACTCGTTCACGATCCGCTCCCCGGTTTCTCTGATCTCAGGGAACATCGTCCCTGTCCGAACCTTGAGTGGTAAGATCGGCATACGAATGACGGACACCATTCCAGATTTTGCCATTTTCCCAACAGTCTTTGACCGGCTGGAGAACCGGCGAGATCGAAGCAGGAACCTCCTTGCAGTCATCCACTGGCCGAGGCCGAGTATTCCCGCAGCGCGGGCGCGGTGAGTTCTGCGCTTTCCAGCATTCCCAGGCATGCTTCGATGACCTGATGTTGAAGTTCGGGCGCGTTCGGCGAATCGAGCGGATAGCCGTGCCGGAAGGGAACCAGGAGAGAACGTGGCGGGCGAACCTTCACCGCTGGCTCACGCAAAAGCTGGATGACGACAGTGCTGATGCCGCTTCGCTCCAGTTCTGCTGCGATCAGACTCACGGTCTGATTGCACATGGGTCACACTGGAACCAGGAGGGCCACATCCACTTCGTCGGAGGTGAGGACTCTGGCGGCGGAGGGCGCGGATTCCTTGATCAATCGCCCCGGGGCAGTGATTGATCCCATGAAGGAAAGATGCCGGTGATTGACGGAACCAATGCGGCCACGGGTGACGAGTTCGTTCACGCGGTCAATCGGCAACACCAGGTTGGGGTCTTGTTTCAAGCCTTCGTGATCGAAGGATTCGCTGCGGTGAAACTCTTCAAGAAGGGAGAGATCCGTGTCATTCGGGATTTCGCGGAATGAAAAGTCGCCGCCGCGGAAGTCCTCGTCGAAAGGCTTTTGACCGGGAGCGACGAGGCCAGCGCTGGATACGAGCGCGAGACGGCAATCCTTCAAAGGCTTCCGTAGACTGCTGAACGGCACGGGATCAATTCTGCGCCACGGGTAAGCGGCCAGAAACAGTCGCACCACGAGCGAGAATTCATTCATGTCAGCCATGAGTTGAGCATGGCGGGGTGATGGTGGATTTCCAGAACTTAGATGAACCTAAAAACGGCAGATCAGAAACCACGGATGACACGGAAAGAAACAACTTCAATTGAATCTATCCTGCAAATTTGCCTTCACCCAGTGGGTAAAGGCGACGCCCGGCGGAAGCAGTTCATCATCCGTGTTATCCGTGAAATCCGTGGTCGCAACTGCTTTTTCCAGGATGAACCTCCTCCGGCCGAAACGATGTCCCGGATGTGAAGCCAACATCGGTCCAGCAATTCGCAACCCGCGTGAAGCGGTAGATGGCGACTGAGACGACTTTAGAACCGAAAGAAAAGATTGGTGACAGAGCTGGTTTGGGTGAATCAGCCGTGTGCCGCCAAAACCGAAAGGAAATATGATACCGAAATACACCATTGAGTATCGGGTTCCGCTCCGGAGGCACGCGCAAACGAATCACTTCAGCACGGATGATCCGGTCGCGTGTGAGGAGTTTCTGGTGGAAATGCTCGAGCAAGGCTTCCTCATCAACGAAATCAAACACGAAGGAATGTCCCTGCCGAAGGCTCACTTTGACAGGATGCTCAAGACTGCCGCCGGGATGTTCGCATCGAAGCGACTTTGCGCCGCCTTGGGAATCAAGCCCGAGGAAGAACGGTTCCGGTTTGGATTTGCGGCCTGAGTGGGCCGCCGTTGGGAGACGGAGAGGAGCGCACGCGCGGCACGGTTTGCAGTGCCGCGCGTGTTTGCTTTAACAAGAGTTCTCAGACTCATAGGGAGCATGTACGGTTGGATGCGCTTCAGAGCTTGTGAAGCATGAAAGAGACGACAACAACGCGGGAATACCTGCCCGACACCAAAGCGCCGTTTGCACTGCAGATCGCGGAGCACCCGTTTCTTCGTGGAGTGTCGGAACCGCATCTGAAGCTGCTCACGGGCTGCGCGATGCCTGCGCATTTCAGCGCTGGAACATTTCTTTTCCGGGAGGGCGATCCGGCCAATCGCTTTTATCTCATTCAATCAGGCTCGGTTTCCATCGAGCAGGACGGCACCGAAATGGCACGGGTCCAAATCGGCACTGTCGGCCCTGGGGATTGCCTGGGATGGTCATGGCTCTTCCCACCCTACTACTGGCATCTCGACGCTCGCGCGATTGAACCACTGTCTGCCTTGTTTTTTTACGGAACTCGCCTGCGCGAGGAATGCGAGGCCGACTCCCAGTTGGGTTGCGAATTGATGAGACGCATCACAATGGTTGTCATCCAGAGGCTGCAATCCACCCGCCGCGCTCTTGCGGATGCCGTGGCTGCGCAGAAGAAGTAACCTGGCTCCATAATATCAAATAGGGCTATCCAGTTGACTCTTGTGGCCTGCAAATTGCCCCAACCGGTGGGGTGTTTAAGGGCAAACTGGCTACCAGCCGTTGCGTCACAAGAGTCAAGTGCATAGGCCTAATATCAAATTACGCCGGAGAAAGGCGGTAGGCTCTGCGGGCGTTTTGGGAAAGATAGAGCGCACTCGCTTTGCGACCGCGGGAAGCCGCGTAATCCTTTGCCAGCCGGACCACCTGGCTCAATTCAGCAAAGCGCGAGCTGACCGGCCAGTTGCTGCCGAAGATGACGCGTTCGTCACCAAAGGCCTCCCAGATCGTATCCAGCACGGGCTTGTAGAAGGCGACATCGCTCGGAATTTCTGAGGCTTTCCTCCCGGTCTGCTCGACCATGGCCGAACCTTTTATGAAGACGTTACGATGGGCGGCGCACCCCCGAATTCCCTCAGCCCACAATTCCGGAGGTTTTCCACCGTCGATGCGCACACCGGCGCAATGATTGATCACGATTCGGAGTTCAGGTATCGCGCGGGCGACGCGCTCCACACGATCGAGAGTCTCAGGGCCGCCCAGCACATCCAACGAGAGATTTCTTTCGCTCAACTTGCGCAGATCGGCAACGAACTGTTCGCGTGCCGAATCCACCGGAACATCCCATCCACCGATGCGGATGCCTTTGAATCGTTTGTTCGATGCGAAGCGTGCGAGGTCATCGGCAAAGCCAGGGCGTCCTGGCTTGAGATGACCAACGATACCGATCAGGAAAGGTTCGCGAGCGGCGAGGTCGAGCACCCATTGATTGTCGGCGACGCGTGGACTGGCCTCGACGACGACCGTGCCCGTGATCCCGGTCGGAACGGCGATTCGTTTGAACTCTTCCGGCATGACCTTGCGATAGAGAACGGTGTCATCTTTGCCGGGCCAGTCCACACCTTCGGGGCGGGTGGGATCGTAGAAATGGGTGTGAGTGTCGATGATGCCACCGGGGCTCTTGTCCAAGCTTACGCATCCCGTCGCCGCTGCTGTGGCGAGAGTGAGTGAGTGAGTGAGGAATTCGCGGCGGTTGATGTTCGAGGTTTTCATTTCGATAGTCCTTCCAGATATTCCAACAACGAGGCGAGGTCTTTCACCGTCAATCCGGCAGCCAGGCCTTCAGGCATGAGCGATCTCTCCTGCTTCTCGCGCTTCATGATCTGCGCGACTGGAATGGTCTGCTCCTGAGCCGTGATGGTCCGCACCGTCACGGCGTCAGCAGCTTCGCGAACGACGAAACCGTCCACCTCCGAGCCGTCCTTCAGTTCGAAGTGATTCGCCGCGAATCCCTGCGCGATGGTCTTGCTCGGAAGGAGAATCGCCTCGGCCAGTTCGCGTCGTTTGTAGATCTTCGCAATCGTGCCGAGGAACGGGCCCTTCAGTGGCTCGTCGGCTTTCACGGTGTGGCAGCCATTGCAACCGATCTGAGTGAAAAGCTGTTCGCCGCGACTCACTTCTCCTTTGCTCTCCTGGATCTTTGCCAGCACGGCGTCCAATGAAAGATCACCAACCTTGGCGGCTCCAGCTTCGGCGCGGAACTTCTCCGGATCAATCTTCAGGCGCTTGACCGTCTCGTGCGCAGCCTTGGCTACTTCGCTGTCCGTATCCTCCAAGGCGGCCACGAACTGTGCCGCCCGGCTCGAATCTCGAACTTCCGCGGCGGCCCGCAGGATCTGCACGCGGCGTTTCGGCTCAACCCAGCCGGAGTCGAGTGACCTGGCGGCGGCTTCGCGGGCCTCGGGCGATCCGATCTTGCGCGAAGAGAGCTTGAGCAACATGCCTTCCGCGAGGAGAGAGGATTGGCCATCGAGCCTGGCTGCCGCTTCCTCGAAGACGGCGTGAACTTGATCGAGCTTCGACGCGTTGTTCACGGCGTTCCGCGCCTTCTCAGCGAGGTTGTTCTCTGTCTTCGTTTTCTGCACCCGCGGCAACGCGGTCATCACGGCGCGCCACGCATCGGAGCTCTCGGTTTTCGCGAGGGCGATCACGGCTTGCGCACGCGGAGCATCAGCGGTGGCATCTGCTGTCGCGGTCTGGATGAGCAGGGGAATGGCGTTGGCGGGCACTTCCTCCGTCTCGGCCAATTGGGCGGCGATCGCCGGGAGCAACGTCGGTTCGGTGGCAGCTCGCGCGATCAATTTGTCCAGCGCGTCACCGGCCGGAATCCGATGCCGGGCAAGTTCGCGTCCAATGAAAGCGGCCTCGTTCGCATCCGCCTTGTCGAGCGCGGACTTGAGCACGGCAGCGATCTTGGAGGTCTCGCTCCACGGCTCGGGCTGGTAATACGGCCCGCGCGTGTCGGGTCGCGTGCCCCACGAATCGCCTTTCCAGGTGCCTTCCTTGAAGTGCAGGCGGCACAGTGCGGTGATCAGGCCAGGGCGCTGCTCTGAGTTCGGCTCGTGTTCAAGGTGTGTGATCAACTTGTCCACAACAGAAGGTTCTTGCAGTGATTGGAGCACCCGGAGTGCTCCAGACCGAAGCTTGGAGGCTGCGGCCCCCTTATCCAAAATCGCGAGACAAGCATCGCTGGCTTTGAGACGGATGAGCGATTGGACAGCGGCGTGGGCGACGACAGGGTCGAGATCGGCGAGAAGTGGTGTGATCGAAGCGCCGTGGGCACCGGCACCGAGTTGGCCCAGAGCCAGTGCAGTCTCTCTTCGCGTGAGGGCATTCGTTGAATTCAAGCCCGACAGAAGAGTCGCGGCTGAAGTTGCCTTTAGGAGTCTTTCAGAGTCGGCCAGCGCACGAAAGGCCCACGGGGCCATCTGCGGGCTGAGGGCGAGCTTTCCGAGCACTTCCGATTGGTTGGTTGTTATCTGACTTGAAGCTGCTGTTCCGAGTGCGCCATTCGTTGCCTGTGCGATCGCAAACAGCGCGGCAACGCGGGCCGCGGTCGGTTTGGAACTATCCTCCGCCATCGAGATGGCCTCGTTCCATGGGGAAACCAGACCATAACGCTTGGCGAGAATTGGATCGATGAGGCCAAGTCTCCCCCGTCGCAGCAGCGCCCGCTGCGCCTCCAACCGCCTGCGGTGGCTTGACGATTCCAACTGCTTCAGCAGCTCGGGATCGTTTGCTTTTTCAAAATCCGGCAACAACTCCGGCTTAAAGCCCTTCGGCGTGAGCTTCACGATGAAGCCCACATCCGGCCCGACCCACGTGAACGAGGCGCCCTTCCAGCTCGCGGCGTAGATTGCGCTGTTGGCGTCCACATCGAGATCCGTTACGCGAGGGAGGCGAAGGAATTCCTCTTGAGTTGCGGTGAACGTGGCGCCTTGGGGAGTGAGCCCGTGATGATAGACGCGTTCCGTTCCCCAGTCGGCGGTGAAGGGAGCGTTGTTCCACTTCGCTGGAATGCCCGGTTCATCAATCCACGCAGCGCCGCAGCCGGAGCCGCCTCCATAATCCGCGAGCGGTGCAATGATTTCATCGGCGAAGTTTTTGAAGAGCCTGGGATAACCGTGCTGCGTGAAGCCGCTGAAGTGGTGAAAGCGCACGTCCCAGCCGCCGCCGTCGTTGGTGTTGTCGCGCGCGAAGCCGTCGAGCAGCGGGTTCATCGCGACCTCGAGAATGTTGCGGGTTCCTTCCGCGAAGGCTTCAAGGCCGGTGCCATCGGGCCGGAAGCGCACCATGCCGCCGCCGCGCATCTGGAGTTTCCGACCGTCCGTTCCCGTGGCTTCCATGAACCCGAAATCGCCAATCGCCGCATAGAGCCAGCCGTCAATGCCGAGCGTGAGACCGTTGGATCCGTGATCAGCAGGGCGGTCCTTGAAAGTCCAGCCGATGCCCGCGATGAGCGTCATCTTCTCGTCGGCAACGCCATCATGGTCATGGTCAATGAACACGCTGACATCCGGCGGATGAAGCAAGTAGAGCCGGTTATAATCCCAGACGAGACCACGCGGTGAATCCACGTCGGGCACGAAAGCTTTTACTTCATCGGCCTGGCCATCGCCATCGGTGTCGCGCACGCGAAGGATGCGGCCCATGTGCGGCTTGCGGTCGATCGAGCCGTTGCCGTCGCTGGAAACGTAGAGCGTTCCATCGGGCGCGGCAGCGACGAACACCGGGTAATTTACCGCGGGCGGCGTGGCAAAAATTGTCACATCGAATTCGGGGGGCGCCTGAACGAGCTTGATCAACTCGGCAGCTTTCTCGGGCACGACGGCGGGGAGTTTCGAGAGTTCGTCCGGGGTAGGCTGACGATCTTTGGCTGCGAAAGTCTGTGCCCGGTTCTCAGCAAACTGAACGAGTAGAACAGCGACGCAGATGATCCATTGTCTCAATGGAAGCATTGAAGAGAGGCGTATCATCCGTGCATTTCGCTACATTGCAGTCCCTCAGGTCAAGTCAACTAACTTCGAAATCCACGGAGCAACAGAACTCGCAACACGTCGGCGATGAAACAAACGCCTCGATTTCTCCCTCGGTTCCATCAAATGGAGGTGAGATCACGCAGGCGGGGAGGAGTGAAGGATTTGCCGCAAGAGAGCGAGCCTCGCAAACTGAATCCGCTAGCGACGAAAACGCACGGTTTACAGACTGCCCTCGTTTGCTTAGACCTTGTTTACACATGCTCCGCCCTCGCAAAAAATACACCGTCTTCGATCTCCTGCAGCTCAAGGGCAAACGTTGCCTTACGCATATCCACGTCAAATCCCCCCAGGAAGCCGCGGCCGCGGAAGAGGCCGGCGTCGATCTCATGAGTTGCAGCTTCGACAGTCCCGAGGCGCAGTCGCGTCTGCCGGCGCTCGTCGCCGCCGCTCCGAACAGCTTCCTCTCCTGTGCCACCCCGCACGGGCTGGCCTCGCCGGAGGAGGCGGTCCGCGTCGCCTTCCGGGCTCTTGAGATCGGGGCCAGCTCAGTCTATTGCTCGGCCAGCCCCTTCATCATCGAGGCGATGGCGCGTGAACGCATTCCCGTCGTTGGGCATCTTGGTATGGTTCCGCGTCATGTCACCTGGACTGGGTACCGGGCGATCGGCCGCACTGTCGAGGAAGCGAAAGAACTTCATCGCCGCATGAAGGAATTGGAGAACGCCGGTGCCTACGCCGCGGAACTCGAAGTCGTGCCGCACAATCTTGCGCGCTTCCTCTCCTCGCAGACGAAGATGATCCTCATGTCGCTCGGCTCCGGCAGCGGCTGCGACACGCAGTTCCTCTTCTCCGACGACATCCTCGGCGATTACGACGAACGTCCGCCCCGTCATGCCAAGGCCTACCGCAACTTCGCCGTCGAACACCGCCGCCTGCAGAAGGAACGCATCGCCGCCTTCCGCGAGTACATCGCCGACGTTCGTGAAGGCCGCTTTCCTGAAAGGTGCCATCAGGTGGAAATGGAAACGCCGTTTCTCGACGAAGTGGTGCGTTCGCTCGGCGGCGCGCCTGCGAAAATGGAGTGACGCGCACGAACGGCTCCCGTCATGAAACCGCGCCTCTATCTCGAAACGACCATCCCGAGCTACCTTGTCGCGCGACGCATCGGGTCGGCGCGGATTTCCGCCGATCAGCAGACGACGCAGCATTGGTGGGACCTCCGGCGCTTGGAATTTGACGTCTTCATCTCGGAACTCGTCCTGGATGAATCGGCATCGGGAGATCCCTTCATGGCGGCGGCGCGTCTCGAAAAACTCGTCAGCCTGCCGCAACTCGCCCAAACCCATGCGGTCGATCTTCTTGCCCAGCGTATCATCGAAGGCGGCTCGAAGGCGGCATTATCCCGCTCTCTGCTGCGCCGGATGCCACCCATATCGCGCTCGCCGCAGTTCACGCCATGAATTTCCTGCTCACATGGAACTGCAAACACATCGCAAACACTTTCAGCCGTCGCCGGCTTGAGACCCTCTGTCGCGAGGGCGGATTCGAGTGTCCGGTGATTTGCACGCCAGCGGCATTGGTGGAAGAATGAGCATCATGGAACCAAACGAAATCCCTGCCGAAATCCGCGCCACTCGCGACGCCCTCATGCGCGACTGCGCTGGCGACCTCGCACGTTTCGGCGATCTGCGCCGCGCGGGTGAAGCCCGCTGGGCTTCTGCCGCGAATCCCGTCGTCTCATTTGAAGGCCAGCCGCCGGTGGAATTGCCACCGATGGATTGGGAAAAAACTGATTAGGGCTATCCAGTTGACTCTTGTGCCATTTTCGGTCAAAAACCTCAAATGGCAGATTACCCCAAGACTATCTTGGAATTCCGCGACTGGTTTGCGAGCGAAGATGGTTGCCGTGATTATGTGGCGCAACTGCGATGGCCCGACGGATT
>SIBF01000112.1 GCA_009695275.1 Pedosphaera sp. | reverse complement strand
GAGAACCTGCTGTCCAATGCGGTCAAGTACTCGCCGCCGGAGAAGAGTATTTTCGTGCGTCTTGCCATGAACGCGGATGGTGTCCGTTTTGAGGTGCGGGATGAGGGGCCGGGATTGAGCGCTGAAGATCAGAAGAAACTCTTTGGCAAGTTCGCCCGCCTCAGTGCCAAGCCGACCGGCGGCGAACATTCGACGGGCCTCGGTTTGTCGATTGTCAAACGGATGGTCGAGTCCATGGATGGCAAGGTCTGGTGCGAAAGCGAACTGGGCCGGGGAGCCACGTTTATTGTCCAGTTTCCGCAGCTTGCGCTATGAAACTATGCAAAAGTTAATGCAAATTTCGGAGTGCACCGTCAGAGCCTGCTCTTTACATGGACCTCCAATCCCAACGGGATTGAGTCTTCCAGCCCAGGGTTGCGAGGAGCGAGCTACCCTGGGTAGTCGCCTGCTAGGCGCCACAACCCCAACGGGGTTGCGCCCATCCCTGTTGTTCCCAACGGATCATGCCGCAACCCTTTCAGGGTTGGATTCATTGTCCTTCCAGACCCAGGGTAACTCGTTCCTCGTAACCCTGGGCTTTGTGCCGGAATCCCGTTGGGATTCGACTTCTCATTTGATGTTGGGAGATCCGTCTAAGGTGCAGGCTTTGCCACCGCACTCCAAAAACTTTCAAAGTCATGAGAGCGCATTCGCAGCCTATCAACCGATGGTAATCTGTCGGAATTGCTTCTTTCAATGACCACACCGAATTCAAAATCCCCCTCCTGGCGCGAACGTGCCCTGGCCGTTTTTCCGGCAGGCTCGAACGGCGAGTTCGGCATTCCGCCCGAGCTGGTCCCGGTGTTGCAACGTGGAGCCGGCTGTCGTGTCTGGGACACTGAAGGACGCGAGTTCCTCGACTTCACTATGGCCTGGGGCTCGGCTCTGGTTGGTCACGCTCATCCCAAGGTGGTCGAAGCCGCCACTCGCGCCGCCATCGACGGCGTCAATTACGCCGCCGTCAACCGCCGCAGTGTCGAGCTGGCGGAGCGGATCCAGGCCCTGAGCCCGTGCGTGGAACGGATACGTTTCGTCGCCTCGGGCACGGAAGCCACGATGCTATGCCTCCGTGTCGCCCAAGCGGCCACGGGCCGTCCAAAGGTATTGCGGTTCGAGGGTGCGTATCACGGTCAGCATCCTGTTGGTGTGGCCGGAATGATACAGGGCCGTCCCCGATCTCTCCCGAGCTGTGATCCATCCGGAGCTGGAGCGGCCTGGGTGGAACGGGATGTGTTGGTCGCGCCTTTCAACGACCTTGCCGTGACCAAACGGATCATCGGCAATCATGCCACCGACCTTGCCGCCGTGATCGTGGAGCCGCTTCACCGTTGCCTGACGCCTCGTCCGGGATTCCTGGAAGGCTTGCGTGAGCTGACCCGCCGTCATGGCATCGTGTTGATCTTCGATGAAGTGGTCACCGGATTCCGTCTCGCTCCCGGCGGCGCGCAGGAATACTACGGCGTCATCCCTGATCTGGTTGCTTATGGAAAAGCGCTTGGCGGGGGCTTTCCCATCGGCGCTTACGGAGGGCGGGCGGAGATCATGGAAGTCGTCAACGAACATCGCCTGCCCGGGCCGAACTACGCGTGGTCCGCTTCCACGACGGGCGGCAACCCCGTTTCCTGCGCTGCCGCGATCGCGACACTCGACATTTTGTCGGTCCCCGGAACCCACAAACACCTCCATGGGCTTGGACAGGGATTGCGCCAACGAATGGCTGCCGTGGTGCGCGGCAGCGGTGTCGCGGCGCAAATACTCGGGGATGGTCCGCTGGCACAGGTGGCCTTTTCCGCCGAGCCTGTCGTCGATCAGGAGTCATGGCTCAAGTCGGACCGCGCGCGCGGCCGGAGACTGATGCTTGAGCTGCTCCGACGTGGTGTCTTTCTCAATCCGATGGGGACGAAGCTTTACCTGTCACTCGCGCACACAGAAGCGGAGCTGGATGAGTTTGCGGAAAAATTCTCGACCGCGCTTCAAGCGAGCCAAGGGTAGCCCCACATCGTCTTCTCGATGAACCATCGGCTTCAGCACGGAGACAAGCAGGACACAGAGGCAGGGCAGGGAGCAAATCTCTGTGTCCTCCCGGCCTCTGCGCTGAAAGCGCGCGCCATTCCGCCACGCGCAGGTTCATGGTGACAACTGGCGTTCAATGTCCGGGATTTTTTGTTCTCCATGAATCGCGAGGTTTTGAAATTGAAAGTAGAGGGGAATCGATGGAACGTGCTTCCATGAAAAGGTTCTGGATGATGGGGCCTGTGCCAAAAGCAACTCGCATTGCGGTAACAACGGGTATTGCGCTCCTCAGTGTTGTCGCCGCGTTCACTCTCCCCGCCGCCGAACCCCCGGCCGCGCCTGGCTCGCCAAGAGCCTACCGCGAGCACGCCATGGCACAGGAAGGCAATTCGGAACGCGGAAAGAAACTGTTCAGTGACGCGCGCGCGCTCTGTTTTCAGTGTCATACCGTCGATGGCAAGCCTGTGAAACTGGGGCCGGATCTCCAGACTGTGGGTGACAAATATCCGCGTGCTGAACTGATTCGTGCTCTGCTCGAACCGTCCGCGACCATCATGCCCGGCTACGGGCGGACAGAGATCGAAACAAAGACTGGCGAGAAGTTCGACGGCATCCTGAAGAGCGTTTCCGAGACGGAATTAACCCTCGTCAACGCTTCGCTGGTGACGAACCGCGTGCAGAAGTCGGAGGTGAAGACCCAACGCTCGAGCCCCATCTCGATCATGCCGGAAGGAGTTCATTCTGGATTATCACTCGAAGAATTCACCGATCTGATTGCTTACCTCGAAGTCCTGAAGCAGCCGGAGATGCAGCTCGCGAATGCGGCGGGCACCCCCTCGGTCATCAAGCGTCTCGCACAGCCCGTGACCATCGTTCCGGTTCACGACGACTCCATCAGGTTCGACAAGCCGATCTGGTTTGGCGAACACCCGACGTTGCCAAATGTGTTTGTGGTGGCCGAGCAGATCACTGCCAGGGTTTGGTTGCTGGGGAAAAGGACTGGTGGCGACACCAAAACTTTGTTTGCCGATATCAGACCGGAAGCGACCACCGGTGAGATTGAAGGCGTGATGAGCATCGCGTTTCATCCGCAATTCGCCACAAACCGGAAATTCTATCTGATCCATGATCTCGTGGAAGGCGGCGAACGGGCCATGGTGGTGACCGAGCGGATTGCCGTAGCTGACGGAAGCGTTGATTCCGGCACGCCCTCGCGGCGCATCATCCGGATAGCTGCCACGACGGAGGTGCATCACGGCGGCGGGATGGTCTTCGGGCCGGATGGGTTTCTCTACATCGGGATGGGGGACACCGGCCCGCAGGAGGATCCCCTTGGACATGGACAGGATTTACACACACTGGCGGCAAAAATTCTTCGCATTGATGTGAACCGCACCGAAGCAGGACGGAACTACGCCATCCCGATAGACAATCCATTCGCGAGCCGCCCCGATCCCGCGGTGCGCCGCGAGATCTGGGCCTACGGGCTGCGGCAGCCGTGGAGATTCAGCTTCGATCCCATGACCCAGGATCTGTGGGTGGGCGACGTGGGCCAGAATCGTTTCGAGGAGGTGAGTATCGTGCGCGCCGGGGAGAATCACGGTTGGAATGTGTATGAAGGATTCGAACTTTTCTCGAACGCATTCCGGAAGGAAAAGACACCCTACGTCCCGCCGATTGTATCTTTCCGCCGCAAACACGGCGTGTCCGTCACGGGTGGTTACGTCTATCGCGCGAGACGGGAGAGTTCGTTCAATGGCGTTTATGTTTGCGGCGATTATGAATCCAGGCAGATGTGGGGCATCACGCAGAGCTACGGAAAGCTGCAAACGATTCGCGAGATCGGCAACAGCCCGGCGAAGATTGTTTCCTTCGGCACTGACCGCAAAGGAGAACTTTACATCGTCGGTTACGATCTGGGTGTGATTTACAAGGTGGATTTTGCCGCGGCGAAATTCGAGTGAGGCGGAACGAAGCCGGTTGGCTGTTCAAAACGCGTTTAGTGTGTCCAGGACGGCGCGGACTCGGGGAACTTCGTGAGTGCGGAACAAGTCTGTCTTGCCCATGGACGCCAGCACGGCGAAGAACCCCTCGGCGGACCGGACTTCTTCTCGGAAGTAATCAAAGGCGTGGGGAAGGGCGTGGCAAACTGGAAACCCCAGGGTGCGCAGGCGGAATGTGTTCAGAAAAATCTTCATCTGATGGCGCACACGAAGAGCATTATCCTGAAGGTTCCGGTAATAAAATCCCAGCCCGGGATCGATGAGAATTTTCGTCAGGCCCGCTTTGGTTGCCAGATCGATCTGGCGGGAGAAGTAATCCCGCATCATTTCCGTGGGGTCGGCTCCGAAGTCGAAGTCGCCGACTTCCCGGACGTTTTCTCCCTGAACGTAGCACATGATCACCGCTGCATCATGGGCTTCGACTTGCCGGTAGATTTCCAGGCTTTCGGCGGTGCCAGTCAGGTTGATCACGTTGGCCCCCGCTTCAAGACACGTCTGGACCACTGCAGGCTGGTACGTCTCCACCGAAGTCAGGACGCCGGCGTTGCCCAGTTCCCGAAGCACTGGCAGGAGGCGGTTGATCTGCGCGGTGGCATCATGGCGTGAGGCGTGTGCCAGGGTGGATTCGGCTCCGATGTCCACAATCGCCGCGCCTTGCGCATGAAGAACCCGTCCTCGTTCAATTGCCGCTTCGGCGCTCAGGCAAACGCTCTCCCGGTACCAGGAATCCGCGGACAAGTTGACCACGCCCATGATTGCGGGACGAGTGTTGAAGGGAAAATGCCGGCCACCGATGGTGAATTCCGCCACGCGAGACTTCAGGGCGTCGTGGTGCTGGCTGGCGAGTTCGGCGAGATCTTCGAGTTTTAACACTTTTCAGTGAAGGATCAGAAATGAACCATCGACCTTCGCCACTGTGGCGGCAAAGCTCCAAACAGGAACGCCGTCTTGCCGGCCTTTCACGTCGGTGGCCTTGCCCGTGGAGTCGAAGAGTTGCCACGCGAAAGCACCGCCCCTGTTCCAGCCAGTGCCTTCAGACCAGGCAACCAGAGTGGATCCGCCGGAAGAGACGCTGATGGCGGGGTGACGGGACTTGGCCGCGCCGGAAGTAGAACGGGGCGTCTCCGTGGAGCTCGCTGATGACTTCAGCGTCGTCCAATAAACCTGCTGATCGCTCTCCCACGCGGCCACGGTTCTTGTTCCAGATTGCGCGAAAGTGGCGCTGCTCATCGGACAACTCGGAGTTTGCCACGGGTGCGAAAGAATCGATTTGAAATTCTCTCCGTCGCGTGAAGTCAGCAAGCGCATGGGTCTGTTTAATTTCTCCGAGGCGCCGCGGAACAGGACGAAAAGGTTTCCATCGTCCCCTGAATACGCTCGAAGTCCGCAGCACCCGCAAGCTCCGGAATCTGCCGGACTGATCTGACGCTCGACGGTGAAGTCCCGGCCATCGTTTGTCGAACGCGCAAGGAAGACCGCCCGGTTGCCCTCGCCGGCCCCGGCACCTGGGATGAGGGCGTGCCAGACGACATAGACATTCCCGCGCAGGTCAGCGGCCACGGAGCCACCTCCATCCAAGCCTGCGGCCTTGGTGATAATGTCCCGCTCCGATTCAAAGGCTGTGCCAGCATCGTTCATTCGCGAGTAGAGCATGGGAGCGCCGACGTGCGTGGCAGGAGGCGCTTCGGAACTTCCGTTCCAGGCCACATGAATGCGTCCGTTGCGTCCGATGGCCATCTGAGCTCCACGAATCGAACCGACAGCGATGGCGCTTCCAGACTGGCTGTTGACTCGAATGGGCTTGGACCATTCAGCCATCCTGGCATCACGGCGAACATACTGGAGGTCGCCATTCGCCGGGTCGCCTGAGAAATAGACAAGATGAAGCGTTCCGTGGTTGTCAGAGAAAAGCTGAGGTTGAATACCGCCATTTGGAACACGTTCGATGAGGATTTTCGTGGCTTTGACGGTTTCAGCCTTGAGCGAGGCAAAATTAGCGAAAGTCGAAAACACAACGGTGGCCGCGAGGATCATGGGCGCACGGCGCGAAGCGAAGCGAATCGGATTTTGAAGGTAGTTGAGGTTCATGGTGTGAACCGTAGCTCCGCGACCGTCGCGGTCAAGAATTCCAAAGTTTGTTTGAGGGGTTCAGGCCGCATGGGCGTATCAAAGTCAGGGATAGGGGGCGGTCGGGAGTGGCCGCCAGAACCAGAGAAAGAGAAAGATATAGACTATGAAAACAATCATGAAATTAGTGGCAGTCCCGATGACGGTGTTGAGCCTGGCAATGGTTGCGCTGGCGGCTGAGAAAGGCGCGGAGAAGCTGGTGGGTACACGACCTGTGGAACCTGGGACAAAATCACCTGCGGCGATGGTGGCCTGTGGCAAATGCACCAAGGCTCCATACACGAGTGTTGATTTTTCCGCTCGCGGTGCGATCAAGGAGAGCAAGACGGTGGTTGGCAGCATGGCTCCCGATTGCGAGGATCGACTGGTCGCCATGGGTCACGGCAAGGGCAAGGTTGAAACCATCGAGCATCGATGTGGGGGAAAGGTTGTGGCACGCAGTCTTTGCTGCAAGTAAACTCACGGAGATAGTGGATTGAACGAGCGGCAGCGCGAGGGGCGTTGCCGCTCCAACTGCTGAAAAACGCATGAAACCGGACGATCAAATCAACATGGATTCCCTACGAGCATGGAAGGTGCAGACTTCATTGCCGCGCACTTTCAAGAGCGACGTGTGGCGGAAGATCGCGGCGCGCCAAAAGCAGCCGGCGTTTGTGAGCGCTTTCGCTGAGTGGCTGCTTGCGTTGATGGCTCGACCGGTGCCTGCTCTGACCTGTGCCGCCCTGGTGCTGGCGATTGGCGGAGGCTCCGGTTATCTGTCGGGCAGGGGCCACAAAGGCCACACGGAAAGCGAACTGCTGGCAA
The DNA here is from genome assembly GCA_009695275.1 of Pedosphaera sp. Taxonomy (GTDB): domain Bacteria; phylum Verrucomicrobiota; class Verrucomicrobiia; order Limisphaerales; family F1-12-MAGs170; genus F1-120-MAGs170. The sequence continues at coordinate 10,735 of SIBF01000112.1, read as the reverse complement.
AGTACATCCAGACGATTGACCCGTACCAGAGTTTGCTGGCAAGACGATGAAACGGCTCTGGAAAATCCTGCTGTGTGGCGGTGCATTGGGCGCGCTTGCATTTGTGCTGGCTTACCGGCACGCGGCCCATCCGTCCGAGAACCACATCATGGAGCGGGCCGAATTGGGATGGCTGCGAAATGACTTCAGTCTTTCCGAGACTCAATTCACAGAGGTGTGCCGCCTCCATGATGCCTACGTCCCCCGTTGCGCGGAGTTATGCCGCCGCATCGAGGCAAAGAACACTGAGATTGGGCGGCTGATCACCGGTGGAAACACGATCACTCCGGAATTGGATCGAGCGCTGACCGAGGCAGGCCAGCTCAGAGTGGAGTGCCAGAAGGCAATGCTGGCGCATTTTTTCAGTGTCAGCCGCGCCATGCCGCCGGAGGAGGGCAGGCGTTACCTTCAAAGGATGTTTGAGAGCACATCGCTACGCAGTCATCACATGAGCCATGAATGATCAGTCCGGAAGCACCGAGCTTTCTGATTACGAGGACATGAGCGCACTTGTTTCTGGCGAGGATCTGGCCCTCAACAGGCTGATGGACCGTCACGGCGAACGGCTCTTCCATTACCTGATCCGCCTGCTTCAGAATGAAACGGAAGCTGACGAACTGGCACAGGAGACTTTCGTGCGTGTTTATCTGAACCGCCAGCGCTTCGACGCGAAGAAGAAATTTACCACCTGGCTCTACTCCATTGCGACGAACCTCGCTCGTGATCACTGGCGACGCCGGTCACGGCATCCGCAGGTTTCGCTGGATGCCCCGAGCACGGACTCGGAACAAACGCTCGCGAATGTGCTGCCTTCAGAACAGCATTCGCCGTCCGAGGAATTTGAACGCGAGGATAACGCGCGATTGGTGAGAGAGGCGCTGGCAGACTTGCCGGAGGATTTGCGGACGCCACTGGTGCTCGCCGCGTATGAAGACATGCCGCAGGCGGAAATAGCCCTCGCCTTGGGCTGCACTGCGAAGGCCGTCGAGAATCGAATTTACCGCGCCAGGCAACGGCTTCGGGCCTTTCTTGCCCGGGCATTCTCCGTAACCAGGTGATGATGACTTCTCCTTGCCGCGTATCCAGGCGGATTTTATGCAGCTCTTGCCGGAAGATGACTGTCTCCGCTGGCGGTTGAATCCCGGCTCTTATCGCCGGGAACTTCAGCCTTTCCTTTTAGTGCTCCACACCTAAAGTCTCGCGCGAAATTTGAAACCTCGAACCTGGAACTCCTGAACGTTATGGCAGCAGATACCTCCGTCGTCGCAAAAGTCGAACTTCCACCCCTCACGCCGCAGAGTCTCAAGTCCAAGCTCGCTCCCGCCCCTGCCGCCGCGCCGAAGCACGCCGTCACCGTCAAAAACACCGCCGGGCAGGATGTCATCCTCGGCGATCCGAGAGCCACGCGCGCGATGGTTGCCTTGATGGACGTGCATGCGGTCGTTGGAGGCGCGGCGTGTCATTGGGGCGGCCCGGCTGCCTTCGCCGAAATCAATGCGGCCATCCACGGCCTGATGTTCAGTGTCAAGGGCCGCCCCTGGCATGAAGCTTACAATTATGTGAATGACGCTGGCCACGCCGAGAATGGCGTTTATGCGCTGCGGGCCAATTACGGTTTCGACGGCTTGAATGCTGAGGCTTTGAAGGCATTTCGCTCGATCAAATCCAAGCTCACCGGCCACGGCGAATCCCACTTAAATCCGGAAGGCGTGCTGCTTTCCAACGGTCCTCTCGGATCGTCGGTCGGGCAGGCGCAGGGTTTGGCCATCGGCGACAAACTCGCGAAGCGGGATCGCGTGACGATCCTTGTTGTGTCTGATGGCGCTTCCATGGAAGGCGAAGCGAAGGAAGGATTCGCCGCCATTCCAGGTCTCGCCGCGAAGGGGCATGTCAATCCGTTCGTGCTCGTTGTTTCGGACAACGATACCAAGCTGTCCGGTCGCATCACCAAGGACTCGTTCTCCATGCAGCCAACCTTTGAGGCAATGGATGATCTGGGCTGGGATGTTCGAAAAGTCGCCAACGGCCACGATCTTCAAGCTTTCTATCTCGCGCTTGAAAAAGCCGTTGCTGACGCGAAATCGAATGTGAACAAACCGGTCTGCCTTTGGGTGAAAACCATCAAGGGCTATGGAATCAAGGCCACCGAGGAGAACTCCGCCGGCGGTCATGGTTTCCCACTCGCGAATGGCGAAAAAATACCGGATTGGATCATCGAGCTTTACAAGGGCGACACTGCTCCCGCCGAATTCGTGGCGTGGGCTGCCGCGCTTCGTTCGGATTGGGAGAAAAAGGAAGCAGAGAAGAAAGCCAAGGCTGCCGCAGCCGCGGCGAATCCAGCTCCGGCGGCACCATCGGTCAAGAAAGACAAAGTTCAGGCGGGACTTGCCGCTGGAGCAATCAAAGCCGCGATGGAAGGTCATCCCGTTTTCTCCGTCAGCTCTGACGTTCAGGGTTCGACGGGCATCAGCACCTTCCAGAAAGCGACCGGCAATTTCATCGAAGTCGGCATCGCGGAATCGAACATGATCAGTGTCGGGGCGGGCCTCTCCAAGGCTGGCTACATTCCGATCGTGGATACCTTCGGCCAGTTCGGCGTCACCAAGGGCAACCTTCCTCTCACCATGGCCGCTCTCTCCCAGGCACCGGTGATCGCGATGTTTTCGCACGTCGGGTTTCAGGATGCCGCCGACGGCGCTTCGCACCAGGCAACGACCTATTTCGCCGCCGTCAGCGCGATTCCGCACACTGTCGTCATTGCGCCGAGCTGCGCCAACGAAGCTGAGGCGTTCATGCACGGCGCGATCAAGCGCATCGCCGATGAGCGCAACGCGGGCCGTGACGGCGAGTCCGCCATTTTCTTCGTGGGTCGCGAGAACTATCCGGTCGAGTGGGTTTCCGGCGCCAGATACGAATGGGGAAAGGCGCAGATCATTCAGGAAGGCGGCGATGTCGTTCTGATCGGAAGCGGCGTGCTCTTCAGCAAATGTCTCGAAGCCGCGAAGTTGCTCCAGGCAAAGGGAAAGTCCGCGACGGTCATCAACAATCCCTTCATCAACCGCGTTGATGTCGCGACCATTGGTTCCGCCGTCAAGAAGTGCGGTGGTCGCGTCGTGACCATCGAAGACCACCAAATCATCGGCGGCATGGGCGCTCAAGTCTCGCACGCTCTCTCGACCGCCGGCCTCGCCCATCGCATGACGACCCTTGGAATCCCTGGTGAGTTCGGCCAGTCGGCATACCTCGCGGAACAACTTTATGAAAAGTATGGCCTCACCGGACCGAAGATGGCTGAAGCCGCGCTGGCGCTCATGAGTTAGTTTCTGAATTCCCATGCAACCTTCACGGTGGTTGCGTGTTGTTACTCCGTGGCGACGCCCGGTTTGATCGCCCCTCATCGTTCAATAGAACTACCACGGAGTGATTATATGGAAACAGAATGGATTTTGAGCCTTTGCATTGGCATCGGCCTGAGCGCCGCGTGCGGTTTTCGCGTGTTCCTTCCCTTGCAGGTCATGAGCATCGCGGCTTTCTCCGGTCATTTGAGTTCTGCGCCGGGCTTCGAGTGGATCGGAACTCCGGTGGCTCTCGCCGCGTTCACCGTTGCGACGACCATCGAGATTGCCGGGTACTATGTGCCGTGGGTGGATCATTTCCTCGATACGATCGCAGCACCCGCGGCTTTTGTGGCCGGAACCATCATCACGGCTTCGATGGTGAAGGAAATGAGTCCTTTTCTCCAATGGACTCTTGCGGCGATTGCCGGCGGGGGGGCGGCGTCGCTGGTTCAAGGTTCCACAATGCTTGTGCGGACCATTTCAACCGCCACGACAACAGGTCTGGCCAACCCCGTGGTGGCGACACTTGAACTCGGCGGCGCGTTGATGACATCGGTGCTCGCGTTGGTCGCGCCCGTGATGACACTGATGGCACTGGTGCTTCTGTCGTTTCTGGTCGGCCGGCGCATCATTCGCTCGCGAGGTTGGAAATCCACGGTGCGTTCAGGGCCTTTTAACGAGTTGGGATGAACATTGCGCCAACCGCCTGCTCATCCAACCTCAAGAACGTCAAACAGCTTCAAGAAGCGACAGTGTCCTGATTTCAGGAGCGCGGCTCTGTGAGCCGCAGCGCGCAGCGTTGCAAATGAGGCTGCTGCTGGTCACAGACCCGCGCTCCGTTTTCAAATCAGGACACTACCCAAGAAGCGACAGGAAGCATCAATTCATCCTGGATCGCACGGAGCCCATCGAACTGAGTTCAGCGGCGATTTCGTGCCATGGACCCCGATCGAGCCTGTTGGAATCGCCACGGAAGCAGCAATGGGAACCGTGCCGTTTGCTGGAGCCGAAATCTGGCAGGAGTTCCTCCGCATGACGGACTGTAATGAAGTCCACAGGGACAGGGAGCCTGCGCTCGCGGCGAACTCAATCGAGCATGACCTTGAGGCCACTCTTGAACAATTCGTCGCGATTGCGGAAGCTTTGCAGGAGTAGGAACTCGTAACATGCCATCACCCTCCTGTCATCCTCGCGATCCATTGCACGGTCTCACGCTGGAGAAAATCATCAATCACCTGGTCCAGCAGCATGGTTGGGTCGAGATGGGGCATCGTATTCCAATCCGCTGTTTTCAAATCAATCCGACGGTGAAATCCAGCCTCACGTTCCTGCGCAAAACACCCTGGGCACGACAGAAGGTTGAAACGTGGTTCATTGAGGAGCATTTGAATTTATGAAGCGCGTAAAGATCAGGACTGCCGCCGGGTTGGCCGGCTTGCCCACGCCTGCGGTTGCGTTCCGATCGCTTCCCTTTCTGCGCCCGGCCCTGCTGACGCTCATTTGGCAGTGCTTTCGAAAGGATGTCCGAGGGCGTGTGGCCGGGTGTTTTCGCGCTCCGATGCTGGCGCTTCGATTTTCTGGAATTGCGCCAGTGAAAACTCCTGACCTTATTTCCGGATGAAAAAAACCAACACCAGCAAGGAGCTCTACAAACAGTTGCGTGCCTTGCCGTGGCCACAGCTTTGGGCGGAGGAGGTGGTGCGGTTCGATCGGGCCACTCCGAGGGCGCGGTTCGAAAGAGTATCGGTCATTCGCGCGGTGAGTGTGGTCTTTTCCGAATCCGGCCCCGCGGAGCAAAAGGAGGAGGTGAAGCAATGGCTGTTGCGGCTGCTGCATGATCCCGAGGAAAAGATCCGCCGCTATGCCATGGCGGCTCTGCCCAAGATCGGCGCGGGCGCAAGTGAGGAAGCGCAACTCCTGGCGCTGCTGCGGACGACCACGAGCGAGCGGGAGGGAAAATTTCTCGGACAGACGTTAGGTAAGATCGGCGGGACGGCCACCTTCGAGACCATGGAAGCGGCGGGCGGTTTCTCTCTCCAAACGGTGCAGAGGGTGAAAGCCAACGTCGCCCGCAGTCAAAGTCCCAGTGCCGTTCGCCTGGACCGCGTGCTGTCTGACTTCGACCAGTTGCGGATTCATCTGCGTGGTCGCGGGGGCCTGGAAGGCATCATGCGTGATGAAGTGGAAGAGCAGGGGAAGTTTCGCGTCGTGGATGTGGACCGAGGCCTGGTCGTGATCACCGCTCTGGCTCCTTTCAACCTTGCCGACATATTCGCCCTCCGGTGTTTCGGTACCGTGGGTTTTGTCCTCGGCCTCGTGAAATCTACCAGCGAAGCCGGATCCATCGAGGCGCTGGCGTCGAGGATCGCTTCGCCCCTGGCGCAGCGCCTGTTCGAAGCGCTCACCGAAGGCTCGATCCGGTATCGCCTCGACTTCATCGGGAAGGGGCACCAACGCGGGGCTGTCCGACTTGTGGCGAACCGGGCCTACGCGTTGTGCCCGCGGATTCTCAACGACGCGCGGGAATCTCCGTGGGCGATTGATATCCACACCACCGGGCGGGGAGATTCGGTTGAATTGCGCCCGCGGGTGACGCCCGACCCTCGCCACGCTTATCGCCTCGATGATGTGCCCGCGGCTTCCCACCCGCCGCTTGCCGCCTGCATGGCCCGGCTCGTTGGGCGCATGGAAAACGAAAGTATCTGGGATCCATTTTGTGGTTCAGGCCTCGAGTTGATTGAGCGCACCCTGCTCGGTGGTGTCAGTCGCGTCTATGGCACTGACCGCAGCGCCGAGGCCATCGGCATCACCGGGCGAAACTTTGCTGCCGCACAGCTAGATTCCGTGGAAGCGCGTTTCGTTTGTTGCGACTTCCGCGATTTCGCCAGGATCGAGGAATTGCCCCTCCATAGCCTAACGCTCATCATCACCAACCCGCCGCTTGGCCGGCGCGTGCGCATCCCGAATCTCCGCGGGCTCTTCGATGACCTCTTCGCCGTCGCCGCCAGGATGCTCCAACCCGGTGGCCGGCTCGTCTTCACGAATCCCTTTCACATGGAAAGCCCCCAACCCTCGCTCAAGCTCCAGTCAAGGAAGATCGTGGATCTTGGCGGCTTCGACTGCCAACTTGAGGTCTATCGGAAGACGGCGCGGAAATAACCATCTGAGCCCCTCCCTGCCGCAGGAGTGACGATCTGCCATGAGTTCACAAGTCTAAGGGAAAGGGATGGGACCGCATTCCATACGGAGAGAGGGCCGACGCTCGGCGCCGATTCGATCAAATACGTTTTTCCCGGTTCTCCGAAGAGGATGAATTCTCCGTCACGGGTTGGAACAAGCATCGCCGGGTTCGCTTGAAAACGTAAGGCGCGATAGAACACGGGTGTATCCTCGCCGCCTACTTCGATGCGGTCCGCGATGGTTGTTTGTGGATGCCGCAGCACCGTCTGCCAATTCGCCGACCCGAACGCCGGCGTGCGCTCGAGAGCGAAGCTGGCACCCGGCTGGCCATACAGCGTCAGCGCGCGTGGTTCGCCGGGTTCCGCCAGCAGAACGGGTTCGCGGTTTACCACGATCACGCGGCCAGCAGTTCCGCCGCCATGCGTCGCCACTTCACCGCTCGATCGCACCCCAAGAATTCCAGTCGGGGTGAGATAGACCAGAGCGGAAGGGTGATTCGTGTCGGTAGTGAATTTGAGGCGGGCAAGTTCGCTCGCGCTTTCGAGCACATCGCCTGACGTCGCGGACAGCCGCAGCTCGAAGCGATTCACTCCCGCTGGCGAAAGTGTCGTCGAACTTACCGTCAGCGAACTCGGCGCAACCGCCAGGTTCTGGAGACCCGCCGAACTCAAATTCAACGAGAAGGAAATGTTTGTCAGATCAAGTCCTGACAGCAGTTGTATCGGCAGGGAGCCGGTTTCCCCGGCAAGGAGGTTCGCTGAACCGAGGCTTACGGTAAAATCCGCACGTGTGTCACGCACGATGACGTTGAATGTCTGCGTCGCGCTCAAAGAAGGTTCGCCGTTGTCGCGAACTATGATGCCAATCCTGTTTGTGCTGGGGCCTTGCAGCACGGTTGGGGTCCAGGTGAACACGCCTGTGGCGGCGTCGAGTCTGGCGCCGGCAGGTGCGCCCGGTGCGAACGTGTAGGTGAGTTTCTGTGCGGGAAGGTCGGGATCGGTCGCATTCATGGTCAGCGCCAGGGTTTGCAATTCGTTCACCTTGCGGTTCGAGAGGGCTGACAGGATGGGAGATTGGTTCACCTCGCGCACCACCACGCTGACGACACCTGTGGTTGAGAGCGGCGGCTGGCCGTTGTCGCTTACGATGAGGCGAAGCCGGTTGGTGCTTGGGCCGTTGCCTTCGTCGGTGGGCCAGGTGATTTCACCGCTGCGTGGATTGAGCAGCAGTCCGGCAGGCGCTCCAGCCCCCAGCGCGAAAGAAAGCGTCTGATCTGAATCCGGGTCGCGGGCGGCAATGGTCAAGTGGATCGGCTGACCTTCATCGACCTCGACGATGGCAGGCAGATCCATGGTTGGCGCAGTGTTGATCCTACTGATTATGGTTTGGGCGTCTGGTCCGCCCGGAGCCGCTTCGCGGTTGCCACCTTGATCCACCGCCACGCTATAGAATGCGTAGCGATTCCCCGTGCTTCCCTGGTAAATCGAGCTGCGCAGCGGAGTGTTTTGCAGCCAGGGTATGAATGGGCCGTCGTCTTCGCTCACGAAAATATCGAACGAAGCCACGCCGCTGCCCTGGCCATCTTCCCCATCCCACTTCAGGCTGAACTGCGGGTAGCTCGAACCCGGCAACACTTCAACAATGCTTGTCGGCGCGGCGGCGTCCGTCGGCGGCAGCGGCGCGTAGATCAGCGTGTAACGCCCCGTGCTCTCGTAATCCAGCAAGTGGAGTGTGTTTTCATAGCGCGGACGCTGGCTCTGGCCGATGAAAGTGCGGTCGGTCGTCCACACGTTCGTGCCCGGCGAAACCTCGTGGCCGTCCGAGCGAAGGACCCGGGCGAGCTGGAACCGCCCATTGGCCGGGTCGGGCACACGCAGGTAGGCCCAGCCACCTGGCATCGCAGCGGAAAGTTCCACCGTCAGGTCTCCCGTGTTTGGCGGGGCATCAGTCGTTGCCCGGCGAACGACCTCCACGCCATTGGTTCTGCCGTCGCTCAGGTAGATCGTGTCCGGAAGATCCTCGCTGTCGCGCACGTCGTTCACGAGAAAGTCGGGCCGTCCATCATCCAGCGAGCCCGGCGCGCGAACGAGATGGATCATTTCGTGAATGCTCACGTCATCTATCAGTGACAGGTTGGTTTTGCCGAGACTGTCTTTGTGCTCGAAGGTCGCCTTGTACTCGGTGAACAGGCCTTGCAGCGTGCTGGTCATGAGCCAGCGGCCAATCGCATTGGTGCCCGGTGGAATTTCGCCGAACGCCGCCGTCAAGGAAGGCGGCTGCGACCGGCCGCTGACTTCCGTGCCGATGATTTGAAAGTCGATCAACAATCCCTTTTCGTTCTCCACGATCCGCGGCTGGCCGGAAACGATGCGCACATCGCGAGCGGAGCCACGGCCGTTGTTTTGCACGAGCACCGCGAGATTGAACGGCATGCCGGGCTCGACGATGTCACGCGTGAACGGATCATCTCCAAACACGTCGCGTTGGTGGAAATACTTCACGCTCAATCTCGGGTCCGGATAAACCGTGATGGGAGCCGGAAAGAGGGGAGTGGTGACTTCGTTGCCATCCTGCCAGTAGGTCAGCACGCCGCCCACGCCGTAGCGGGTCGGCTTCACGGGTGAGGCCTCGGAGGTCGGCACGAGTATCCAGGAGGCGGTGCCGCTGGAATTTGGTCCGATCTGGCCGGTGCCATTCACGGCGCTGATTCCGCTGAGCGCGGGCGGGCGGACGCCGAAGCGTTCACTCACATCCTTGCCGGACTCATCCACCACAAAGACGGCTACGGCAATGTTCGTCAGGTTGCCGCCGGGTGAATTGTTTTCAAGTTCGAGCGTGGCGTTGAAGGCCTGCCGCGCCATGACGAGGTCCTGGTCCAGCCGCAGTTTCACTTTTGCGCATAGACCGCCTTCACCCGCGGAATCGGTCGATGCCTTGGACACATTCGCCTGCTCGATCACACGAGTTGTTGAAGGCATGCGCGCCACTTTTGCAATCCGCTTCTGTTCATGCACCGCCTGCTGGAAGCTCTGATCCGCCGCTTCAATCACGGCCAGCGCGAGCGCTGACCCCCCTCCAAATTGCAGACAGTTGCCAGCGAACAACTCGTTCGTGATTCCGATCGAAAATCTAACCCCGGCGATATCGACATCCAGCGGCACCCGGAATGTCAGCCCCTTGCCACAAATCTCGCCTTCGGTCCGGCTGCCCTTCGAATCACGATGGTACTCGAAAGCCCCGCTGAAACCGTACTCGATGTTGACACTCGTGGTCGCAAACTGCTCTCCCAGTTTCGTGCCGTCCTTCATCAAGGTATATTTTGCGCCCGCTTCGCAGCGCAGGGCGAAGGGAAGGTCCAGCGACATGCGCCCGGACACCTCCAAATCCTTGAAGTGGCACGTGGTCTGGCCGTCCACCGACGCGTTGATCTCGAACGGAAAATCCACGGCGCAGCGCAACACAATGTCCGACTCCACGACGAAGCCGAACGCCGTGTTGGTGGATTTGAATCCCAGGTCGGGGCCAAACGACACCTTGCCTTTGAACTTCACGCCGGCACCGCCCTGCACGGTCAGGCCGACGCCGTCTTCATCACAGCAGGTGCAGACCTTCACTTTCACATCGGCTTCCGGATCTTCGAGCTCGACACGCGGGATTTTCTTCACGGCCGCTGCGACGGCTTCCAGACCGGCGTTCAACACGGACGACTGGATCGGGATCTCGAGGCACTTGGGTTCGTAATCTTCCGGGGTGCAATCGCATAGCTGCGGAGGCTCGAAGTTGATCGGCGGCAAAAATGGCGAGGGGGTGTCCAGGATCTGATACGTACCTGACTGGTTGCCACCGTAGTCGATGAAAGGCGGTGGGATCTGGGTCCACGCTGAACTGGTCACCGGCAGGGAAGGAAGCGACAGGTCCTTTGGGATGCAATCCGCGACGACGTTGAGGACAGTCATGCCCGCGCAGTATCCATTTTTCCGCTCACCACAAGGCAGGGTCCAGCAGGCGGCCGCAGTGAGGGAGCACGGGCGCACTGCCATTGAATTAGATTGCAAGTGGTTTATAGTTAGATATTTACATTGTACAAATTGGACTGCGCACCTATTAGCCTTGGGATGCGAACAATTCTGCATGATATTCCTGAGCATCTCATCATCCTTGTCCAAGCACTCCGCGCC
>SIBF01000111.1 GCA_009695275.1 Pedosphaera sp. | reverse complement strand
GTCGCGCAAATCGCAGGGCAGAAACATCGGTGTCTGGCGGTCAATATTAATCAGACGGGCTGGCATACTATTCAGATCTTCCTTGCCTTCGTCCCGTTCAATATCATCTCAAAAATCTTTCCTCTCTTAAGTCCGACAGGCTGCTAGCTCGGTCCCTTCGGCGGTGTTCCAGAGTTTCAACGTGGAATCGCTGCTGCCAGAAACCAGACGCGTGCCATCGGGTGAAAAGGCGACGGAGGGCACAAAGCCGGCGTGACCACGCAACACCTTGTGGAGGGTGAGTTCATCGCGCTGAACGCGCCAGAGGTTGATGGTTAGCATGCCGCAACTTGCCAGCCACTTGCCGTCCCGCGAAAACTCGACCGTTGGCACCAAGTCCGCGTGTGCCGGGCTGGCTCCTTCGGGCGGGAACAATTTGCGTCCGCTCTTCCGATCCCAGAGCGAAACGCTTCCGCCATGATGGCCGAAGGCCAGCAGCGTGCCATCGGGTGAATAGGCGATGGAGAGCACTTCTTCTTCACAGCGGGCGAACGGACTCAATCTCATTGACGGTAATTCGCAGAGCATGACGTTGGTGCGGCTGCTGAAAATGATCTCCGGGTTAACCGGTGAAAAACCAATTCCCATCGTGTCCCCCTGATTGCCCTCAATCGCGAACGTATTGGTCCGTCCTGAGCGAAGATCGAGTATGCCAAGGGTGGTGCGCGACGCCCAGGCAAGTCGATGACCTTGCGGCTCGAAGGCCAACCCAAAGTACGGTGATGGCGAGCCGGTCTGGATCGAATCGGTTGGCGTGCGGTTAAGGCGGTCCCAGATGTGAACCATGCCATCAGAACCCGACGAAGCCAGCAGGCGTTCATCGGCGGACATCCGAAGCTGCCAATTATGAGTTGAATTCCTGAGGAGCAGATTCCTTCCCAGCACCTCCGGCACATCCCACACTTTCGCCGCCCCGTTGGCGTTGATCGTGACGAGCTGCTCGCCATTCGTCGAGAAGGCGACACCGTAAACCGCGCCCGCATGTCCGCCGAGCGTGGCCAGTTCGCGCTCGGTCTTGAGATCCCAAATCCTTGCAGTACGGTCCAGGCTGGCCGTGGAAAGGAGCCTCCCGTCCGGCGAGAACGCGGCCGCGCCCACGCCCGCTTGGTGCCCGAAAAGCGTGCCAACTTTGTGAACGGATTTCATGTCAAAGAGCCTGACGCCGTCACTACAGGACGCGGTCAGAAGCTCGCCGTCCGGAGAGAACAGATAAGGGCCCCCAAGGTCCTCTCCCGGCAAAGTGGCCCCACCCGCTACCGGATCCCACAGGTGACCCGTTTCACTGGCAAAGTTCCAATAGATGAACCGACTACCGGAAGGCGCAAACTGGACGTACGTTTTGAAAGCCTCGAGTTTCGGTGGACCGGGAAGTGGCTTCAAGGTCGTGGTGTCCCAAAGGCCGACCACACCATCAGCGCAGGGAACCGCCAGGATCTTGCCGTCGTTCGAGAATTGGAGTTGAGAAACGCGCGAAGAGTATTCACCGAGCACCGCGCTTTCAGTGTTCTTCCGCAAGTCCCAAACCGATACTCGTTCCCGATCACCGTCTTGAAAGCACACGGCCAGCAGCCGGCGATCAGGACTGATGGCGGATTGTGTGGCAAGCCCTCGCAAGGGGATGACCTGACCTTTCTGGAAACCAGGTAATTGATACAGCGTGAGGGTGCGATTCGTGTTGTCCACCGCCAGGGCTGTCTCTTGATCCAGGTGCCAAAACCAGCGGTCGAAGGCTGGGTGGGACGGCAACCGCGACGGCTGAAGCGTCCAGTTAATCATGTTCCACGCCCGCAGTTCGCTTCTGCTTTCGTCGAGGTTGTAAAGTGTATTCCCCACGCGCACGAGCCTCACCCACCCCACGTTCCACACCCGCGGCAGTCCCGCCAGAGTTTCCGTCACCTCGCGTTGATCCGTGGCCTGCCAAAGATAACGCCACTCGAAGCCCCGCACGTCAGCGGCCCCTGGTTTCGGGCGATGAAGCTTCAGCAAAGCGAGCGCATGATCGAGTGCGCCATTCCGCACTGCCTCCGACGCGAGCTTCATATCGGCGGCATACAAATTCCGCTCGGCTTCGGCTCGGGCGCGGTTCGTTCGAAGCACCGCGATGGGTGCGCCGATGATTACGACTAAGAGCAGGATTAAGATTAAGAAAAACGACGCGGCGAGGGCAGGCTTGCGACGGCACCAGCGCCAGGCGCGTTCGACACGGGTCACAGGCCGCGCAAGAATCGGTTCATCCTTCAGGAATCGACCCAGCTCATCCGCAAGTTCCGTGGCTGTCGCGTAGCGTTTGGTCGGCTCCTTCTCCAAACATTTGAGGCAGATCGTTTCGAGATCGCGGGGGATACTGGCGTTGAGGAGGCGGGGTGAAAGCGGGTCGGTTTGTTGGACCTGCTGCAATGTCTCGCCGATTGTCTCGGCCCGGAAAGGTGGCCGCGCGGTCAGCAGATGATAGAGGATTGCGCCGAGAGAATAGACATCGCTGGTGCGGCCTACTTTCTGGCGTCCGCCGCCAGCTTGCTCGGGCGGCATGTAATTGGGCGAACCAAGGACGTGCCCGCTCAAGGTGAGGCTTGACTCGGTGTCGAAGCGTTTGGCCAGGCCGAAGTCGGTCACGCGTGGACGGTCATCCGAGCCGAGCAGGACATTCGAGGGCTTGAGATCACGATGCAGGATGCCGTGGTCGTGGGCGTATTGGACGGCTTCGGCGATGGCTTTGAGATACGTGGCGGCCTTCCGGGCGGGCAGGGGACTATCCTGGACAAGCCGGGAGAGGTTTGGGCCATCGACGTAATCCATCACCATGAAGTGCTGGTTTTCATGGAGGCCGACTTCATGGACGGCGACGATGTTCGGGTGTTGCAGGCTGCCGGCGGCGGAGGCTTCGATGCGGAAGCGGCGGATTTGTTCGGCACTGGCCATTGAGCCGAAGAGGATCATCTTCACCGCCACGATGCGATCGAGGCTTGGCTGGCGGGCTTTATAGACGATGCCCATGCCGCCACGGGCGATTTCGTCGATCAGCTCGTAATCGCCGAAACACCGCGTGCCGAAGGTCGAGCTGGCTCCAAGTGCTTCAGAATTAGATGGAGCCCCGGCAACCGTTGATTCATCGAGTGCGAATACGCAGGCCGGACACAGGCCGCGCGGAGCGTCTGGAGGAAGCTCCGTGCCGCAGGCGGAACAGTTGGATTTCATGGCTGTCATCATGGCTCTACTCCCATACAGAGGCAAAAGCGGAAAAGTGTGACAGGAAATCTGTGAAGAAGAGCTCCGCTCGCGTCTGCGGCGAGAGAACCTACCGAGAGACAATCAAAACCGCGTCGGGAAAACCGGTTGACCCTAAACCGTAACAATGCAGATGAAGCGCCCGCGAATCACGCGAAAGGACGCGAATGGAAGAATTCCGGCGGCGGTGGGCAGGACGGAATTCGGATCACTGATAAAGGATCGTTCAGCGGGTAACACATAACGAAGGTTTCCCCTCTCAATTCGAGTGATTCGCGGGCACAGGAATCGAATCGTAACCGTCAAATGATCCTGCCGCGTTGCTGCCGGTCATACGGATCGAACTTCCGTCACCGGCAAATCCAGCCGCCACCCAGCACCAGATTCTCCTGGTAAAGGACGCACGCCTGGCCGGGTGTGATGGCACGTTGGGGAACGTGCAGTTTCACACGAGCACAATTGTTTTCCATTGGCGTCACCGTTGCCATGGTGCCCGGGTGATTGTAGCGGATCTTCGTGAGCGCTTCGAAGGGTTCACGGGGTTCCTCGAACGGAATCCAGTTGCAGCGCTCGATGATGAGTTCCTCCTTCACCAGCCGATCTTCAGCGCCGACGACCACTCGGTTTTGCGCGGGGTCGAGTTCGAGCACATACAGCGGCTTCGCACTGGAAATGCCGAGGCCTTTCCGCTGACCGATCGTGTAAAATTCGATGCCCTCGTGATGCCCGAGGACGAGTCCAGCTTCATCCACAATCTCGCCTTGGTGCTTCTCGACGAGCTTGGATTGTGTGAGGAAGCGGCCGTAATCCTTGTCCGGCACGAAGCAGATTTCCATGCTCTCCTCTTTCTCGGCTGTCTTGAGGCAGGATTCGCGCGCCACTTCCCGCGTGTCGCTCTTCGTCAATTCTCCGAGCGGGAACATCGCGCTCGCGAGCTGCTCCTGTCGCAGGGAGAAAAGGAAGTAACTCTGGTCTTTCTTCAAATCGCGGCCACGCATCAGCAGATGACGCCGCCCATCCGGGCTCTTCTCGATCCGCGCGTAATGCCCGGTGGCGATCTTCTCAGCGCCGAGGTGATGCGCACGGCGGATCAGGTTGCCGAACTTGAGCTTCTCATTGCACATCACGCACGGGTTTGGGGTCCGGCCGGCTCTGTATTCGTCGGCGAAGTATTGAATGACCTGTTCTTGAAACTCCTTCGCCTCATCAATCAGGTAGTAGGGAATATCCAGCTTGTCGCAGACAGCGCGGGCATCCATGACCGCCTGTGGGCCACAGCACTTGTCTTCAGCGCGGGAAACGCAGTCCTGCGGCCACAGCTTCAGAGTGACGCCAACCACGTCGTAGCCCTGTTCCTTGAGCAAGGCCGCCGCCGCGGAGGAATCAACTCCACCGCTCATCCCCACGAGCACGCGTGTTTTTTTTTGTGAATTGTCGGTCACAGGGCGGCGAACATAGGCACTGAGAACATGCGTGTAAAGCAAGCGCCGGACTTGGCAGTGTCGTAATCTTAATCCTGATCCTAATCGCGAGAAGCCAGGGATTAAAGAATCGGAGAAAGATTAAGATTAAGATTAAGATTAAGATTAAGATTAAGAGGCTGCACTTGGACTGCCAATTACAAGAACGCAGGTCAGCAGTTCACCTGTTTCCTGCCGTTCGTGCCATGCCTATCGGGTTAGTTGCCAATTCTGAAGGAGCGCGGCTGTGTGCGCAGCACCAGCCGCAGCAGGCTGGTAGTTTCTGCGGCTGGGTTACACCACAGCCGCGCTCCAATGACTCTTTGGCTATTAACCGGATAGGCACGGTTCGTTCAACTCGGCGGTGGGTTTCCGAAATGCACCCGGTGCGAAACATAGCCCGCCTCATCAGCCATCTGCGCCTCAATCACCGCAATCAATGGTTCCACTTTCACCATGCCGGACAGTACCGCGCTGTCACCGATGGAATTCTCGATCACGAAGGTCGGCCTTTGTGTCACCTGCAACGCATGAAACTCGGCTGTGGTCGCGTCTGTCCGTGTCGCGATTTCGGGTGACTGAGCGCGGGCAAGCAGAGCCTTGGGATCAAGGCCTGCCGCGCCGGCGCCCGCCGCCACGGATTCCTCCCAACGTCCTACCTTCCGCCCTTCTCGCACCCCTGCATGTGCGATGGCAAGACGGATGCGATCGTCCGTGACTCCAAAATCCTTGCCTGCTTCGGCCACGAGATTGGGCACGCGATACTCCTTGATGTCGGGTTCAAACCAGCCCGAGTTCAACATGAAAGGTGAACGCATGATCGTTCCGCTCCGGCGGTAGAACCAATCGCATTGCGTTGGCGATTGCGGATAAGCCTCGGCGGTCATGTGGGCGATTTTCCAGGTGAACTCAACGCGGCCTGCGTAACGACGCTTCAGTTCCGCCCAGGAGGGTTCGGCCCAATAGCACCAGGAGGAAATGACTTCGAGATAATAGGTGATTTTCATCAGTTTGTCGGATTCGAGCAGCTTGATGCCCGATCACGGGCGGTTGGGATAACACGAGCACACGCACTCCGCCAGCCACAAGCTATCGCGTTCACTTCATTCTCGCTCCTGACCGGATAAAACGGATGACGATTGCCTGCTCGACTCTGGATTTGTTCCGGATTCTCGCTCACCGCCGACGCAGCCTGTAAAACTCCGCGTCTCGAGAAGGTTGGTTGGTCAGAATCCATTGATCTCGATAAGTGGAAGCCGTGTTTGTCAAAGCCAGCCAGGGTGTGCCGGCGGAAAAGCCAGTTCGACTTTCGATTTGAAAGGATGCGCTGGTTCGCGGCCAGCGGAGCACCACTGCGCCATTTATTGATTTGGCATTGAGGGCCAAAATAACCGGAGGTGGATCAAGCCTCGTCACGAAGACATCGCGCCCGCCGAGATTTAGCAACAGGGCACCACCGATCGTGGCGTTGCTTCTGAAGTATCCGGTGACATACATCCGCGACTGCTCATCCATCGCGAAACCGAGTCCGACGACAATTGGAGAGCCCGGTGTCTGAGTTGCCCAAAGAACATTCCCATCAGGGTCATACTTGGCGACAAACATCGCTGGATTCCCAGTGGAACTTAGAATCGTCATGCCGAACCGCGCCGTTCCGTAAAAATAACCACTCACAAAAACAAAACCGTAGTCATCCGTGCATACTCCATGAGCTTCTCCACCGTGCTGCCCGGATGGTTTGGCCGCCCATAGGAATTTTCCGGCGGAATCGTATTTGGCGAGGAAGATTTGCGGACTGGCCGATTCTCCAGAAAGCGTTACTTTGCTGCTGAACTTTGCGGATGTTTCGAAAACACCTGCCACATAAACGCTGCCGTCCAAATCCGTCGCTGCGTCGTATGCTTCGTCCGTGCCTGCGCCTCCAGCGGTTTGATACCACTTGTTCTGACCGTTGCTGTCATACACCGAAAGGAACATGTCACTCCTCGGAGGTGGTGCTGTCGTGATGCCGTGAGGAGCGAATTTGGTTTGAGCCACACTATAACGGCCCGCGACAATCACTCTTCCAGAATCATCCGCTCTGACAGCGAGCCCGCTGCCTGACTCGCCGCCGGCAATGTCCTTCACCCAAAGCGCGCGACCATTGGAATCGTACTTTGCAACGAAAAATTGTGTCTTGTCCTCGCCGGGCAGGCTCAACCCGCCGAAGCCTCCGATGCCTTCATAAGAGCCCGTCACAAAAATATCGCCATTGCCATCCACCGAGACGCCGTAGCCGTAGTCGTTTCCAATGCCGCCGGCCTTCTTCGCCCAGAGAAGGCTTCCATCCGCCTTAAGCTTCAGCAGCAAAATGTCAGTTCCACCGTCACTCGTTAGCGTGAGACGAGCCGCGCCGGTGCCAAGGGTTACAGAAGCGCGAAAGTTTCCGGTGACAACGCAATTGCCGTCCGAATCTGCCGCGACACTGCGGCACTCGTCATCCACGCTGCCGCCAATTGGAACCACCCATTGCGTCTTCCCCTCGTCGCTTAATCTCATAACGAAGCCTGCTTGTCCCGTGGCGATCAAAGTCCCCAAGCCAAAATCGGCGCTACCCGAGAAATGTCCCGAGGTAAAGATTCCACCTCGACCATCCACGCACACGCTTCGCCCGAGATCCTCGCTGTTGCCTCCGAAACGCGATGCCCATGCGAAGTCAGCCGGACGTTCCGACGCTGACAGCGAGGCGTGATGACAGACGACAATCAGTAGTAGGAGCAGCCGCATGTTCCAAAGTATGGGCGATGAAAAATTCTAGCGCACGGTTAAACAATCCTACTGAACCACCCGACGTCACGACATGTTTGTGTTTGCAAAGTTCCCCATAATGATAAATCTCCTGACATGAAAACCGTCCTCTTACTTCTCCTTGGTGCTCTCAGCCTTTTCACGAATCTGGTCCGTGCCGACGATAAACCAGCACCCGTCGCAGCGAACTCGAAGGACTATCGCAATGTAGGTGTCGATGAATTCGACAAGCTCCGCGTGGAGAAGGTCAACGTTGTGCTCGATGTTCGGACCGCCAAGGAATTTGCCGCCGGCCATATCGAGAGCGCAGTCAATATCGACTGGAACGGCCCCGACTTTGAGAAACAGGCGGGAACGTTGGACAAGAGCAAGACGTACCTGGTGCATTGCGCCGGCGGCGTTCGCAGCGCCAAAGCCAGCGACAAATTGACGAGCCTCAAGTTTAAGAGCGTCGTGAATCTCGAAGGCGGTTTGAAAGCGTGGGAGAAGGCTGGCAAGCCCGTCGTCAAGTAACTCACTCGAACTTTTACTCCAATTCCAATGAACGCATCGCTTAACTCAGACATCAGCCAGGTTTCCCGCCGTGATTTGATCCGAGGCAGCGTGGCATTTGCGGCACTCGCCTTTGCCCGGCACCCGCTTGCTGCCTTTGGTCTTGATCCGTTACCGGCGGGCGATGAGCTCATTCCATTCCTCGACGTTCAACCCGTCGGCAAGGGGCTCCGATGGGAGAAAATGAACTCTTGGATCACACCCAACGATCAAGTCTTCGCCGTGAGTCATTACGGAACTCCCGAAGTGGACCTGCCGCGCTGGAAGCTGGATGTGTCGGGTTTGGTGAAGAAGCCTGCCTCACTGACGCTCCCGGAAATCAGATCACGCCGCCGCAAGACCGTGACCGCCACGTTGGAATGTTCCGGAAACAGTATGAGCACGGGATTCATGGGTGCCGTCGGAAATGTCAAATGGACCGGCACTCCCCTGGCACCGCTGCTACGCGAATGCGGCCTGCATCACCGCGCTATTGAAGCCGTCTTCTTCGGCGCGGATGAGAAGGTGGAAAAAATCCGCGACAAGGACTACACGCAAAACTTCGCCCGGAGTCTATCGCTCAAAGACGCCCTGCGCGACGATGTGATTCTCGCCTACGAAATGAACGGCCAGCCGCTGGACAAAAGCCACGGCTCGCCGCTGCGACTCATCGTTCCCGGCTGGTTTGGCATCGCGTGGATCAAGTGGCTCACTCGCATCGAACTGCTCGACCGGCGATACATGAGTAAATACATGGCTCGCGAATATGTGACCATTCGAGGCGAGGAGCGCAGCGGCAAGACCATCTGGCGCGAAACATCTGTCGGACCGATGGACGTGAAATCCATCATTGCTCACGCCGTCCGGCGCCCCGGCGGAACAGTGCGGTTCACCGGTGCGGCCTGGACGGACGGCACTCCTCTGGAGCGTGTCGAGATCAGGATAGATGATGGCGAGTGGCGGCCAGCCCCTGTCAACACGGAAGACCACTCGAAGTACTCCTGGTCCTTTTTCCATTACGACTGGAAGCAGCCTTCCTTCGGCGAACACACCGTTGTCTCGCGAGCCATCGATGCCGATGGGAGAGTCCAGCCTTCAGCGGACGATCCGCTGATCAAGCTCAAGCAGACCTACTGGGAAGCCAACCAGCAGTGGCCTCGGAAAATCCGGCTCTGATGCTGGCATGTCTGCCTACGACTTCACTTTCGTGGCCAGTTCCTTGCGGTTTGCGTAAACCTTTTCAAAAGCTCGCGCGATGTCGTCCATGTCCGCGCGCGGCCCCAGGAAAATACTTTGCTCGATCCAGATGCATTGTTCGCGGCAGATCAAATCGCTGTTTGGGCAGTGCGTCTTTCGATAGTCCAGCTTGCCTCGGATTTCCGACAGATACGGGCCGAATGATTTGTTGAGAAACATCGGCTGGCGGTGCAGCGGGATGGCGTATCCGCCCGAGCAGGGGATTCCCTCGGCTTGCAGTGCTTTGATCACCGCAACTCTTGAGACGCCGAATTCCCTGGCGTCCAGGCGCAACATGAAGAGGTGATAACTATGGCGTGTGCAGGAGGCTGGTCGTAGCTGCGGATGAATCCCCGGCAGATGCACGATGCGGGATGCGAGGTATTGGCCGTTACGGTCGCGTGTCTTCGTCTGGTTTTCGAGGCGGTCAAGCTGGCTGTTGAGAACGGCCCCTTGGAATTCACCGAGCCGGTAATTGCCTGCTAGAAGATGATGCTCATACCACGCGCCGGTGGGAATGCGTCCGCAGTTGTGGAGCGAACGGCAACGCTCCGCGAGATCATCATCATTGGTGGTGATGATGCCGCCTTCACCGGAAGTCAGGTTCTTGCTCGACTGAAAGGAGAAGGAGCCCAGGTGCCCGAGCGAGCCGGCTGGCCGGTTCTTGAAGCTCGCGCCATGCGCGTGCGCAGCGTCCTCAATGACCGCAAGATTCCGCTTCTTCGCCAGTTTCATCAGAGCTGTCATGTCGGCCGGCTGACCTGCGAAATGAACCGGAATAATCGCCCGCGTTCGTGGAGTGATGGCGGCTTCAACGGCGGCTGGGTCGAGGTTGAATGTATCCAGATCGATGTCGGCGAACACAGGCACCGCGTTCGCTTCGATGACTGCGGAGGCGGTGGAGTAAAATGTGTAAGGCGGGACGATTACTTCGTCCCCGGCTTCGAGACCTGCGGCCATCAGACCGAGGCGCAGTGAAACAGTGCCGTTGACCACCCCAATGCCGTGGCGGCAACCGTGCATGGCGGCAAAACGGCGTTCGAACTCGGCGACCTCCGCCCCGTTGAGCTTGCCCCATTTGCCGCCGCGCAAGGCGCGGAGCAACCGTCGCTCATCGGCTTTGCCGAAAATCGGCCACTGGGTGAATGGGCGGGTGCGGATGGGGCTTCCGCCAAAAACAGCAAGTTTGGAAGATTTCATTTCATTCTCCTTCAGCCTTCAGCACTTGGCCTTCAGCATTTGAATTCAGTGACTTTCCCATGTAGATGCAGCCGTCATTCCCGGAGCCGACGCGGATCAACTCGTGAAATCCAAGGCGCTGGTAAAATCCGAACGCGGGATTGTTTGCCATGCTCACACCGAGGTGCGCTCCCGGAAAGCCACGCTGGCGCAGGCTGTCCATGACCATCTCCATCATGCGGCGACCGTAGCCAAGCCCCTGAGCGCGTTTCATCAGGTCGATGTGGAGATGTGACGGATACGCTTCGCATGGTTCCGGTGTGAAATAATCAGGGTGATGATACAAATAGTGAACTTGCCGCACGCGATTCCATTGTGCCGGGTCGCCTTGAGGCTCGGGAAACTTGGCGCACAATTGCGGCCGCCATTCCATTTCGTAGCGTGCGTAGAAGGCTTTTGAATCAAATGCCCCAAGCGCATAGCCGCAGATGCCTTCCTTGTCTTCCAGAACGAGGCTCAACTCCGGTTCAAACGCGAGATATGGCCCCACGAAAATCCTGCCAAGAGCGTCGGGATCATCGCGGTAGAACGGCTCGCCGTCCTGGCCGTAGTTGCCGGTTTTCAAGCAGACGTGATAAGCACCCGGTTCATCTCCAGCCCGGGCGGGACGAATAGTGCAATCGTTCATGGAGGAGTGTTCGGTGCCGGCTGGTTTGCGGCGACATTACGTTGCCGTTGCGCTGAGGCCGCGTGGTTGGGCGTGAGGGTTCCGTCGGAATGTTGAATTAACAAGTGTTGCAGCCGTGGCACCATGCCGCCCCGGTAAGTGCCTGGAAGATGAAAATCGGAGCGGCAAGGCGTGTCGGGATTTCCGCCCTCGGTTTTGTGCCGGACGTAACCCAGCAATAAATCCAGCTCCTCGCGCAGCTCCCACAATCGGCGGCTCAACGCATAAAACAACGGGCGATGCCGAAGCTCCGTCAGGCGGGCACAACAATCCCGCAACTGAGTGGCGCGCTTGCGGAAGGCGATAACCTCTCCGCCCCATTTCGCGGGCTCAGCCGCAAAGAGCCGTCGGGTCAAAGCATAAAACTCTTGCGCTTCCGGGCCTTCCTCATGCGGCAGGTAAAAGCAGTCCCCGAGAAGGACAAGGTCATGAAACGTCACCGTATGACCGACAATCTCGAAGTAACTCAACCAGTGGCGCATCGCATCGAGGTAAGCTTTCCGAGCATGCCAGCTTCCATCGCAGCGGACGAATTCCGCCAGGGTGCGGAGCGGCACGTAGTTGAGAGGAAATTCATTGTTCGGATTGACCAGCAACCCGCTCACTGCACCGCGCACTGCTGTTGCTCTTCCGGAGTAAGGGCCGCAGTAAAACCGGCGTCCGTCATAATCATTGGCGTGAAGGTTGTCCCAGATGAGCGGCTTGCGGCGCAGCAGTGCCGTTATTGCTTCAATGTGCGCCAACGGAATCTCGCGCGAGATGATTTCAGGTCCGGTCCAGAACACGTCGATTTCGGGCAATAACTCGCGACCGACGATCTCCAGGCAGCCTTCACCCCCAAGCTTGCGTTCCGCCATCCGGCCACAGTAGGGCGTTGGACAGAAGAGCAATCTCCCGGTGACGTTACGTTCGCGCAGCCAGCGAAAAATCGCATTGGTCACGTGACACTGGGCGGCGGCGAACGAATCCCAGCGCTCGCGGTCCCGGGGTTCCATCCGGTCTGGAATGTCATCGAAAAGCAGGGCGAAATCGCGGCACCCGAGCGCGAGCATTTGCTCGAAGCGCTTCTTCAAACACTCAAGTTCCGGCTCCTGGCTGTAGCGAATGTCCAGCCCCGGGCTCAGCGCGTAGATGAACCTGAGTTCACGTTGCTGGCAGCGCTGAATGATGGCGCGCAGAGATTCCTCCTCTGCCGGGAAGTAAAGTTCGCGCCAGAGCGCCCGGTGTTTCAGATCATCCTTTGGAGCGTAAAGGTAAGTGTTCAGCCCCCAGGCGTTCATCCAATCGAACAACTCGAATCGTTCCGCCTGCGACCAGGGCTGGCCATAGAAACCCTCGATGACTCCCGCGAGAAAGTCAGTTGCCTGGGGCGTGGAAAAAGTTTCGTTTTTCGTGATGCCTCAAGCTACGTGAGTCGCTCCGTTTCTGGCAAGACCCGGCGATGGGCAACACGCATGCCATGCCAGATGGAAAAACGGGGACATCCCCGTCCCCAACCGTGGTAAAAAAGAATCCAACCTTCAAACACCACCATCAACCCGCGCCCGTCAGCGGATAAAAATTCCACCTCCGGAACCCATCCTCCCCCGCACGCCTCACATCCGACATCCTTCTACAAGCGCCCCCGCCCGCGTCCTACAACGAGACACGCCCGTCTCCAAACTGGTCAAAAGACCCGCCTCGCCACACACAAACCCTCCTCTTGAATCGCGCCGCGAAACACAGCACTCTGCGCCCGTGCCTCCGCAGAACATCGGACATTATCGGGTCACCACGAAACTGGGCGCGGGTGGCATGGGCGAGGTCTATCGCGCCACGGACACCAAGCTCGGGCGCGACGTCGCGATCAAACTGTTGCTTGAGCCGTTCGCCGGAAACAAGGAACGACTGGCGCGGTTCGCCCGCGAAGCCCAGGTGCTCGCGTCATTGAATCATCCCAACATCGCCGCCATTTACGGCCTGGAAGATTCCGGCGATGCCAAGGCGCTCGTGCTCGAACTTGTCGAGGGCGAGACGTTGTCCGAGCGGGTCAGGCGCGGTCCGCTGCCGGTCGAGGAAGCGCTGGAAGTCGGCGACCAGATCGCCAGGGCGCTCGAAGCCGCGCACGAGAAGGGCATCATCCACCGCGATCTCAAGCCGGGCAACGTCAAGCTCACCCCCGATGGCAAGGTCAAGGTCCTCGACTTCGGCCTGGCCAAACTGGCGGAAACCGAGACCACTGCCGCGCCGAGTTCGGCATTGGAAGATTCACCGACGGCCCTCGCCGACAACACGAGGCCGGGCACGATTCTCGGCACCGCCGCCTACATGAGTCCCGAGCAGGCCAAAGGCAAACCCGTCGATAAGCGCACGGACATCTGGTCGTTCGGTTGCGTGCTTTACGAATGCCTGACCGGCAAGAAAGTGTTCGGTGGCGAGACCGCCACGGATTCCATCGGCGCCGT
The DNA here is from genome assembly GCA_009695275.1 of Pedosphaera sp. Classification (GTDB taxonomy): domain Bacteria; phylum Verrucomicrobiota; class Verrucomicrobiia; order Limisphaerales; family F1-12-MAGs170; genus F1-120-MAGs170. The sequence continues at coordinate 4,096 of SIBF01000111.1, read as the reverse complement.
GTTGCACAAGGAACCGGACTGGACCGCGCTGCCGAAAGAATTACCGCCGACCATTCAATTGCTCCTGCGCAAATGTCTGGCGAAGGATCGCAAGCGCCGCCTGCATGACATCGCCGATGCGCGGGTCGATCTCGAACAAGCCCTCGGCGAGCCCGGTTCCTCGACGCTGGTGATGGCCGGCGCCGCGGTCGAGAGCGCGCGGCGGAAAGAGCGAGCGCGCGGCTGGCTCGCCGCATTGCCGTGGGCGCTGACGGCAGCGGCGGTTGCCTTCGCGCTTCTCTCATTGCGCTCATCGAGGAGCAACCCTGGCAGCAGCACGAAGGCGATGCTTCAGACCTACACGCTCAATCTTCATCCGGATGCACCGCTGGCCACGTTGGGTGGGTTTGGCTCCACGGTTGTAATATCACCCGATTGTTCCATAGTTGTTTACGTAGGGAGGAAGGATGGCGTCTATGGGTTGTACTGGAAGCGAATCAACGATCCCGAATTCACCTTGATCCCGGACAGCATGAAAGCGATGGGGTCTCCAGTGTTCGCGCTGCAGAGTGATCGGCTGGCATTCTTTGACTCACTGGGTGACCTCTATGTGTTCTCCTTTCAGGGTGGGAAGCCGCGAAAGATTGGCCAGGTGGGATCGTTGATTTTTGGAGCGCAGTGGAATCCTGACAATCGAATCCTCTTCGCAAGCCCGGAGGGAATTTATGTGGTCGAGGTAAAAGAGGGCAGCACGCCGGTCATGATTCTCAAGGTGGACAAAGACAAGGGAGAGCGGAGGTTGATGCATCCACGATTCATGCCGGGAGCGAAAGGAATGATCTTCACTGTGGCTCACACGAATCAGGTGGTTTCGCTGGAAGCTCTGGACTTGACGACGCAAGCGCGTAAAAAGCTGGACCTCACGGGATCGTACAATCCTCTCTACTACCCGGCCACCGGTCACCTGTTGTATGGCCGGGATGATGTGCTCTGGGGCAGGGCGTTCGATCCCGTGAAGCTGGAGTTCACCGGGCCTGAAGTTTCGCTGCTCAAAGATTTGGGGCGCGACTGGGCCGTGGTGAGCCATCAGTTCTCCCTCGCCGACAACGGGACCTTGATCTACGGCCGGGGCCACCAGTTGGACCCGCGCTATCAACTGGTGTGGGTGCGCGATCGTGGCGCCCCGGAGGTCGTGCCACTCGCGGCGGGAAATTACCACTGGCCCCGACTGGCACCGGACGGAAAATCCGTTATTCTGACTCGCGGTTCGTTATTCGCGGGGAAGAGCCTGCTGGTCAGTCTTGCCGATGGACAAGCCGTTGAGTTGGCCGCGGGTGATTCAGGGACTCGTACCTCTGCGTTTGCCTACGATGGGACAAATGTATTCTTCAACCGCGTTGTCGGTCGTGAGTTGACGGTCCTGCGTGCGAGAGCCGATGCCACCGCGACGCCCGAAGAGATTTATCGTGTCAAGGGAGACGACATCCAAGCACACGCCATTTCTCCCGATGGACGTTTCCTTGCCCTGGTGCGTGGCAACCCGGGAGACATCATGCTCAAGGAGCTGAAATCGGCGGACGAAGCGCGACCGTTTGCGAATACGCCTGCCAACGAGGCGGGACCCCGGTTCTCGCCGGATGGTCGCTGGCTGGCCTACACCGCCAACATAGGCGATCGCTTTGAAGCATACCTGCGCCGGATTTCCGAAGGCGGCCTGCCCATTCAGATTTCGAAGAACGGCGGATCCCATCCGGTCTGGTCCCGCGATGGCAGCAAGCTGTACTACCGCACGGGAAAGGAAATTATGGTGAGGAAGATCAAATCATTTGAGCCGCTGGAATTGGACGCGCCCATTGTATTTGCCACGGGCCGATTCAGAACTTCAGGTCTCGCCAATGGCCCCAACTACGAGGCCTTAACCGACGCGGAAGGAGATCGGTTGCTGATGTTGAAATCCGTTGAAGACGAGCCTGAACCCGATGGCGCGACGCAGGTGACGGTCAAGGTTCATTTCGACGAATTCATCCGGCAGCAAGAGGCTGGGAATGCGGCAAACTTGTCAGGGAAATAATGGAGGCGGGAAACACGAGAAGGACCCGATTGCCAACGACACTTCTGCGCGCTAGCTTCGAGCCATGTCCGTCATCGCCGAACAGTTGGATGCCAAGCTGAAAACGCTGGATACCCAAGCCGCGGCCTCCTTGGAAAACTTGTCCGAGATGCGCTGGAATTGGTGGAAGCTCAAAACAGGAACAGCCGCTCGGACCGTCTGCCGCCTGATTTCTTCGTCCGGATCGCGCATGAATTTGGCAACGAACCGTTCGAGCGGCCTTCGCAGGGTGAATTCGAGAAACGCGAGGAGTGGTGATGCCCTTCCTGCCGGACACCAACGTCTGGATTTCCCTGCTCAAGAATCCCGGTGGCAAACTCGACGCGCAGGTTCGCTCACATCCCAGCGTGTTCCGGGGTTGCGAGTCGAGGATTGGATGAGTGGCTGAACACGCCTGTCCTTGAATCTCACCTTGAAACCCGACACTCTCCGCCCGTGCCTCCACAGAACATCGGACATTATCGGGTCACCACGAAACTGGGCGCGGGTGGCATGGGTGAGGTCTATCGCGCCACGGACACCAAGCTCGGGCGCGATGTCGCGATCAAACTGTTGCTTGAGCCGTTCGCTGGAAACAAGGAACGACTGGCGCGGTTCGCCCGCGAAGCCCAGGTGCTCGCGTCCCTGAATCATCCCAACATCGCTGCCATCTACGGCCTGGAAGATTCCGGCGATTCCAAGGCGCTCGTGCTCGAACTTGTCGAGGGCGAGACACTGTCCGAGCGGGTCAGGCGCGGTCCTCTGCCGGTCGAAGAAGCGCTGGAAGTCGGCGACCAGATCGCCAGGGCGCTCGAAGCGGCGCACGAGAAGGGCATCATCCATCGCGATCTCAAGCCGGGTAACGTCAAGCTCACGCCCGATGGCAAGGTCAAGGTCCTCGACTTCGGTCTGGCCAAATTGGCGGAAATCGAGACCACTGCCACGCCGAGTTCGGCATTGGAAGATTCACCGACCGCCCTCGCCGACAACACGAGGCCGGGCACGATCCTCGGCACCGCCGCCTACATGAGTCCCGAGCAGGCCAAAGGCAAGCCGGTGGACAAGCGCACGGACATCTGGTCGTTCGGTTGCGTGCTTTACGAATGCCTGACCGGCAAGAAGGTGTTCGGTGGCGAGACCGCCACCGACTCGATTGGCACCGTGCTGCACAAGGAGCCGGACTGGACAGCACTGCCGCCCGCGACGCCGGCCTCGATCCAATTGCTGCTGCGCAAATGCCTGGCGAAGGATCGCAAGCACCGGCTGCACGACATCGCCGATGCGCGCGTCGATCTGGAACATGCGATCGCAAACCCCGGCACCTCCTCAATGCTTTTGGCAGGCGCAGCGGTGGCGGCGGAGGGGCGAAGGCGAGGAAGAAAGCTATGGATGACGGCGTTGCCGTGGGCGGTGGCGCTCGCGGCAGTGGCCTTCGCGTTTTTCAGGAACGGTTCTCCGCGTGGTGGTAGCCGCGGTTCATCCCCAGCGCTCCGTCAAACTTACACGTTGCTTCTCGATCCGAAGGCACCCCTGTCGACATCCTCCCCCGGTGGTTCTTCAATCGTGGTATCACCGGATTGCTCGAAAGTGGTGTATGTCGGAACACGGGACGGTTTCCACGAGTTATTCTGGAAACGAACTGACGACGCTGACTTCAAGCCGGTGCCTGAATCGAACAAGAGCAGCCCTAATGTCTGTTTCTCCTCCGAGAGCAACCGGTTGGCCTTCTGGACTAAGGATGGAACGCTCAAAGTTTTTTCCTTCGATGGCAGCAATCCAAGAACAATCTTCACCGCGTCAACCAACTTTTATACGTTCGGGGCGCACTGGGGAACAGACAATCGAATGGTATATGCAAACGTCCATGGCATCTATTCGATTGTTGAACGAAGCCGCTACGCGGAGTTGATTGGGAGCGGCTAAAGAGATCATGGCCGGCGATGTTGCTGGTCTATGACTCCATTGCGAGAAAAATACATTCGGGGTCTGGCCATTCGTGGCCGGGCCGAACGCACCCAGCAATCCTAC
>SIBF01000110.1 GCA_009695275.1 Pedosphaera sp. | reverse complement strand
CCCAAAGGTATTCTGTCCTCTCATACCGGTATTGGGCCCCAACCCCAAACGCGTTCCGCAGCAAAGTCTGGATCATTTCTGGAGTCTCTACTCATGCTCTCCTAAATCCCATTTCTATGAATCCAGGTACACACTTGCCGGATGAACCAAATTTTCTGGCAACTTCCCTCAACGAAAGGCGCAAAGATTCGATGCGGAAGGTGGGCCTGGAGCTCCCTCCCGTTTTATTGATTCTTAGAAGTAGCCAGGAATTCGATGACATCCCTCAGTTCCCGCTTCGATAGTATGGTCGCAAGTCCTTCGGGCATCGCCGAAAGTCCGCGTTCGCGTGACTTTACTTCAGATTTCTTGATGGTCATAAGACCGTCCTCCGCCGAATTGAGCGTCAGGTCGGTTGGCGATTCCGCCTTCAGGATGCCGGCGTAGCTGGTGCCATCCTTCGTCGTCACCAGCAGGTTCTCGAATCCGGCTGCGATCATTTTGTTCGGGAGAACGAGCGCTTCCAGAATGTAATCACGATCCTTGGCGGACCCAATGGCAGTCAACTCGGGGCCAACTTCGCCGCCGTCCTTTCCATGTTTGTGACATCGCGAGCAGGCTGCGTCCTGACGTTCCAGAAAGATATTCCTTCCTGCTGTTGCGTCTCCACCGTGCAGTGCGACGCGGTAAGGGGCCAACGGGTCCGCTTTGGAAATGTTCGATTCGAAGAGCGCAATCTTCTCCTTCAGCAGGGGTGTTGAGCGCGAACCGGCTGCCTGCAAAAGGTCAAGGTGAGCTTCCGGCGGGACTTTCCCTGCAATCAATCGATCCATCCACGTTGTCAAAAGAGCTTCGCTTGATTCCCCACTGAGAGTGTTCAGTGCTTCAAAGGCGACCTGCTTCTCGGAGGTCGAGCCGGTCTCGAGGGTCTTTCGCAGTTGCTCAAGCGCATCGGAGGATTGCAGCTTTGCCTGGAGACGGGTTGCCTCCTTTCGCAGCGCTTCTGAAGAGGCGGCGGAGGCGAGTCTTGCAGCGTCCGGGAATTGCGGAGCTGCAAATGTCGCGAGTGCTTTGAGTGCCGCCAGGCGGACACTTTCGGGAGCGCTGTCGTCCTTGACGAACGCAAATAATGCGGGCGCTGCGTCGGTCATCTTCAGCCGTTCGGCGGCTCGAACGGTGGCGACGCGGAGTTCCGTCGGAGCGGAAGCCAGCAGGCCGTTCAGCGCCGGCTTGAAAGCTCCAGGCGCGAGCAAAGGATCTCGAGCAGACGGGACCGGACGCCAAAGCCCAATCACACGATCTCGTCCCGAAGGCCGCTCCCAATCCGCCAATGCCGTGAGAGCTTCGACGCGCATTGGCGTGGCAGCACCATCCAGAGTGGCAAAGCGCACGAGCGTCTCGGCGGCTTCCCGGGTTCCGACTTGCAGGGAAGCATTGATGGCCCGGCGCAGCAGCGGTTCCTGAAGGTTTGACGGCAGCGCTGCGATCTCGCCGGTCTTGCCGAGGAAACGCGCAAGTTCCGGCTTTGCGCCGTTGATCGGCTGGTCATTGATGGCGCGCGCCGCCTCGACGACGAGCCGCGGATCCGGATCGTTGAGGAACAGCGCAATTTCCGATCGTTCCAGTCGGCGCATGGCCAGCAACACTCCCATTCGTGCGGCAGGCGATTTGTCCGTGGCAGCGGCCATGAGCGCGGCCATGTCTCCAATTCCAGCCAGCCCCATGACGCCCGCGTGCCGGAGATACGGATCCTGGTCGGCGTTTTGCCGCAGCATTTCCAGAATGGGCTGCACTGCTTCACTGCGCCCCAGTTTGCCGAGGCTGGTTGCTGCAAAGAATCTCACGCGCGGGCTCGAGTCGTGAAGCAATCCGATCAGTCCTTGGAAAGCTTGGGGAATTCGCCGTTCCCCGAGAAGCTTCGCCGCTTGTGATCGGACTTCAACATCCGCGTCATCGAGCAAGCCCAACAGCGTCTCGATCGCCGGCCACGCCTCGGATTTTGGAGCCGGCGTTTTGGTGTTCGCCGCAATCTGCCCCAGCCCCCAGATGGCGTGGAGCCTCGCAAGCTGGCTGGAGCTTCTGGCGGCGACACCAGTGAGAATCTTGATTGATTTCGAGCCGCGGTCCGCGAGTTCGAATTGCGCCTCCAGCCGGACGCGCATGTCCTGGTGGGTGAGTAACTTCGCCAGCTCGGATGCTGAACGCTTTTCCATTCCCTCCGCCAGCAGCCGCTTTGTTTGAAGCACCGCCGCGCTGCGGTCGATCTCCGGATCGTGGAATCTGTAAATTCTCCCGCGCCCCGTCTTGTCCCAGCCAGCAACCCAGTCTGAAACATACACGCCTCCATCGACGCCAAACTCCACATCCGTAGCCAGCAGCCCCTTCACCAAAAGGTCCGCATCGACGACTTCGAACGAAGCGCCCTTTGGGTTGAGTTTGAAAGAATGCACGCGGCTGCTGTCACTTCCATGAAAGTCCGTCAGGAAGAAGTGCTCGTTGTATTTGGCGGGAAGGCCCGTGCCTGGATAGTAAGTCAGACCGGACGGGCCGGCAGTGATGTTCGTGATCGGTGGAACGATGTGAGCTGGCTGACCGTCCGCTTGCGGGTACCAGACTTTCTCCGCGTTGAACGGCCCGCGCGAGTAGGGAGCCTCCATGAATTGATACCCGACACGCCAGCCGCTGTCGCCGCCTTCCACGAGATAAACCCAGCGCGCCTTGTCGCCGCTGTCCGAGTTGTTGTCGCCGGTGAACAGGTTACCATATTGATCGAAAGCCAGCTCCTGCGGATTGCGCAGGCCCGTGGCAAAGACCTCCAGTTCCGAGCCGTCAGGATTGCAACGGAAGACATCGCCCATGTCTGTATGGCCGACGCTGCGCCCCTCAACCATCACGTTTGATCCGCGATCCCCGCAACTGAAGTAAAGCTTCCCATCCGGCCCGAAACGCAGCCCATGCAGATCGTGGCCCAGAAAACCAATGCGGACGCCGTAGCCGTGGGAAAGTGATTTGCGGAAGTCTGCCGAACCCGTGCCTTGATTGTCCCTCAGCAACCAGAGGTTCGGGATGTTGGCGAAATAGACATTGCCTTTGCGCGCGAGCACACCCGAGCCGATCCCGTCCAGAAGAGAGTTGAAACCGTCGGCAAAGACGGACGAGTGATCGATGCGTCCATCGCCGTCGCGGTCCTCCAGCAATTTCACCCGCTCCGACTCGCGCATCCAATCGCCCACCTTGGCCCCGAGCCGATGCTTCATGTAACCCATACGATCATCCACCGAACGCGAAGCCAGTTCATCATCCAGCCAGCTCATGATCCCGCGAATGTCACCGACACCCGCGCTATGGCGGAATGTTTCGGCAACATAAACGCGGCCCTTCTCGTCGAAACAAAACGCGACCGGATTGGCCAGATGCGGCTCCGCGGCGAACAGATCGACCTTGAGACCTGGCGTGACAACAAAACGCTTGATGGCCTGTTCCGCCGCGTCCGACGCCGGAGCGACCTTGGGATTGTAGGACGAACCAGGCTTGGCGATCTGATGTTGGGCGTTGAGGGAAACGCTTGCTGCCGCTGTGATGAGCGCGAGCAGGCGTTGCCACGAAGGGTTCTTTGCAATGAATTCTGACATGCGCGGCACGCTAGCCAGCGACCTGAAAGGAGGCAAGGTTCTCAAAAGCTCTCGCGAGTTGCCCAGGAGAACTGCATTCAATCTGCGGTGGAGAATCTCACTCTGCGCGGCCCACAAGCTGAGTCGGTTTGGCCGTGCCGAATCCCACATTGGCTTCCCGGTCGTAGAACACCTGGCCATCCGCAAATCGAAGCTTCAAGGTGACGATGTAGGGAGTCTCGTAGAAGCAGAGTTTGGCGGAAAAAGTGTCGTCAGCGGTCCAGGCGCCGCTGCTTGTGACGACGCGTTCGGGAGAACCGGGGAATTGGAGGCGGCCCTTCTTCCACTCGCCCTGACCGCACTGAATTCGTTGATCGCGCCCGTCGAGCCGAAGTGTCAGTGTTGCGCCACTTGCGGAGCTGCCGGCGTCGATTGCCAGAGAATCCAGTTTCTGATCGTTTGAGGGGAAGATGAACTTCCGTCCCGACACTCGGCCTGCGACTGGAGAGGTTGAACTTCCCTTGGCCAGAGGGATTGCAAGGCTCACCAACTTGTCGGCGAGTTTCTTTTGTGTTCCGCGATCCTGGGACAATCCGCGTGGTTGCATGGCAGGCAGGAGCTTTTCCCAGACTAGGTTCAACACGGCCTGCATATCTTTGAGGCCGCTGGTGATTGCTATCACCGCGTCTTGTTCCGGCATCACGAGGCAGTATTGCCCGAAGGCACCATCGCCTCGATAAGCGCCGTGGCGCGAGCGCCAGAACTGAAATCCGTATCCCTGATCCCAATCGCTGGCGGGGTTGCTCCCGTTCGACATTTGTCGAGCCGTTGCCGCTTCGACCCACGCTGCGGGAATCAACTGTTTTCCGTGCCACTTGCCCTTTTGCAGATAGAGTTGTCCGAACCGCGCGATATCTTCGGTGCGAATGCTCAGGCCGTAACCGCCGAGGGAAATGCCCTGTGAATTCGCGGCCCACATTGGATTCTCGATGCCGAGCGGCTCAAACAGACGCGGCCGCAGATAATCGAGCACCGTTTGGCCGGTGACTTTTTGCACGATGGCCGACTGCATGAACGTGGCCGACGTGTTGTATTTGAAATGAGTTCCCGGTTTGTGCGGCACTGGATGTGCGAGGAATGACTTGGCGGAGATTTTATCGGGTGCGGGGGAAGTCTCATCTTGATGGCCGGTTGACATCGTCAGGAGATCGCGCACACGCATCGCTTTGAGATTGGCGCTCGGTTCGACCGGCACGTCAGCGGGGAAGAATTTCAACACTTCATCGTCGATGCTCAGTTTGCCTTCGGCCACTGCCAGGCCCACGGCAGTCGAGGTGAAGCTCTTGCTCAGGGAATACATCTCATGCGGAGTGCGGGCGTCATAAGGTGACCACCAGCCTTCAGCGACGACTTTGCCGTGTCGCACGAGCATGAAGCTGTGGAGCGAATCCATCTTCTGATCAGCCGCCTCGATGAACCCGAGGATTGCCGCCGAAGAAATTCCTTGCCCTTCAGGTGTGCTGCGGGGCAGTGCAGAAGAGCCGCTGGCGGCAGCGCTTCGACTGCTTGAAGTGAGAACAAGGATGGCGAGAAGGCAAAAGCCGGTGAGTTGTTTCATAAAGGATGCGCTGGTTACTCGCAGGATATGGCAAACATTGTCAAGCGCGCACGGGACAAGCCGGTGCGCAATCCGTCGGTGCGCAAGTTCGCGCATCAAATGCCTTCTCATGACTGCGAAGCTTTTTAGAGTGCAGTGGCAAAGCGCAACGACGACACCGCTTTCGCACTGCAATGGCCATACTCTCTACTTGGAAAGCGCCGTCGCACGATGGAACTGAAGGACGAGACGGACGGCTTCGCGACCAGCTTCGCTCCGCCGGGGCACTCACAAATGTGCATAATCTTCCGCAAAGATCGATAATCTTGTAGTTACCAGCTCCTGGCGACTGTTCAAAAACAGCTTCTGACTCTGGCAGGAACGCGACCGGGGTATGTAGCTTTCAGAATTTGAAGTTCCACGCCGGTTGCGAATAGCGGTTGCGCAGGAGGTTCTCGATCCTCTCTGAGGTCGGAGGATCGGTCAGTTCATTGGCACCCCAAGCCGTGGACAGTGCGGATTTCACGACCTGAGCGGAGGAAGGAAAGTTACGAATGAATTCGCGGTGCCCCCGACCTTGGCGGTAGCTGGGTTCGTGGGATGGCAGAGGGAGAAGTTCTTCAACAAGCGACAGGTCAAAATGCAGAAGAATCGTTCCGTGAAAAAGCAGGGCATGTTGACGGCGGCGCTGGGCATTGCCGGAAAATTTGACTCCATCCATCGCGAGGTCCGTGTGCCCCTGGATGTTGATTGCCTCTGGGATGAGCGATTGGAGAGCGAGGCGGTGCCTATCCATGACAAACCGGTTTGTGCCTGCGATGCTTGAAAGCGCAGTGTTCGAGTGGATGCGAATCGACAAGGTGTAATTGAGACAGCCGGGGCCTTGAAGAACTGTCCCGCCTCCCGAGCAGCGCCGAAGGATCGGAACGCCGCGCTTCTCGCACACGGCACGGTGAACTTCAGCAGCAATGCGATTGGCATAGCCGACAACCACAAACGGATCGGAGGACTCCCAAAAGCGCAACGTCTCAGAGCACGGATCAACGTCGCATAAGTCGAGCAGCGCCTCGTCGCAGGCGAGATTTTCCGCGGGGCTGGGATATGTGTGATCGAGCACCTTCATTTGCCGGCGCGAGAATCATCTCGATACTGACCCGTGACAAGCGCGGCTGACGCCAAAGTTAAGATGATAGCCGCAAGAAACTTGGAGATCACAAGATTCCGCGCTGAATTTGGTGGGATAGCCATCCAACAACCAGGGACAACTCCAAAATCTCGAAGGGATGAGCTTCTCGTTGGAGGACAAAGCTTCCGCAAGATCACAAGGCTTTTCGAGATAGTGTTATGGAGTGGATGAAAGCACGGAGACATGAAGACAACGGATCATTAGTGCCATTTGAGACAGCCAGCAGCCGCTCGAATACCCGAGCAAAAGTAATAGGCAACAGGGTTTGAATCCCATATCCATACGCGGTGACGAAAATGAGACCGACCGAGAACGAACCACAAAATGCAGTGTCGAAGGAAGCCGTCCAAGCGGGTAAACGCACGCCGGCGGGCCGGGCGGACGAGACGCGAAAATGGCTCCAGTCCCTGGAATTTGTCCTCGAGTACATCCTGAAGAACGAGACGCCGGAGCGCGCGTCGCTGTTTCTGGATTCACTCGCGAACCGGCTCGTCGATTCGGGTGTGAAACTGCCGCCGCCTGCGCACACTCCGTACTTCAACACGATTAAAAAGGAAGATGAGCCTGATTATCCGGGTGATCTTGTCATCGAGCGCCGGATCAAGAGTTTCATGCGATGGAATGCGATGGCGATGGTGGTGAATGCCAATCGCAAGCATGACGGACTAGGTGGCCACATCTCCACGTTCGCGTCGTCAGCGACGCTTTACGAAGTTGCCTACAACCATTTCTTTCATGCGGCGACGGAGACGCGCCCCGGCGATCTGATTTATTTTCAAGGTCACGCCACGCCGGGCAATTACGCCCGGGCGTTTCTCGAAGGCCGCCTGGAGGCCCATCATTTGCATCATTTCCGGCAGGAACTGGCGCCTACCGGTGGTCTGTCCTCCTATCCGCATCCGTACTTGATGCCGGATTTCTGGCAGTTCCCGACGGTGTCGATGGGGCTCGGTCCTATCATGTCAATTTATCAGGCGCGCTTTTACCGCTACATGAAGGCGCGGGGCTTCGTCACCGGCACAGAACCGAAAGTGTGGGCGTTCGTCGGCGACGGCGAGAGCGACGAGCCGGAAACCCTGGGCGCACTGACGCTCGCGTCGCGCGAGAACCTCGACAACCTGATCTGGGTGGTGAATTGCAATCTTCAGCGTCTCGACGGGCCGGTGCGCGGAAACGGGAAGATCATCCAGGAGCTCGAAGGAGCTTTTCGTGGAGCCGGCTGGAACGTCATCAAGGTGATCTGGGGCTCTGATTGGGATGACTTGTTCGCGCGGGATCATTCGGGTCTGCTTCAGCGGCGGCTTGAAGAGGCGGTTGATGGAGATTTCCAAAAATACACGGTCGAGCCCGGCAGCTATGTCCGTAAACATTTCTTCGGGAAGTATCCCGAGTTGCTCAAGCTGGTGAATCATCTGACGGACGAGCAGCTTCGGAAACTTCTGCGCGGCGGGCACGATTCCAAGAAGGTCTATGCTGCTTACAAGGCGGCGATGGACCACAGGGGCCAGCCAACAGTCATCCTGGCGAAGACGGTCAAGGGTTATGGCCTCGGAGAAGCGGGAGAAGGCCGCAACATCTCGCATCAGCAGAAGAAAATGAACGAGAAGGAACTGCGGGAGTTCCGTACTCGTTTTGGTGTTCAGATCAGCGATGAAGACATCGTTGATGCGCCCTTCTACCGTCCTCCGCCCGACAGTCCGGAGATCAAGTATCTGCTGGAGCGGCGCCACGCGCTTGGAGGCTTCCTGCCTCAACGGAAGGTCACCGCCAAGCCCCTGGAGATTCCCCGGCGCGACGATTACGCTCCGTTCTTCAAGGGGGCCGGTCACCGCGAAGTGTCCACAACGATGGCGTTTGTTGATTTGCTGAAGATGCTGCTTCGGAACAAGTCGATCGGGCGTCACATAGTTCCGATCATTCCGGATGAAGCTCGGACGTTCGGCATTGACGCCTTGTTCCGTGAGTTCGGCATATACTCATCCAAGGGGCAATTGTACGAGCCGGTGGATCGGGCGTCGCTGGCTTACTATTGCGAAACGAAGGACGGACAGTTGCTGGAGGAAGGCATCACCGAGGCTGGATCCATTTCATCCTTCGTGGCGGCAGGGACCGCGTATGCGAATTACGGGGTGAACATGGTTCCCTTCTACATTTATTACTCGATGTTCGGCTTTCAGCGCATCGGCGATCAAATCTGGCTGGCGGGCGACATTCGGGCAAAAGGCTTCCTGCTTGGAGCGACCTCAGGGCGGACTTCACTCAATGGCGAAGGTCTCCAGCACCAGGATGCCCACAGCCTCCTCCATGCGAGCACCGTGCCGACCCTGATGGCCTACGATCCTGCATTCGCCTACGAAATGGCCGTGATCATCCAGGATGGAATGCGCCGGATGTACGCGGAGGGAGAGGAGATTTTTTATTACCTGACCCTTTACAACGAGAACCATGCGATGCCCGCGATGCCTGCTGGCAGCGAGGAAGGCATCCTCAAGGGGCTCTACAAGTTCAAGCACGGTGACACGAAGAAGATCCACAAAGCTCATGTCTTCGGCAGTGGCCCGTTGATCAACTCCGCGCTCAAGGCCCAGCAGATTCTGGCTGAACGCTACAACGTCTCGGCGGATGTGTGGAGCGCGACGAGTTACAAATCCCTTCGCAACGATGCGCTCCGCTGCACGCGATGGAACATGCTTCATCCCATTGAAGCACCTCGAAAATCGTACATCGAAGGTCTGCTCGAAAATGAAAAAGGCGTCTTCGTCGCGGTGTCGGACAATCTCAAGATCGTCGCCGACCAGATCGCGCCATGGGTTCCGGGAGGATTGACGACACTCGGGACCGATGGTTTTGGCCGTAGCGACACGCGAGAGAATCTCCGACGTTTCTTCGAAGTGGACGCCGAGTCCACGGTGATTGCGACCCTGTTCGCGCTGGCAAACAAAGGGACGATTCCACGTGAGACCGTGGCCCAGGCGATCAAAGATCTGGGGGTCGATCCGGAGAAAGTCTTTCCGGCAATTCTATAGCCCGGCGCCAGGTCAGACGACATTCCGCAAAGATCGAATCATTTCAACAACCTTGGAAGAATCGTGGTGAGCGCCGGAATGTAAGTGATCAAAAGCACGCCCACCAGCAGCACGAGCAGCATCGGCACCACCGAGCGTGTGACTTCGCCCATTGGTTTGTTGAAACGGTAGGAAGCCAGGAAAAGGTTCATGCCGACCGGTGGCGTGAGGAAGCCGAGTTCCATGTTTGCGAGGAAGATGATGCCCAGATGAATGGGGTCGATTCCGAAAGCGTTTCCCAACGGAATCAGCAACGGCACCACCACCACGATGGCGGAATAGATGTCCATCAGACATCCGACCACGAGCAGAAAAAGATTGAGCACAAGCAGGAAGGTGTACTTCGAGTGGATGGTGGATGTGACCCATTCGACGCCTTTGGCGGGGACTTCGGCATCCACGAGATAATTTGTGAACCCAAGGGCCACACCAAGAATCAGAAGCACACCGCCCACGAGCAATCCGCACTCCGTCATCACGCGTGGAATGTCGCGAGTGAGCTTGAGATCGCGATAGACAAACGTTTCGATGAAGAATGCATAGAATGCGGTGACCGCCGCAGCTTCGACGGATGTGGCGAAACCTCCGAACAACGTCACCAGCGCCACCACAGGCAGGAGCAACTCCCACTTCGCTTCAGCGATCGCCGCCCCGGCTTCGCGGACATCGAATCGCCCGGTTTGCTCGATCTTCGGCCCCTGGCGGATGCCCCACCACGCGGTGAGGGCCACAAGCAACACGCCGGGCCCGAAGCCGCCCAGGAACATTTTCTCCATCGTGACGTCGCCGCCCTTGCTGTTGGAACTGGCGACAATCGAATACAGGATGAGAGGCAGGCACGGCGGAAAGAGCAGCCCTAGCGAACCCGCGCCCGTGAGCAGCCCCAGCGCGGAGCGTTCTGGATAACGCGCCGCGAGCAGCACCGGCATGAGCAGACCGCCCAGCGCCAGGATGGTGACGCCCGACGCGCCAGTGAACGACGTGAAAAACGCGCACACCAGCGCCGTCACGATCGCGGGGCCGCCGCGCAACTGGCCGAACATCGTCTGAAAGACGCGCACCAGCCTCTTGGACGCGCCGCCTTCCGCAAGGAAGTAGCCCGCCAGCGTGAAGAGCGGAATCGCAGGCAGTGTTGGATTCGTGACGAGTGAGTAGTGCGTTAGCGGAATGGCTGCGACAGGCACATCGGCTCCCCAGAACAGGATCAACGCCGCGCCGCCGAGAGTGGCGAACACGGGCGATCCGAGCGCCGTGGCCGCGAGCAGCGCGAGCAACGCCGGCACAACGAGCTGTGCCGGCGGCAACGGCGGTTTGAGGCCGAGCCCTACTAGCACACACGCGACCAGAATCGCGAGTCCGCGCCATCGCCACTTGTCCGCCGAGTGCCACAGCAACCGGGCCGCCACACACCCGAAGCCGAGCGGCAGGGCCATTTGCACCACCCAGACTGGCAGGCCGTACGCGAGAATCTTGCCCGCCTCTCGCTCGGTTCGCACAAAATCCAGGCTCGCCGCGCAAAGGAAAACCGCGATCATCGCTCCGAACGCGCTGCTGAAAATCGCGGCGGCGATTTTGGCGGAGCCTTTGAGGAAATTGCCGGCCGTGGAAAGGGCGAGCAAGCGTCCTTCGCGGGCCGCGACCGCACCGCCCAACATGCCGATGATCATAGTGAAGTGCTGGAGTATCGCGCCGCCGCCGGAGATGCCAGGGAGGGAAAACTTCCTGCAAACGATCTCGACGAGCGGCAACAGCACCGTCGCACCCAGTGCGAGTGAGAGCACCACGTTTTCAGCCTGCCGGAGCCACCCCTGCCAGCCTCCGACTTCGCAAGTGGCTCCTGGGATATGCTCTGCCGGAAGCGATGTTTCGCCGCTCATGGCCTGGCTCCTCGCGCCGCCCTGTAATCCTGCAACACTTTGACGACGGTATCGAAAATGTCCGCCGGGACGATCCTGCCGCGCACCTGTGGATAAGCCGCCTCGGCGACAGTTCTCCATTCGGCCTCCACATCGGGAGCGACCTCCTGCACCTTGAGTCCGCGTTTCTTCATGGCTTTCACCGAGTCAACGGCCTCTTTGCGGCTGTCGGCCTTGATTCTCCTGCCCTCTTCTTGCGCGGCCTTGTGTGCCGCTTCCCGCGTCGATGCAGGCAGGGCATCCCAGGATTTTCTGCTCACGACCAGCGCACCGACCAGTGGCGCCCAGTTGAGCGCGAGCATGTGCGGCGCGGCGATATCGAACTGCCCCGCCATCGCGATGTAAGGCGGCATCGGCACGGCATCGATCAGGCTCGTCTTGAGATTGGTCAGAATGTCTGCCGTTTCGAGCGGCACTGGGTTGAAGCCCGCGGAGCGATAGATGTTCACCGTGTCCGTGCTGCCCGCCCAGGTGAAGAGTTTCATTTTCTTCAAGTCGGCAGGGTGCAGCAGCGGTTGTTTTGAGAAGAAGTGAACCCAGGCGGCATCCACCCAACAAAGGACGATGAACCCTCTTTGCTCCATGCGTTTCTCGATGATCGGTGTGAGCTTCTCGTTGACGTGATCCACTTCGTCGAGCGAGCGGAACATCATGGGGATGGATTGCAATCCTCCCACGGAGGGCTCGATTTCCGCGAGCCCCACCGCAGTCAGGAGGCCGGCGTTCAATTGCCCAACCCTCATGCGGCGCACCATGTCGGCGTCGCTGCCTTGCGTTCCGTCTGGAAACGTGGTCAGTGCGATGCCACCTTCCGGGGCTTTGCGCCATTGCTCGGACATCATTTGAAGGTGGTTGAAATAGGACGACCCTCTTGGCACGAGCGTGCCGAGTTTGAATCTGGCCGGGGCTTCGGCGGCGAGCAATGATGGTGAGGATTTGGTGATGGCAACCGTTGAGGCGGCGAAACCCAGTGAGCGCCGGACGAATAGCCTGCGGGTAATTTGAGAATTCATAGTGGGAGTTGGAGTGGAGGTTGGAACCTGGAATTTTGAACTTGGAGTTTCACCAGCTTTCTCCCGCGTGCTGCGATCAAAATCGAGCTGGCGCGAGTCATGCACAACTACGGTTTCGGTTCGATCAGGAAAAGATCCTCCTTTTTCGAAAGCAGCCAGCGGGCGCGGCGTTGCATGATAAGGTTCGCGAGCCGGTAATCGGGATGGTCATCGGCGTTGATCGCGAGAGCCTGCTGAAGGACCGACTCAAATTCCTTCACGTCCTGTGTCTTGATGCAGACGGCTTCCGCAAACGCGACATAAGGCGCGGCTTGTTGTCCCTTTCCGAGGGCAACCGCGCGGTCGAAGTGTTCGCGCGATCGCGTCACTGGATCGCCCTTTGCGCCCTGTCGGCGCATTTCATAAGTCACCAGGAAGCCGTGAATCGCACCGTTGGCGAAACTCTCATCCAATTCCAACGCGCGATCGATCAGCGCTTCGACGATCGGCTGGTCGGCGACGAGATCGGGTTTGTCCGCCGTGATTGCGAGGCCCCAGGGCGCTGCCGTCCAGTAGAGCTGGGGGACATCGGCGCGGTTGGCGATGCGGACGGCTTTTTTGGCATCTGCGCGCAGAGCCATTTCAAAACCAGGGTGCCGTGCCTCCAGACCGCGCAGGCCATAGCTGCGCGCGCGCAGATGGAGCCGATGGGCACGTGCGCGAAGCTCGGTGGCTGCGGCTAAATCTTTATCTTCGATTTCATCGGCATCCTGTTGCACGAAGGCGTAACCATACTGAGTGAATCCGCTCGACGTGGCAAAGAGCAGCCCCTTGTGTTTCGGACTCTCCGCCAGGAGGCTCTCCATCAATTTAAGGCTGAAAGGCACCGCGGCCTTGATCAGCTCGGGATCGTCATCTCCGGCGAAAGTCGTGCCGCCACCCGCGAGTGCGTCGCCGAGTTTGTTGATGGCCATCTTTCTGATGGAACAACCGCTGGTCAACATGCAGGCGAGCGTGAACGCAACGAGTGCCATGCGGTAACCAAATGATCGTTGTTTGGCGGTGGGCACTTCCTGGCGATCAGGCCTCGCGAGGATGATGGACGAGAACGGGGACGAGGAGGACCTTGGTTGCGGCGTCAGGTGGTCGCATCTTGATACTGCACTCGGGGCGATGGACTCTGATCTGTCAGGGGTTGAGGTATGCCCAAATCGCGCTGATTCGGAGATCGGCGCTCCGCTGCTACCTTCCGAGTCGAGGGCTGTACCATGATGAACGGGCCAGGCTACGCAATCTCTGACCGGTTGAAACTTGGTGGCCTGTGGGGATTGCATTTTGTAAATCCCCGCGTCAGCTGAGACCCGCTGGATTGCCAGGTGGGAGTTCATATTTGTTTGTGCTTTCTGCGTTTGCATGGGGGCTTGTGTATCGCGAACCGGGCATGTGGCGTTAATTGATAAAACGGGTTTAACGTATGCTTGTCTCAATGTTTGCCCGATGCACTGGCATCTGGAGTTCGAACATGAGCTGGTGAATTCTGGGATTCATTTTTGTCCCCCTCATCTCGGTCGAAACCAATGCCACGAATTCAACTGGTCACTTTTGAACGCGAGGTTTCTGCGGAGAACAGAATTAAACCACCAAAGAGCACCAATGGGCACAAATGACAGAGAGGGTCCAGCTCAACGCGCGTTCCAGCAGTGGTGTCGAGGATGGCCGCCGGTCCGGACAGCCTCGAGCGCCCGCCACTATCCGTGTTCATTGGTGGCCGAGAAGTTTATCCGTGGATCAAGGTGTGAAAGACCCTCCTTGCGATTTGCAATCTGGCTGAAACCCGATCATCTCAAAAAACGCTCCAAAAGACTTCCGGTCGGAATCAAGCACGCATCCGAGCGGCCAAAAAGCCTGTAACGATTCCGGGCAATGAAATCGTAAACTGGATCTCGCAGTGATCTCGGAATCACGAGCAAGAGGGAAAGCATCCTCCAAATTCCACCCAGACGGTGCAATACGCGCAATGCCGCATCGCTCTTGGTAAAGTGACGCTCATCATCGAAAAGCAGCATGCTCGTGAACAGGCCGGAAGAATTGAAGCCGCAGCGTTTGGACAACTGTCTTCCAGCCTCAGATTGGAGCGTTGCAAAACGAAAGATTTTCCGGGAGTCGCGCCGCACCACGAACCTCACCCATCCGTTGCATAAATTGCAGACCCCGTCGAAAACGATTACTGGATGGCGATGCGACACAGTATGTTTGTAAACGCAGGGCACCTCGAAGACAATACAGCAGGGCGCGGCGGTTCTGAATTTTGATAGAACCTCGAAATGTAAATCAAAAGGACATTAACGAAAGCCAGGCTGAGTAATCTCACTTATCTCGATGAAGAGTGCGTACTTTTTGATTGAGTCCTTGATCTCATCTGCTTTGCCGATGAGCACGAAGCGGAGGTCGTTCCGGGGGGAATTACGGCTTGATGATGCGCCGGGCGTCTTTCGAGCGTGAAGAGTCGATGCGGTCGAACATCTCGTTGATCTCGCGCATGTCAAATATGGATGGGTGGCGATTCGTCCGAGACGGCTCGGTCTCACTCGCGCCGTCAGATCAATGCGTCCTCACGATTACTTGTCCCCGCCCGATTTGCGCCCTTGTTCGACGAGGAGTTTCTGAAGATCGGCCAGAGACCTTGATTGACCTGCGCTCTCGATGGTCTTTTCGGCGATCTCCTGCACCTTCTGGTAGGCGCTCTCCAGTTGTTTGTTGGAGCGTGCGTTCTGTTCGGTCAAATCCTTGACCGCTTTTTCGAGCGACTCGATGCGTGTCGTCAGCACGTTGCGCTCGCCCTCGGATTCCTTCTTGAGCATCTCCTCGCGGTTCTTCGAATCGGTCTTGAGGCGGTCGGCGGTTTCCTTGACGGCTTTGTCCACGGCCGTCTCGAGTTCTTTCGGGTAAGCCGCCGCCTTGGCGCGCAGGCTGGCCAGTTCAGCCTCGCGTTCGGCCAGCCCCTTCTCACGCTCGGCAAAATCCTTGTCGGCGGCGTCCTTCTTCGCCCGCAATTCCTTCTCTATCGTTGATTTCTCGTCGTTGAGTTTGTCGCGCAACGACTGTTGCTCGCGCTTGAACGCGTAATCGAACTGCTCCTTCTCGCGGTCGCGCGCCTTCTTCTCCGAGGTATCTCGCTCACGAACTTCGGCATCGTGCGCCTGACGTTCCTTCTGCCAGTCTGCCCGGGTTTGATCGATCTCGACTTTCAACTCTTCCCGTTGCTGATTCATCTCCGTTTCGAATTCCTCCCGTTTCTGATTTTGCGCCTCGATCAACGCCGCCAGCGCTGAGGCAGCCTTCTCGATCCCGTAGATCTCCTGCAATTCCCTCTCCTTCGTTTCCACCGCCTTCTGGAGACTCTTGAACCGCGCGGCTTCGGCCCCGAGTTTCTCCGAAACTTCACCCAGCAAGGAACTGATCTCGGCCTTCAGACTTCCGATCTCGCGGTCGATGCCGTCGGGCACGATGGCGGCGGCGGTCTTCAAGGCCTCTTCAGATCGCTTCTCGTCGATTTGCCGCGCCGGATTCAACTCCGCCTGCCGCTTGCTTTCGAGTTGTTTGGCCAGCGACTGGTAAGCCTCCAGCATCTCCTGCTTGGTGTTCTTGTCGGTTAGTTTTTTCGAGGGCGCTGCTTTCTCGGGCATGGGTCAACCTTTCTCGTGAAGCTGTTATGTGTGCGGGGACCGTGGCACTCGTCGTCCCGGAATGAAAGGGAAAATCTTCGAGATTTCATGCCCGCCGCCGATGGCGAGCTTCATCCACGGCGAACACTGGCGCGCAAGGCCTCCCAATCCGCCGGGGTCGGCTCTCGACCGGGCGAGGGCGCGCGGTCCCGCAGGTGGCCGTCCGTCTAGCAGCCTGTCGGACTTACGCACACGTATTAAATCCGACGCTCTACGATTCGATATGACGCGTTTTGATTTTCGGTGAAGGTGTTTTGATGGTCCAAAATTAATGATTTTGTCCGAAAACGAGCTAAGTCCGACAGGCTCCTAGCATACAGTAATGGAATGCCCAGCCGTCAGAGGATGCATCCGCAGGGTTGAGAATCGTATCGAGTCGTCGAGACCATTGACCCGTTCACGGCTTGCGAATGTCATTGCACATTCAGGACGACAGGAAGAGGCTCCACCAAGCTGGTCCGGCGGGAGCGACTTCAAGTCGCGCGTGAGACAGCCAACTGCACTTTCGGCGGCAAATCCGTCCCGCTCGGGTGCGTCCGAACGAAAAGGCCACCATGAACTCAAGCAACTCAGAACCTCGATGCAGACATGCCTTCACACTCATCGAATTGCTGGTCGTCATCGCAATCATCGCCATTTTGGCGGGCATGCTCCTGCCTGCCTTGTCGCGTGCGAAGGCCAAGGCGCAGACCATCAAGTGCAATAGCAACCTCAAGCAACTTGCCCTGGCGAATTTCATGTACATCAATGACCTCGGCAAAGGCTGGCCGTGGGATCTCTACAATGATGATTGGGTGCAAGCGTTGATGGATAACTACTCCTCCGCACACCAGGTGCGCTTCTGTCCGGCGGCCCAACCACCACCGCTCAAGAAGCGAACGGATCCGGTTATGGGAACGGTGAACGAGAGCTGGATCAATCCCTACGGCAAGTCACCGAATCCGGCCAACTTCAATCAAGCCAGCTACGGCTACAACGGCTGGATGTACGCAGGCGGTTGGCCGGACGACTTCGTGCCCGGCATGCCCAAGGCCCAGAACGCGGCCTATCGCACGGAAAGCCAGATCATCAAACCCGCACAAACGCCAGTCATGTACGACGCCATGTGGGTCAACGCCTGGCCGCTGGCAAAAGATGTTCCCGGCAAGGATTTGTTCAAAGGCGATCCCGGTCGCGACGCGATGATGCGCCGGCTGTTGATTCCCCGTCACAACCATGGCGGTCCCGTGCCGCGCAGCTTCAATCCCAAAGATACTCTGCCTGGCGCAGTCAACATGTCGTTCCAGGACGGGCACTCCGAAACCGTGCGGCTGGAAAAGCTCTGGTCATTCTATTGGCACAAAGACTATGAGCCCCCGGCAAAACGACCGGGTCTGCAATGAATCGGCAAGACTGACCAGGCTCGATTACGAAGTCCGGGACCGCTCCTTCGCTCGGCAACAGCACGGCGCGCTTGCCGTTGAAATCAATGGCCGTTGTTTCACCCGCGATGGCCTTCCCGATCAACTCATCCGCGTGCGCCTTGAACGTTGCTACATCGACGGTGATGATGTTGAAAACACACACCAGCAGCCGCGACGGGGTGCGATTAGAATTGTCGTAACCATTCACGCCCTAATGCGTGAACTCAGCCGAATTTGAACAGCGTAGTGGTTCAAGAAGAGTTTGCTGGGATCAGCGATGGGACTCGCAGGCCGCTGGCCCAAGCGGTCACCGCTTCGCAGAGGTAGCCGAAAATCGATCGT
>SIBF01000109.1 GCA_009695275.1 Pedosphaera sp. | reverse complement strand
CAAAACCACGCGTCCACTCCGGAAAAGTCCGACAAACGCGCGATCCCGGTCGCTTTGATCCCTCACCAGCACTCAAACCATCGTTCGCGAGAAATTTTCCTCCAAAATTTCCGACCAACAAGTCCACTATGAATTTTGCAGGCTAGGTGATCAGATTCGTCCCGCTGGCGGTGATGTTTTGCAAGACGTTCGAAGCGATCCGTGGCAAATACACAGTAGGGCTATCCAGTTGACTCTTGTGGCCTGCAAATTGCCCCAACCGGTGGGGTGTTTAAGGGCAAACTGGCTACCAGCCGTTGCGTCACAAGAGTCAAGTGCATAGGCCTAATACACAGTTTGCAAGAATACTGGCAGCGCACCCGGCTCGCGGCCGATCATCTCGACGTAATTCGTAACGCCCGCACGTGGATGGCTTTTCTTTCCGCAGGCGGTCCCCTTCATTTGAAATCCTATCCGTCGCGATGGGCTCGCCTGCGGATCGGCTACCACCACTTGAAGTTTGGATCCGGTTTAGGCCCCGTGTAATTCCACTTGTAAGCCTCGTCAGGAAACTGAAAAAACTCGGTGTGGCCATCGCCGAATAACATGTTGAAGCGGTACTGTCCCTTGACGTTGTGCCATTGGCTCCACTTGTCCTTTTTGTCCCGGTCCGCCCAGGAAGGCCAGTCACCCGAGACGAGCTTGTTGGAGGGGCTTTTCGCAATCTCGCCCGCCTTCATGGGAGTCGCTTCCGGACTTCCTTTTATGGCTTTCGAATTGCCTGTGACGTGCTGGATTCGAAGCGTCTCCACCGACCAAGGCGTCAGGTAGCTGTTGCCATAAGCCTCGAAGCAACTGCTCTGGCGCCCTGTCGGAAAGGCATTCTTGAACTCTCCGGGGAACGATGTTTTCCATAGGGAGTCGCCTTTGTCCGAAGGACAGTGCCAGGCTTCCACGGCCGATACATAGGCATTCAGGGGGCGTCTCTCTTTGGGGACGCGACCACCTGCAAGCGCCATGACTCCGGTCGTGCCACCCAACGTGGCCCACTCTTCGTAGGCTGGATAAAGATCCAGGTGATCGTCGGCATACATGGCGAAGCCCAGCGCATGCTGGTGAAGGTTGCTGTTGCATCGGATCGTCCGGCCTTTCTCCTTCGCCCGCCCCAGCGCCGGCAACAGCATGCCGGCAAGAATGGCGATGATGGCGATCACCACGAGCAGTTCTATCAATGTAAATGCCAAATCCTTGGAAATTGGTCGTTTCATAGAGTGTGATGTCTCTAGGATAGCCGACTTTTCTCTTCTGACAACTCTTAAAGAAACAATTCCACAGCGGGATATCGCCGGTCTGACAGTTGAAAAGATGAATGAGCGATTGCCAAGAACAGCCAACGGAAACCGCGCTACCGAATCAAACAGATCCACCGTTGCCTGCATTTCAACGTGGTGCTGACTCGTGCAGTTGCTTTACCGCGGCCGCGAAGCCCGTGATTTGATTGCTTTGCACCTGGATGGATTTGGTTTCCGCGCCAAGGCGCACTGCGACGCGGTCTGCCGGCGCGCGGGTCTCCAGAATCACGTTGCCCGACAACACCACGGCTTCGGTCGCGCCCTGGACGTCGATGGCCACGCCATTGGTCGAGCCGCTATCGACGATTCGGTTGTTCTCGATGCGATTTCGATGACCGGCGAAGTCTTTGCCGCGTTCAGGTCGAAAAAGCACGCCGACCTGCCGGCTGCCGAGAATCTCATTGCTCGTCACGAGATTGTCCGTGTCACGGTGACCGATTGAGACGCCGACCCGGTTGCCGATCAGTTTGTTGTTTTCCGCCAGGCCATACTTCACTCCCCAGCAGAAGAAGATGCCGATGTCGTTCCCTTCAAGACGGCAGTTGCGAATGATCGGCCGCTGGGAACCGGAACCCGGATGCAGGCCGAGGCCGGCATGGTTTTCCGAGACGCAGTTCTCGACGAGCACATCAAAATGGGTCGGAAAATGGGTCGGGAATGACTATTGATATATTCCGTGATTGGTGAGAAGGCTTTTGAGACGGAGAGGGCTTGTTTAGAAACAGAAAACAATGAGAAGAAAAATGAAAAACATTCCATTAGTCACTTCCGACCCCTTTTTGGGCGGTTACCAGCAACGGCTTCGGAAGGCGCTGCCGCGATGTGGAAACCAAACTTCCCCCTTGCTACCTCCTTTGCTGGATGCCATGAATACTGACGATTCAGCAAACCCAGTTTCGCCATGAGCACCACTCGACTTTTCCGTCACAGTTTTGCGGTCACCATAAAATCGCGTCACGAGTTGCGGCGGCGCGCCCGGTCCATCCGGGTGGCGGGCTTTACCCTCATCGAACTGCTCGTCGTCATCGCCATCATCGCGATTTTGGCGAGCATGTTGTTGCCGGCGCTCTCGAAGGCCAAGGCCAAGGCGCAGCAAACGGCCTGTTTGAATAATCTCAAGCAGCAGGGACTCTCGCTATTTTTGTACGCCGAGGAGACCCGCCAGTTCCCCGGCAGCGTGCAGGAGGCGAAGGCCGAGCAGCCGCTGCTCAATGGCAAAGTCTGCTGGCCGCCTCGGATGCTGCCATACTTGGGCAGCAACCATGTCATCTTCAATTGTCCGACCGAAAATCGCCGTTACCACTGGACGAACAATCCGACCAAAGGCCCGCCGTTCCCCTACAACATCATTCCGAACGCCACCGGTTTTACTTACGGGTACAACGATTGGGGCGTGGGTGAGAGCGGACGCAATTCCTCCCGCGCCACTCTGGGCCTGGGCAGCCATCTCGGCCTCGACGATCCGCAACTCCGGCCTATCAAGGATTCGGAAATTCTCGCTCCGAGCGACATGATTGCGATTACCGACACTCGATCTGATAACAACTGGGACAGCGTCACGGATCCGTCCGATCCCGGCACGTTCAACAACCCGGCCGGCGAATGGCCCAGCCGCCGCCACAGTCTTGGATCGAACGTCGTCTTCACCGACGGCCACGTCGAGTTTTGGAAACAGATGCGTCTCGTCGCTCGGGACGAAAATGTTCGCAAGAAATGGAACAACGATAACCTGCCCCACAAAGAGGCTTGGTAGGAGCGCGCGCCGCAGACTAGTTCCACCTGGGAACAGTTTCCAGAAGTCACGTTACCTGTGTCGAAATCGTCGCAAAAACCCAACGGTGCGCGCGCGAGTTGTCACCGCCGCAGGGCGGGGTCAAGCGGTACAAGTGTTTATTCGGCCGGCACGGATCAGAAGGCCGAAATCCGAAGCCCGAGATCCGAAAGAAATCCGAGGTGCGAAATCCGAAACCCACCGGCGGGACGAGCCGAGCCTTCGGATTTCGAGCCTCGGACTTGCTTCGGATCTCGGCCTTCGGGCTTCGGATTTGCCCCGTCCACATGGGTCCTTCCGAGCTTGATGCAGCCTTGCCACCGGCGAAGGATTCCTGGACACAGATTGTGATTTCAACTTCTTCAACACCGTCATGAAACAAGCCGGCTCGATCGCCATTGCCATCGCGCTTATCGCAAGCAGCGTCTGGCTCTATCGCCACTTCTCCGGCGACCAACGTCAGAGCCAGGATTTTCCCGAAGGCGCGCATTGGCTCTGCCTGAAATGCAATCAAGGCTTCAGCCTGAGCCTCAAGGAAGTGAATCGCTGGGCCAACTCCGAACCTGCCGCCGGTTATCCCTGCCCCAAATGCAAGGCCGTCGAGACCACGCGCGCGAAGAAGTGCCCGCTTCCTGGATGCGGCAAGTTTTACGTCGAACGAAACCTCGTCATTGACGACAAAGTCTGCTGTCCCGTCTGCAAGAAACCTCTGCCTTAATGCGCAACTGAACTGATAGGCATTTGCTTTTTCACGGCAGGCGCGAACGTGACCGTCCAGGGTCGTTAACACCAGAAAAGTCTCTCCGAATCCAGTGTCCAATGAGGCTTGATCCCTTGGGCGGCCTCGGAGGCCGCCCAAGGGATCAAGCCTGCCCGGCCATTCCGGGCTCAGCGTGATTGGCACCGGAATTCTCGCCTTCCGGCGACAGAGAGCGCCTCAGGCTGTCGGCAACGGGTTTCGAAATCCATTGCGGGCGCCCCGATCCTGATCTCCTTCAACCTCTCTCATCCCAGCACCGGCTCCGGGAACGAAGGAGGATCCCGGGCGGGTGCCTCCTCCCACAGCCCGCAATGCCTCAGAATTTTTTCAATCACCTCACGTTGCCGGCGCTCGATGAACGCGATGACCTTCATCTCCGCGCCGCACTTGGGGCAGAGCAGCGGATCGATCTCATACACTCAACCGTTGCAGCCCCTCGGTGTCTTTCACCTCGACGCGGACGCTTTGATCCACGTTGAAGCCGGAGTGTTGCCAACTGCGGACGTTGGCGGCCACCTCCTCGGTGATCTTCCCTTCGGCCAGCAAGAGCTTGAAGACTTCCTGTTCCCACAGCTTAAGAAAGGGCTCGGTGGCCAGTTTGGGCAGCGGCACAAACGTGCCCTCGGGCAGAAATACCCCTTCCGAAATCAGCGCGCGAATATGCGGGTGATGAACTTCAAATTCTGCGCATCGCCTACGAGTAAGCCGCGGCTGGAATCGCATCCATCACTTCGGCGCAGGAACACCGGCAAGGAACGTCATCAAATCCCGCAGCTCCTCGGCTCGAAGGCGATTCAACTGGTTCGCAGGCATGAGCGACACGCTCTGCAGCTTGATCGACTGGATCCCCGATCTCGCCAAGCGCTGCACCTGATCGCGATCCGAAATCGTCACCGTGGCGTCATTTTGCTCTGTGATGAATCCCGTGATTGTCCTGCCATCCTTAAGTTCCACCTCGTATCCTTTGAATCGATCGGCAACCTGCTTCGACGGATAGACAATCGCATCCGCCACTTCGGTGCGGTTCAACCGCCGCAGCACTCCCGCCAGATCAGGTCCGAAGAGCCGCCCCTCGCGTCCAGGAGCGGTGCCACCGCCATGACATTGATGGCAGCCGACGGCTTCATAGATCTTCGCTCCCTTTTCCGGATCACCTCCCGCATACGTATCTGTGAGGAAAAATTTGTGAAGCTCCTCGTCACTCATCTCCTTATGTTGGGGTGAGTCTGATTCAAACGGTTTGCCAAAATACTGAGCAAACCATCGCCGCCAGAATTCCTGCGCCTCGCTCCGCATCGCATCGGTCACATGAGTGTCGGGAGATCGAATCACATCCGCGTTCGGTGGATTCGCCCTGCTGATCGCCGCCAAGGCTTTCTGAGCGGACCGGAAGAGCGGCCGACGATCTGCCAGCCGGCTGATCAACGCCCGCGCTATCGGCTCCATCTCCTCACGAGTGCGCGCCACGTTTGCTTCCATGCACGAACGCACCACCTCGGTGTCAACATGAGCAAGTCCTTCCAGAATCATGGGGAGATCACTCGGCACCGGCTGAAACGAAGCAATGCCTTGCAGGAAGATTCCTCGAAGTGCCGGATCGGTTGTGCGCGGATACTCCTGGCGCAGGAAGGTATGAACCAGCGGCGTGCGCTTCGCCTTTAGAACTCGGGCGATGTTCAGCCTCGCCGCTGCTGCCGTCTGCTTTTCATAAAGCGCGATGACTGCTTCATCACCCTTTGGCTCGCTGGCCAAAACTCGAAGAAGTACGGTCCCGAGCTGGCCGACGAGGTTCACAACGCTCTGTTGGCGCAACAGCGCCGCGCGATGCCGTGCGCCAAAGTCATCGAGCACCGTCAACCAGGAGTCGGGAAACTCGACGCCCTTCCCGGAAAATTCTGTGAACCATCCCGTCTGCTTGCTGAGAAACCATTTCACCAACCGATCCTCATCGGCAGCGCTCCATCCACCGGAAAGCCGCGATGCCGCCTGTGCCAGATGAAACTGCGTGACCTCATCCTTCTCTTGCTCCAGTTCGAGCAACAATTTCGGAAACGCTTCCTTTGCATCGAACACGCCAATCAATAGCGCCTGTTCCCAACGCACATCGCGGTCAGCATCCGGAAAACCCTTAAGCAAATGCTGGAACGTCAGTTTCCCAATTCCCCGGTCACCGAGCACCAGCCGCCGGTAAAGCCCCAGCACCCGCAAAACGTCGAGCTTCATGGTGTGACTCCCCAACGGCTGCGAAAGGATGTGCTCGATGAGTCTTTTCAATTCTTCATCAAATGATGGAAAATCCTCCGTACTTCCCGGACGGTTGCCCCGGACCACTGCGGCGACCAGGCCCCGTAGAAAAATCGCGCCTCTCGCTCGTGTCTTGGCCGCCACCGTCTGACTGATCGGTGAATACAGAAGCCAATTATGCCTGGACTGATGCGTCAGCGCCATCATCGCAGCGTATGCCACCATCCGGTCCGGATCACCCAAAGCCACGATCAGCGGCTCACAGTCATCCAGCTCTTTGCGAGTGAGCGCCTCGGCCGCCCTTCGGCGCACAAATGGATCACGATCTTTTAGAAGGCGCAACGTAGGCCCATTGGAAGCTTGCTGCGAGATCCCCATCAGCCATGCAGCCTGTCCACGCATCTCAGGACTTCCGTCCGCCGCGAGCTTGGTGGTGAAATCCGGAGGCAATTTTCTGAACTCCGAGTCCGCCAGGCGCAGCGCTCGTAGCCGTCGTTCGATCGGAAGATTCGCGGAGAGTGCCATCGCGCAAAGATCTGACTGCGAAATACTCTGCTTCTTCCTTATCTCCACTTCACGCAGTCGGCTCCATTCCGCGCCAGGCTGCGGAAGTGAAAGCAGCTCATCAATTCTTTGGCGCCGTTCCTCGACATCCTGAATTCCGGTCACCGCCATCCACTTCGGTTGAATCGGGCGCGGGCCGCTTCGTTCCGGATCGTAAATCAGGCGCCAGATGCCTTGATTGTGATCCGTGATGAACAGGCTGCCATCGGGAGCGACCTCCGCATCCACCAGCGCGAAGTTGATGGGCCGCCCGTCTCGATCCAGCGCACCGGGCCGTGGACGAGCCAGCGTTTCCATCGTGGCTGTCCATCGCGCTCCGTCCCGTTTCAAGAAGAAGGCCACCAAACGTCCGGTCGTCGCGTATTGATCGTCGGACTCCCGCTTCCATCGATAATCGCAGACGATGAAACTGTTTCGATACTTCTCCGGGAATTGCGTGTGCTCGTAGAATCTTCCCGAGGTAGGTGAACCTCTCCCTATTTCGAGCACCGGTGGAAGATTATCGATGTAATAGGAAGGCAACGCGCCCACATCATGCCAGCCCTGGTCGCCGCCCGTGAGCCAGTGATTCAAACGCACGGGCCGATACCACGGCAGCCCGACATGCCATTCCATGTCGCTGTCAAAGCTGAAGAGTTCGCCGAGATAATTCATCCCGAGACTCGGCGGATTCCGCCCACCGGAGCCGATGCATTCCCAATTCTTTCCGTCTGGAGAAATCCGGAACACTGACGCCTCACGCTCTGTCAGACAGGGAGAACTTGCTTCCGTGATGTGTTTCCTGCCTTCAATCCCCGATCCGTTCCCCGCCATGAAATAGAGATAACCGTCGTGCCCGCGCAGCAGTGTATGCGCATCGTGATCTCCACCCGTGTTGAACTTCTTTCCGATCCGTCCCTCATGCACCAGCGGCTTGCCCGACCGGTATCCTGAGAACCGTTGAATCCCATCGCCGCCGACCGCGAACAAATTATCCTCCACCACCAGCAAACCTTGGGGACCACGCCAGCCCAGCCCTTGGGCAATCACTTCATAAGTGTCGAAAACACCATCGCCATCCAGATCAGCCATCCGCCGCACCGCATTCCCATCGCCGACGAGCAAGCGCCCTTCCCCGTCGAACGTCAGAGCGTAACTGCCGCCTGCCAGTTCGGCCGTCGCAGCGCGGTAAATGCGAAAGCCCGGAGGTAGCTCGAATTGCTCATCAATGAAGTCCGGCGCCGCCTGCATGCAGGCCAGCGCTAAGAAATAGTAGAGGTAAAAAGCCAGCCACGAACATCGCCGGGTATGCATGGACCAAATAGTAGCCAGCCGCACTTTCTCGTCAACGCCGCCGCGTGACGACCAACGGTAATGATGGCAAGACATCTGTTTGCTTTCTTGATTAGTGTGATTCGGGTGATTCGCGGGCTTGGAGGATTCGCTTGACCGATGCACCCGCAAATTGAAGCTTCGGGACATGCAAGATTTCCCGATGATCATCCCCGTTCCACCAAGCGCTCATTCCCGAGCCCAGAACGCCTACGCTCATTTCGCAGGCCGGGTCGAAAAGATCGTCGCTGGAACTCCCGCCTACGACATTCACACGCATCTTTACGACGCCGCCTTCGGTCCGTTGCTGCTATGGGGCATCGACGACATGCTCACTTACCATTATCTCGTCGCCGAAACCTTTCGCCATTCTGACATCCCCTACGACGCGTTCTGGAAGTTTTCCAAGAAGGAGCAAGCTGACCTGATCTGGAGCACTCTATTCATCGAACACTCACCCATCTCCGAAGCCTGCCGCGGCATCCTGACGACGTTGAACGAGCTAGGCCTCGATGCCCGCAGTGGTGATCTTCCAGCCATTCGCCGCTGGTTCGCTGAACAGAACCCGCGCGACTACATCGCCCGCTGCATGGAGCTGGCGAATGTCGGAACCATTTGCATGACAAACTCGCCGTTCGACGACGAGGAACGACCATTTTGGGAGCGGGGCATTGAGCGGGACGAATGGTTCACCGCCGCGCTCCGTATCGATCCCCTGCTCCTCTCCTGGCAGCAAACCGCGCCGCGCCTTTCCTCCTGGGGCTATCACGTCACCAATGAACTTACCGATTCCACGATCAGCAACGTCCGGCGATTCCTGGCCGACTGGACGCGCCGCATGGACGCCCGGTTTGTGATGGTCTCTTTGCCGCCGGATTTCGCCTATCCGGCCAACACCGACTCCGCCCAGCTCATCGAACGCGCTGTCCTGCCGCACTGCCGCGAGTTTGGCCTGCCTTTCGCCGTGATGCCGGGCGTTATTCGGGCCATCAATCCCCTGCTCCGCATGGCGGGCGATGGCATGGCGAGGACCAATCTCTCAACGCTCGCCAATTTTTGCGCCCAGAATCCGGAAAACAAATTCCTCGCCACGGTTCTTTCGCGTGAGAACCAGCATGAGCTCTGCGTTCTGGCGCGCAAATTCCGCAACCTCCACATCTTCGGCTGCTGGTGGTTCACCAACGTGCCCTCGATCATCGAGGAAATGACCCGCATGAGAATCGAACTCCTGGGCACCAGCTTCACCGCGCAGCATTCCGACGCGCGCGTCATGGATCAGATCATTTACAAGTGGAGCCACTCCCGGCAGATCATCGCCCGCGTGCTTACGGAAAAGTACGCCGGTCTCGCCGCCGCCGGCTGGGAACCCAACAAAGGCGAGATGGAACGTGATGCGCGTGAGTTGCTCGGCGGAGCGTTCGAGAAGTTTTGCGAAACTTAGAAAACTGGCGGGATGTTCACTGAGAACATTCGTTTTACCTAACGCAATAGGCAAAATCCCGCTTGTCTGAAACCACGTACCAGAGCGCGGAATTCATTCCGCATCCGCGTGAAATGTCCAACTGATTCAGAGTATTGCACCCCGGCATCTTGCTTCTCGCCGCTGCCACCATCCGTGACTTCATTTTTAGTGGCCTGGCATGCCAAATCCCTCAGGACAACCAAAGTTCGCACATCGCGGCGGAATGAATTCCGCGCTCCTGTTGAATCGTCCTGCTCTATTCTTGGCGAATGGACGCGTGTTCTGACAGATAAACCATGTCCTTGTTATTCGCCGATGGGACCACGAGCGTCATCGATTGGTTTTTCCACGGGAGCTTGGTCCTGGGATCGACCCACCGGTGAACCTCCGCATGGCCATCGGCAAAGCTGAGGCCGCCAGCGCCGTTGTGGGTGCTCGCTGGATAATCAATGATGTAAATCTTGGAGGGCGCCACACCATCGTTCATCGCCACAGCCACGTCACCGAAATTGATGCCGTCTGGGTGTTCGTCAATAAACACGAACGCCTGCGAATGGCCCATCGGCTGGATGTCGGAGAGCTTGCGGAAGACGCGATACTTTTTCTTCGTAAGATAATTCAGCCAATCGTCACGCGAGTTCATGGCCTGGCTCATCGAAAGACTTCGCACGCGCGAATGACGCTGGCCTTTGATGGTGACGTAGCTGCGATCCGCAGGGCACTTGTAAATGCCAGCCGACTGAGTGTAAGGCGCGAGCTTGGCGTAGTTTGGATTGGTGAGTCCGGCGATGTTTGTGTTGTGGGGATTGGTGCCGCTGTAGTCGAGGACGCCGCGAACCCAGCCGGAGCCGTCGGCGGTCAAATCATTCCAGACAAGGTTGTCATTGTGATCGTCGGAATAAAGAACCCACGCCAACGCAAGCTGCTTCTGATTGCTCAGACAAAGAATGCCATGGGCTTTCATCTTCGCCTTGCTGAGCGCGGGCAGCAACATTCCCGCGAGTATCGCGATGATGGCGATAACGACCAGCAGTTCGATGAGAGTGAATCCGTTGGAATGAGTTCTGATTTTCATGGGTGATCAGACTCATATCACCCCGCAACCAGAAAGCCACCATGTATTATTGCGTGGGTGTGATTAAGAGCGGGTGAGGGCCAAAGGCACGATTAGCCCGCCGGCCAGGATTTGGAGTACAGCGGGAAGCGAAGCGCCACGCCGCTTTTGCACGCACGAGCGGGGGAGCGATGGGCAGCGGTCCCGGTGTGCTCGAAAGCGGTGTCGCACGATAAAACTGAAGGAAGAGAAGGGCCGCTTTGCAACCATCTGCTCTCTGCCACGGCAGATCACAGAAGAAAAGCGACTCAAGCAAAGCTTTCACAAAGGTCCAGAGCCAGATGCAGCAGCGCTCCCTATCGCGATAGCACCGCCTGGACCTTCCGGCATTGCGCGGCGATCATCACATCCTTTTCCGCGTAGCCATTGGAAATGGCGTAGCGGCAGACTTCCGCCGCATCCGTAAACCGCTGTGCCCGCCAGAGGCTCTCGATGACGCGGGGCAGCACGGGCAGCGGAGCGGCAACATCGATGGAGAGGTCTGATTTTCTATCGCCAGGCGAGGCAAGTTTCATCGCGTCCAACGCGAGCGAAATGCACCTGCCGTCATCACCGCGATCCCATGCCAGTTCCGCCTGGTAAAACTTATACACTCGATAGTGGCGCGAGTCTTTCTCCAGGAGCACGTCCAGGATTTCCTCGATTTCCCCTGTGTCCGGAGTGAAGAAGACGGATCGTTGCGCCCGGTACGATTTCAGCACGTAGCCGGCATACAAGCGGAGAGGTTGCGGATCGCTGGCAGCCAATCGCACGAGCTGATCCTTCATCCCGCGATGACGCTGCACCTCCAACTCCGCAGGCGCGCCATGCTCGGACAGTTTCGATGACAGTTCCAAAGGCAGTGTTGACTGCGGAAAATCTCTTCTCCATCGATGCAAAACTGTGGCCAGCAAATCGTCGTCCGGAACTTTATAGGACATCTGGAATCGCACCAGCCCCTTGAGATCCGATTCGTTCAACGGATGCGTCTGTAGCCACTTCCCGAGCATCGTCGAGGGCCGGGTGGAATAGTTCTCGTCGAAACGCGCCCATTCATTCGCCGCCCGTTTGACGAAAAACGCTTCCTGAGCGCGGTACTCCAGCTCCGGAAAATAGTCGCTGTGAACAGATCCGTCCTGGGCGACCATGAAAGCCCCGTTCTGCGCGGAGACCAGCTCTCGTGATAGAAACGTGACCATGCGGTCTGTCTCGATCCTTCTGAGATCTGCTTGCACCGACGGCTCGATGAATCTCCTTTGCATCGCCGCCATGTCGGGTTCGATCGGCTGCATCGATCCCACCAACGCCAGATCGCTGATGGCCGGGCGCCAGACGCTCACAAAGGGAAACACTGAAGTAAATGTGCGCAGCACCAGTCGCAGCGTCTCATCGTTCGTCTCGTACACCTGCACCCACTGCAACATCAGTCCATTCGTCCTCATCCGGTCACGGCAGTTCTGGTAGTACTCCTGGGTAAACACGCCCGCGACGCCAGCCATCCACGGATTCGACGGTTCACTGATTACCACGTCGTAAAGATTGGTTGTCGTGCGAAGAAACGATTTGGCGTCGTCCACGACGATTCTCACCTTCGGATTGTCATGCACGTTGTTGTGGTGCTTGCCGAAGTATCTCGCCGCTTCGATCACATCCGGTGAAATCTCGACGACGTCCAGCCGCTGGATGCTCGGATGAGTCACCACGGCTCCGGCTGTCATGCCGCTTCCAAGGCCGACCACCAGCGCGTTCGTCGATTGTGGGCGCAGAAGCATCGGAATGTGTCCGATCAGGAGTTGTGTGGACAAATCGAGGTCTGTGCCTGCTTCCGTCTTTCCGTTCACTTTCAGCGCAAGATTGTCTTTCTCGTCGTCAAACACCACCACCGACGAACCGGCTCCGTCGCGGGCAAATTTGAGGGGTTGAATTCGGGCCATTTGTTTAAACTCGGCCCGACTCATGTTCATCTCCGCCCGCCGCCAGATTCCCAGGGAAAAGGAGCCGTTCCACGCCTGATTGAACAGCACGCCGGCCAGCCAGACCACGAGCATTCCGCCTGCGGCCATGCCAGCCCAGGTCTTGACCGGTATTCTCCCCCGCATGAGCGCGCCGATGCCGATCACCGCATTGAGCACCACTCCCACGGCAAACGTCCGCGCCAACCCGAGGTGCGGCATCAGCCAAAGTCCGGTCACGCCCGTCCCCAGCACCGTCCCCAGCGTGTTCACCGCGAAGACACGTCCGACAGAACGTCCGGTGCGGCTCAATTCCGTGGTCGCCACGCGGCTGATAAGCGGCAGCGTCAGCCCAAGGCAAAGGGTCGGGATGAACATCACCAAAAAGCAAATGAGCGCTTGCAAGGATTGATAAAGCGGATACGCCTCGCTCTTGCGATTGAGCAATGACGCCAGCTTGGAAAACCAGAACGGCAGCAGCTCATAGAAAAACATGGAGCCAAGCACCGTCACCGCAAGAGCAATCTCAGCCCACGCGAACGCTTGAAACGTCCGGCGCAATCCACGCCAGCGATAAATGACCCACGCACCCGCCGCGATGCCGGCGATGAAGGTGATCAACATCAACGAGAAGGCGTGCGTGCTGGATCCGAGCGCCAACGCCAGCAATCGCGTCCATGCCACCTCATAGAGCATTGCCACAAACCCGGAAGCGCCAATTCCGATCATCGCCCACCTGAGTTCCGCCGGTTCGAACACTTCATTCGGTTCAGACCGGACTGGCTTCCGCGGCTCATCCGCATTGCGCTCACCGGTGCGCACGCTGATGGCCAGCGCCAGCAGGCCGGCCAGCAGGTTCAAACCACCGGCCCCGAACACTGTCAGTTCCAATCCAACCGCCGGAATCCACCAGAAGTCAGCCACGATGCACCCGACCACAGCCCCGGCGCTGTTGATGAAATAGAGGGCGGCAACTTTCTCCCGCAGTTCCGCGAGCGAGCGCGTCACGAACCGCGTCAGCACCGGAAGTGTCGCCCCCATGAGCATCGCTGGAAACAGAATGGCCGCGAGGCTGAAGACAAATTTCAACAACAAAGCCGTCGCACCCACAGGTTCCCATCGACTTGCGAACGACACGTAGCTCGCGTGACAGAATTCGTAGTAAGACGGGAAGACGAGCGCATAGACGCCGATGCCAAGTTCGAGCCAGCCATAGAAGGCCAGAGGTCGCGCCATTTTGTCGGCCCAAATTCCGGAAACCGCATTGCCGATGGCCAACCCGCCCATGAATGCGATCAGCACCGCCACCACGGCGTAACTCGTGTGTCCCAAAAAGAGCGCGAGATACCGCATCCACGCCAGTTGGTAAATGAGGCCGGCCATTCCTGAAATCAGGAAGCAGAGGATCACCAGGCCGAAAACAAATCGTGAAGATCGTTGCATGAGTTTTGTTATCTTTTGTTCATCTCAAATCACTGAAACCTTCGACCTCCAACTTTGGACGCGCGCTGGATCCTTGAATCGCATTGATCCCTGTAGGGCGCGGTATCCTCTCCGTGCCGCAGCGTTGGCGTGGATGCGGCGGTCCCTTCGACGTTCGCGGTGGGCTGAGGGCATCCATCGCTACCTGCCGGTTCATGGAAAGGGAACACCGCCAAAAATTGGACGCGGGTTGAGACCATGAACGGTGTTTGGATGGGAGGTCGTATGGACTGCGGCGGCATGACGCCGCTTTGGTTGCACCGTGGACGAGCCAAACTGTTTCTGACTTTTGTAGCGTGAAGCCAAAGCGGGGACATGTCTCCGCAGTCCACGGATCTTGTTTTGTGATCCGTTTCATGGGAGCCTGCACGACCTTGAAATCACGCATTGAGACCATGAACCCAGGCAGGGAACGGGGAACGTGAGCACAGAGTTTTGGAGGACACAGAGGTTCGGACCGCCTTCGTTCTCCGTGTTCTCCCAAAACTCTGTGCTTCATCGTCAGGTTCATGAGGAGAACGCCCCGATACTTTGACGCGCTTTGCGCCCTTAAACCGAACAGCAAATCTCCCGGGTTCATCGGCAGTGATGGGGTGTGGATCGTTCGTCTCATACTGAAAGAGATTTGACTCAAGCAATGGCTCGGCAGTCAGTGGAACTCCCCTCGATCGGCGCATTTTCCACCGACCGAAGCCGCACCCAGATGCCGGTGGCAGGTTGAAGAGTGATCGCGGGCCAGAGTCGAACCACCTTCTCAGGGATATCTTCAAACGCAAATCGTTGTTTGATGACCGCGAGCGCGAGCGTCGCTTCCATCATCGCGAAGGCGCCGCCGATGCAAATCCGCGGACCGCCGCCGAAGGGGAAATAAGCGAACTTCGGAATGCCCGCCGTCGAGCCATCCAGCCACCGCTCGGGCCGAAACGCGTCCGCATCCGGAAACCAGCGCGCATCGCGGTGAACGAGCCACTGGCTCATGATCACTGAAGTCCCCTTGGGAATCAAAACGCCGCCTGCCTCGAAATCCTCCAGCGCCTCCCTCCCGACGATCCATGCCGGCGGATACAATCGCAGCGATTCCTTGATCACGGCCTCGGCGAACGGCAAGCGCTTCAGTTCATCCACAGTCGGACAGCGCGTGCCCAACACTTCCCGCAACTCCGTCTCCAGTTTCTTCTGCACCTCCGGGTGACGCGCCAGAAGGT
Source organism: Pedosphaera sp. (assembly GCA_009695275.1). Taxonomy (GTDB): domain Bacteria; phylum Verrucomicrobiota; class Verrucomicrobiia; order Limisphaerales; family F1-12-MAGs170; genus F1-120-MAGs170. The sequence goes on along the minus strand of SIBF01000109.1, from coordinate 2,829 downwards.
GAATCGCCCACGACAATGCCAGCGCCGTCGTATCAAGTCCGGCAACCATTAGCGTCACGAGTTCATCGCGCAGCTCCTGATCCGACATTCCAGAACCATCCTCATCCCGCGCCAGCAAAAGCATCGACAACAGATCCCCCTTGTCCTCTCCACTGGCCCGACGTTCACGCACCAGCCGAAGGATGAAGTCATCCAGTCGCTTCATCACTTGGCCGAACTCCCTGCTCGACCGTGACGGCAAAAGATTCATCCACATTCGCGACGGGCTCATCAGCGATGAGAAACGCTTCATCACCACAGCCGAAGATTCGGAGAGATTGTCGATCTCGCGTGGCACCTCGGAGTTGAAGAGCGATTTCACCACCACGAGAGTCGTGAGCTTCAGCACCTCCGCATGTAACTCCATCGATTTCCCAGACCGCCAGCCGGAGACCATCTCATCCGCAAACTCCACCACCTGCCGCGCGTAAGTGTTGATGCGATCCCGATGAAACGCCGGCTGCGCCAGCCGCCGTTGTTTGGTCCAATGCTCGCCCTCGCTCGTCAACAACCCGTTTCCAAACAGCCGCCGCATGAAAGGCGTCCGGTATCCGAGGGTCTTGCGAAATTTTCGCGCGCCCGTCGCCAGGACATGCTCGATCACAGCAGGGTCGTTGACAAGGCACACGGACCGGTTGAAGAACCTCAATCGGACAACGTGACCATATTCAGCCGCACATCTTCCAAGAAAACCGAGCGGGTCACGTCCAAAATTCCCCAGGTTCCCGGCGAGCCAATGCCCCGCCGGACCCGTCTGTTTGCTCAGTGGAATCATTGGCGACATCTTGCCCGACAGCGTGCGTGCTAGGGAAGGGAATTTACGACCTCCAAGCTTTGCTCCAGGTGTTCTGGGATCTGTTCGCCGGCATCAAGCGCCCGCCCTCGCCGCGGGATACCATCCACCTCTTTGCCCTCGCCGGCAGTCTCCGGGAGTACGATCGGTCTGAAGCGAATTTGAAACTCAACGGTAAGGGTGCTCGCGCCCGGATCCTTCAACCGGAAGTCGCAGCAGAGCCGTATCCGATTAGCCCTCAGCATCTGGGCGAAGCCTTTCGCCAGCTTTTTCCCCAGGAAGCTCCATGATTCCACATCTGTCTCTTGGCGACAGTGAACTGCTGGGTGTTCCAGCCGTGCATAATCGCTCCGTGTTCGCCGAGCAGGTGAACCGCGCATGTCGCGATGACGCGGCGAAGCCGGACGCTGTTGCAGTCGAACTCAGCCACGATGCCGTCAGCGCGGTAGTGGCATGGCTCAAGGAACTGGGCGTCGGGCCAGGGTGCGCTGGAACCATTCCGTGCATGCTGGGCCTGGTGAAGTCCAATTGCCGCATTCACCCGCGCCATCGGGAGGCCGCCATCCGCCTGCAGGAAATGCACGGCCTACCCTTGCACGAGATTCACCCGGAGATCTTGCGGGAGCAACTCAACTTCGCGCCGGTGTCCCTCCTGTGCCTTTCGATCACGGATTCCATGATCGAAGCGATGCGGCTGGCGGTGCAACTGGACATTCCCCTTTACGGAGTTGACTTGGGAGAGATCGCCGACGCCGAGCGCGGTCAACCCTTCATCCTCGATCCAATCTTCGCCCAGAACAACCTCTCATCATACTTGCAGCGTAATGGAACCTGCTGCGGATCCCAGCGCGATGAGATGGTTGACGGACGCCGCGAGCAGGTCATGGCCGCCCGATTGAAGAGGTTGCTGCGGCAGTATCGGCGTGTGCTCTTCACCGGTGGACTCGGCCACTGGCCGCAACTGCGCCAGCTCTTGTCCGATTCAACGCTTCATCCCGCACTCAATCCTTCGCAGAGCGAAGGGGAACGTTTCACCCGGGTGGTCGTGGCTCCATCGCTGGCCATCCATCAGATGGACCTGTTTCCCAATCTGACCGGTCACTATGAAACCGTGCGCCAGTTGCCGTTGAGCGCGGCGGACCGGCTCATGGACTATGCCGCGATTTATCGGGCCATATTCGCTGCCGCATTTGAATGCGCCGAACCCAGGAACCGCGACGCGGCGGCCACGTTCTCGCGCTACCTCACGAACCTATCGCTCGTTCACCAACGTCGCGTGCCGGATTTGTTCATGACCCTGCACGCGGCCAGCGTGATGATTTCGCCCGCGTTCGCCACCCGTTTGGGAGAGGCGCTCGTCGCGAAGGCGCTGCCATGGGCCCGGCCCAACGAATGGCCTGGCCTGCCGTATCTCTGCCATGTCCGCTGCAGCCCGAAAGAGTCACGATTCGGCCTGTCAAGCCGGCGTGTGAAGTTGCTGGGACCGGGAGGACAACCGGCGCCCTTCTATCTCACCCATCTCGGCAAGAACCAGAATGCGGCGGAGGAGTGGCATCTGCCGCCTCTGGCGGATTCCGAGGAGGAATTGGACGACCGGGGACAAAAGAGCCGTCATTTCTCCTGCTGGGTTTGGCCACCCTGCGAAAGCCTCTTGTATGGCACCGCGTATAGGGCTGCCGAAATCGGGAAACTCAACCAGCGCGAGCCCCATCCCGAGCCGTTTGCAGGCTCACTGCACGATGGCCTGGACATCAAGGCAACCCTGCGGGCCATCATTCGCGGGGAGCGACGTGTCCAGGTGAAGACGAAGACCGTTTCCGAGTTGGCCGCAGCAAGTGGAGTTGGTGATCCCAAATCCCCGCGTAAGAATTCACAATCCCTGTCTGGCTCAAGCACCATCGGCTTCCCGTGCAGAGTGCTTCTCATACAGGTTGTCTAACTGGGCCAGCCCGTTCCTCATCGACTCCGCCGCTTCGCCATTGATGTTTCGATTCCTT
>SIBF01000108.1 GCA_009695275.1 Pedosphaera sp. | reverse complement strand
TAGCAGCCTGTCGGACTTACGTACACGTATTAAATCCGACGCTCTACGATTCGATATGACGCGTTTTGATTTTCGGTGAAGGTGTTTTGATGGTCCAAAATCAATGATTTTGTCCGAAAACGAGCTAAGTCCGACAGGCTCCTAGCGCTGCCCGCGCGAACACTGCATTGGTAATCCGTCCCCAGCGGACTGTCCAAAAGAATTACAGTGCGTAGTGAAACCGAGACGAGAATTGAAATCAAGCAATCTGTGCATCCGTTGCACTTACATTGCGGCGTTGCGGTCAGGATGATTGTGTCTGGGACGGAAGCCAGCTTGATTGTCTCGTTTTTGGATTAAGTACAGCCTGCGTGGCTGGGGTTGGCTTCGACTTGTGGAATTCAATCAAGGTTTGCCTTTTCCCAATTCCGCCAAGTAACGAAACAGATCGATCAATTCCTCCCGGGTGAATTGATTGAAGAGGCCATCGGGCATGACGGAACCTATGTTGCGCTGCTGCGAGATCCTGTCTTGACGAATTCGGATCACTTCATTGCGCACAGTATCGCGCAAGGCAAACTCGCCATCGCCGGCATTTGCCCGAAAGCCCGTATAGGTTTCACCGTCCTTTGTGGTGACTTCAACCGCCTCAAAACTTTCCTTCACTTCACGGTTGGGTTCGAGGACGGCACCGATGATGAAATCCAGCGGCTGGCCCGATCCAATGGCGTTCAAATCCGGGCCGATGTTTCCTCCTTCGCCGCCAACGCTGTGGCAATTGACGCAGGCAAGGTCTGCGCGGCAAAAAATTTCACGTCCGCGCGTGGCGTCACCCCGGGACCGGACTTCGGCTCCAAGTTTCGCCACAAACTCGGATGTGGCGCGGAGCGGCTCAACGTCAAAGCCGGCTGCTTTGTTGAATGCAGCGACGAGGTTGGCCGGCTGCAGGCCAGTCGAATGAAGCCAGCGGAGCGCCAGCCGTGCGTTGTCACGAGTGGCTGGCGTTCGATCGAGCGCGGTGGCCAGCGAGTCAGGACCAGCCTTGCGCTGGGTAAATTGTGCCAGAAGCTGGGAAATTCTTGCCGGCGGCACGTCTCTCGAAAGAATCTTCGAAGTGAAGGCAGATGCTCGCCTCAAGTCAAAAACGGCAATCCCGGCTGCGGCGGCGATTCGTTCGCCGACGACTCTGCCGGGGTTCGCGAGATTGGTCAGTTGAGGAAGGGATTTCGTCCCGCCAATCGTTCCCAGAGCAACGCCTCCGGCAAGACCCATCTCGTCGTCATTGGGAGTGCAGGCGAGCTCGCGGATGGATTCGACGTAGCACGCGGGATCGGCGTTACGCTTGGAGAGGTCGGGCTGCGGGCTGCGCACTGCCGGGATTCTCGAACGGCGTGGGCGAGCAGGACTACGCGAGGCGTATGAGCCAATAACGCATGCAAAAGCTGATCGTAAGCGGCCGTGAAGCGATCGATCTCGCCAGGACCGCGAAGGAATTCCGGCTGGCCGAACTGGCAGAAGATCACTGTCGCGCCAACTCGTCGGAGTTGTTCGGACCATTTGGGAAAATTTAAGTCACGCTGTTGATCGAAGACTGTATCAGCTTCCCACGCGAGATAGCGAAAGCGGGAAGTTTGCGCGCCCAGGGCATTTGAGAGAAGCGCTTCAAAAATACCGTTCTTCTGCGTTGCAACCATGTCCTCTCCGCCAAGGATGGCTACCGTGTCTGCCGTGCGAAGCGGAAGAAGTCCTTCGGCGCCATGTGAGGATGTTGAAAGTGCCAGGACAAGCGCAACGAAGCCCAGCCAGAGAGTGGCGTAAGTCAGAACGCGCGTCGAAGCGCGACCACGAATGGATTTTTGGAAGAGCACGAAGGAGATGTTAGTCGTGAAGGACGTATTCCGTGAAGCCAAAGTTGGTGATGAAATTGGGGGCATGGTTCCATGCGGCGGCCGTGCGAATTCCTTGTCCATGGAAACATCACGATGACTGAACCGTTTTAGCCATGAGGAAATCATCCATCACAAAACCGCTTCCGATGTCGTCACGCACGGAATCCTTGATTGAGAATCCTGCGCGCCGATATGCCTGGATAGCGCGGCCATTGGCTTGGTTAACACGCAGGAGGATCTCGGTGGCACTCATCGAGCGAGCGAGGGAAGAAACGTGCAGCAACATGGCATGGCCGTATCCGAGTCCGTGAAGCTCGGGCAGGAGATAAAGCTTGTGCAGCATGGCAGTGGAAGTTGCCGGCTGATATTCCAGCGCCAGGTAGCCGCAGGGCTTTTCCTTGTGGAGAGCCAGCTCGTAGATGATTCCCAGTTCGAGGTCCTTATTCAGACGCTCCGGCGAGTACATCAAGCGCAGCATGTAATCGATCTGCTCTGTCGAGATCATGACTGGATAACAGGCGCGCTAGATCGAATTTGCGAGCGCCTCGATGACCGGAATGTCCTGTTCTGTGGCGCGGATGAATTGCAGGGAATCGCTCACACCGCCGGGTATTCCCAAGGCGCTCGATACTTTCGGCTCAGAAGCTTGTTGGCCTCTGGATCGGCTACGAATTCCTCCCGTGCGCCGTCCCACGCGAGACTTCGACCAAGCCGCCACGAGATCATGCCGAGCAGTGGAATCGTGGAAGAGCGGTGCGCCGCTTCGATGTGGCTTACGGGCGATCGCTTCGAGTCGATGGCACCCAGGAAATCTGCCCAGAGCAGCTTGATGTTATGGCCGTCGGGTTCCTGCAATTGCGAATCCTCATGCAACACGGGCTCCCGGTCGTTCGCCGGATGAAATGTCCAGCCGTCGCGCCAGCCGATGTGCAAGGTGCCCTTGGTTCCATAAAAGTAGGCGCCGATCTTGTGTTTCTCGGCGTGGTTGTCGGCGAACTTTCGGTGCTCCCAAGTGCAGGTGAAATTCTCGAACTCGAATACGGCCACCTGATGATCGGGGGCGTCTGAGGTCTGCTCCTTGTCATTGAGGACTGCGGGGCCGGAGATCGGGCGCCCGCCGGTGCAGAACACCCGCTTCGGATAATTCTCACCGGACCACCACAAGACTTGATCCAGCCAGTGAACACCCCAATCGCCAAGTGTGCCGTTGGCGTAATCGAGGAAGTTGCGGAACCCGCCCGGGTGAATACTTGAGCTGAACGGTCGGAGCGGTGCCGGGCCGCACCAGAAATTCCAGTCGAGGCCGTCGGGCGGCTGGCTGTTCGATTTTGGCGTTTCGCGTCCGCCGCCGCCGTGAGCGAAGAGGCGCACCATGCCTACTTTCCCCGCTTTCTCTTCCCGCAGAAACTTCATCGCGCTGGCGTGGTGCGGCCCGATGCGGCGATGCAACCCGACCTGGAGCACGCGCCCGGTTTCGCGGGCGACATGGAGCAAGGCTTTGCTCTCGTTTACTGTGTGCGCTGTCGGCTTCTCCAGATAAACATGCGCTCCGGCCTTCAACGCCGCGATGGCAGGCAATGCGTGCCAATGGTCCGGAGTTCCGATGATCACGATCTCCGGTTTCTCCTTCTCCAGCAACTCGCGGTAATCTTTGTAGGTCTTCGGTTGGTCCCTGCTGAGGTCTTTCACCTGTTCCGCGGCGTTCTCAAGTGTGATCGCATCCACGTCACAAAGCGCGACGATTTTTGAACGACCCGCTTCCATCGCCTCCTTGAGGATGTTCTTGCCCCACCAGCCAGAACCTATCAGTGCGGTGCGGAAAGTCCGGCCCGGTTCAGCGGCAGTGCTGATGAAGGGAAGGGCGGTGAAAGCCACGCCTGCTCCAGCGCTCGATTTGATAAAATGGCGACGGGGAACATTCATTGAAATTGATATTGGAGCCGGGCCCGGCGGCGAGGCAATTACTTCCTTCTCACATCCACCACCGCCACATCACCGCGCGAGTTGCGGCAATAAACACGACCGTTGGCCAGCACGGGCGCCGTCCACGATTTGCCACCTAGAATCTGGGCGCGAGCCGACGGTTGAAATCGCTCGGGTGTGGCCGGCGCGATGATCAATTCTCCCTTTTCGCCGAGAATGATGAGCTTTCCATCTGCGGCAGTCAGCCCGCCGGAGCCAAACTTCGGCTGTGACCATTTTTCCGCTCCTGTGGCGAACTCGACGCACTTGAGCGAAGGACGGTTCGATTCATCGTCATCCACTCCGTAGAGATGGCCGTTGATCAGGATGGACGGGTTCATCTGGTTGCGCAGGACTTTGCTGGTCCAGATGTTTTCGGGTTGCCCCGAACCCAGTTTGAACAGCCCCGCTCCCTTCCCGTAGCCGCTGGAAATGAAGACGCGGTTGCCATCAACGATTGGATCGGCGGCGTTGACGCCGTATTCTGTCGCCCAACGGATGCGCCAGGCTTCCTGGCCGTTCTTTGGATTGATGGCGGCATAACTTTGTCCGGAACCTAGCAACATGAGCATATCCTCGCCTTGCATCATCGGAAGCGGAGTCGAGTAGCCGGACTTTTTATCCGCTGATTTCCAGACGATCTTTCCGGACGTTTTATCCAGCGCGAGGCCGGCTTCGCCCACGTTCAAGACGAGCATGTTTCCAGAAACCAGCGGGGAACCGCCGAATCCCCAGTCGGGTAATGGCGCGCTGGTTTCTTTCTGGACGTTCTTGGACCAGACGATTTTTCCGCTGGCCGCCTCGAAGCAGAATAGATCGCCCCAACGGCCAAGAGTGAAAACGTGATCTCCATCGACAGTGGGAGTGCCGGTGGTGCCACCATCGAAATACTTGTCGCCAAGATCGGATGGGTAGCTGTGCTTCCAAAGCACCTTGCCGGAGTCAGCCTCAAAACAAAACACCGTGTCCGCGTCGCTGGCGTGGCCCAATGTGAAGGCGCGGCCGTTCGCAACAGCAAAGGATGAGAAGCCCAGACCAACCTTCGCCTTCCACGCGATCTTCGGGCCCTCCGATGGCCATTGATCAGTCCATCCGGTTTCTACGGAAATGCCGTTTCGTTTCGGGCCGCGCCAGTGAGGCCAATCATCGGCCTTGAGCGGCAGAGCCATGACAAGAAGGCCTGCCAGAACTGTGACAAGGCTATGTCGAGTTGGAAGTTGGATTGTTGGTTTCATTTTGGGAGCCGTTCGGAGGTGGTTCATGCCGCTTGTTCGTAATTCATGAACCCGTTCCGTTCGTCGCGAAATCAAACACATCAAAATTCCGAACATCACCCCGGGCGCGCGCGGCAAAAGCTGGCTTGAGCGGTTCGCTGAAGATGAATGGAACCATTTCTTCGTAACGTCCACCGTGCGACCGCAGGCCACTCTCAATCGCTTTGAGGTCGTGATAATCCGGCGTGCGGCCAAGAACGACGTCGCGCCCAGAGCAAACCACGAGGTCGCCCATGCGGTCGGCGGGAAGTTCCATCAGGCGTGCCGCGGTTTCGCGCGGATGCGCTTCAGTGATGCCTGGACGGGCCAGGAGCCACTTGATGACTTCGTGAGGAGAGATGTGCGAAGCGTTGTCCGTCGGCAGATGGACTTGAGCGAAGGAACCCAGAGCGCCGTGATGCACGACGTAAGGATCGGTGATCGGCAGGATGACGCGAAAGCCGGGGCCGAATTGCTTCACAAGTTCAGTTTCGAGGTAAATCACGTTTGGAGAGCCGTCGGCTCGCTGCTTGGCGTTCATGCCATGGTCTGCGGTGATACCAACAACCGCGCCCAGTTCCAGCAACCGGCCAAGACACGCGTCGATCCCGTCGTAGAACTCGATCGCCTCAGGCGCTTCCGGTGGGAATTTATGCTGCATGAAGTCGGTGGTGCTCAGGTAAAGGAAGTCAGCAAGGCCGGCTTCAATGAGTTTGATGCCGGCTTTAAGGACGTAGAGCGAGGCCTCACCGCTGTAGATCGGGGGTGTCGGGCCGACGAGCGCTTCGACGTTGTCGATGCCGTGGGTTGCGCGAATTGCCTGAACAGCCTTTTCGGAGGAAAAGCCAATGCCGCCAGGCGCGATGAGGCCGGAGGCAAAGATGTCGCGCAGCTTTTCCTTCGCGGTGACAACGGCGACCTTCCGCCCGGCGCGTTGGGCGGATGGAAATATCGTTTCTACGCGGAGAAACTTCGACGAGTTCATCATCACTTCCTGGCCGCTCGCAGTGTCAAAAAAGAAGTTGCCGCCAATGCCATGAACGCAGGGTGGCACTCCTGTGACGATCGAGCTGTTGTTGACGTTCGTGAAGGTTGGCATTGCCGCGCGGGCCAGCCCTCGATGACCACTGACGCTGATGCGCTGGAGGTGTGGCATCCGGCCACGTGCGAGCGCGGCGTCGAGGTATTCATCAGCCGAACCATCGAGACAAATCACGGCGACCGGTCGGGCAGGGGGGGTGTAGGTCCGGCCATTGACAGTAAATGAACAGGCACTTGGAGGATTGGTCATTTTTTCAGTGGCCAGAGCGTCGGCGAGGTTGCCGGACAATTCAATTGGAAATGTGGATGTTGGGGAGGCAGGGCTGCCTTCGGATGGAAATTAGCAGCAGGGGTGCATGTCTTCCTTGCGATGTTCCATTGCTTTGTCCGGAGTCATCTCCTGAATCTTCTGCCTTGCTGTCTGCCCATCTGGACGCTCCCGTCGCCCATCCCCATGTTGCCGTGAATGGGACATTGAAACACGATGGTCTGCGCTCCGTCCTTCACGTCAATTCCCGGTTCGAGAAATTCATAGGAAACATTATCCGGCCCGAAATCCGCCCAGTTCGCTGGGGCGGTCTTCGACCTGTCCCCCGGACAGATCAATAAGTTCGGTGTGCTAAGCTCATTGGACATGGATGCGAAGTCTGGTGGATACTTATCGCCGTGGTTGGTCGCCCAAATCCGTGCGGAGAGGCCGATATTCTTCATGTTGTTCACACATTTGATTTGTTGCGCCTTGCTTTTGGCGTTGGCGAACGCTGGCAGCATCACGGCTACGATGATGGGTATAAACGCCAGGCTGACGTATCCGAGCACAAACCCGGCGATGGCCAGTCCTCCTCCTCCATACTTTTGAGGCGTCTTGCGGGATCGGCGATGCGCGATGTGGCCGGTGATGATGGCGGGTATTCCGGTGAGAATCGTGCAGCCAATCACCGCTAAAATGCCCAGCACAAGACTTGAAATAGCCAGGCCACTACTCTGCCTGGAAGAAGCGGGAAGTGGCATGGGTGGCGATGTGGCCGTCGCCGTGCTGCCTGGTGTCGCAGCTTTGGCAGCCAAAGCCGCGCGAAACTCGTCGAATTCTGACAGGAGCCTCCATTCGTTGCTTCCCTCCGCCTGCGCCTGCGTCTGGTCGTTGAGGCGTCCGTCCGCCAACCATTGCCGCACCTGATCCGCGCTGGCAGGGCCGTATTCCTTCCGATCCGCTCCAAGAATTTTATACATGGGCAATCCTTTAGAATGTTCTTGTTTGACCATTTGACCGTGCTGTTCTCACGCACTTCTTGTGTCCAACTGAACCATGGGGCACGTGCTGTCAAAAAGTGAATATTCTGCCAGGTTTTCCCCACCGTTCACCGTTTCCAAATCGGTTTCAAGGGCCACGTCTCAAAGTCGGCACGCCCGATGGAGCCGCGTTCGACATGGAGTTCGATCAGGCGGCTGGCACTACTGGGAATGAACAGGCTGGTGAGCGCCGCTTCGCCGTCGTTGGCGAAGATTTCAAGTGAGGAATTGTCGGCGAGGATTCGCAGCTTCAGCCGGCCATCCACAAGCCGCACCGGTGCGGAGTAAGAGCCCGGGAACTTCGGATGGAAATCCACCTTGCCCGAGTTCTTTCGGTCGAGCCACATCTGCCGGGCCTGGATATCGACATGGAGATCATTCGATTCGTTCGCCCCGGACTTCAGCTTCAAGGTAAACACCGCATCGCGGCTGGCCTTGATGTCAGCGTTGATGTCCAGCAGATCGCCGCTGGCTGACGCAGCCGCGGATGTTCCACTGGTGAGCCTCTTAAAACTGGACCGTGTTACCTGGCCGCGAAGTGAGCGGAGTTCTTTGACAGGTTGCTGCACGAGCCGCAAGCCGCCCGGTGTCTGGCGCAGGGTGAGCTCGCGCGCGACGGTCATCGCACTGCGCCATGGTGAGGTGGGCACGTCCTGCGCGTATTCCCAGTTGCTCATCCAACCGAGCCAGAGCCTGCGCCCGTCCTGTTTCGGAATGTCCGACCACGACACCGCCGCGTAGAAGTCGCGACCCCAATCGGCCCACAAGGGTTCTCCAGGCGGACGGCGGGGAGAGTTGGCGGGCGTGAATTGCTTCCCATCGAAATCACCGATGAAATACTGGCAGCCCGAGCCGCCTGCGGGAGCGCCGGAGCCGACGTTGACGATCAGCGCCCACTTTTCCGCGTGGCGTCTGCCTTCGATTTTGATCGGGAACAAGTCCGGGCATTCCCAGATGCCGCTCGTCGAACCGCCCGGGCCGAAGTCGCTGAGGTGAGTCCAATTCTTCAAATTCGGCGACGAGTAAAACCGCACCTTTCGATGCACCGGCCACGAGACGACCATCACCCAACGCTTCGTTGGCTCGTGCCAGAAAACTTTCGGGTCGCGGAAATCTTTTTCACCGAGGTCCAGCACGGGATTGCCGGCGAACTTGGTCCAGGTGCGGCCACGATCATTGCTGTAAGCGATTTGCTGATTCTGAAGCGGTTTCTCCGTGTAATGGCCGGTGTAGATCGCGATCATTGGCGGTTTGCCGTCCTTGCCGAAACCGCTCGTGTTCTTCCAATCCACCACCGCACTGCCCGAGAAGATCATCACTCCATTTTCCTCGGCGAGCGCCAGCGGGAGGTGCTTCCAATGGACCAGATCCGGGGACACCGCATGGCCCCAGCTCATGTGGCCCCATTTGTCACCAAAAGGATTGTACTGGTAGAACAGATGATATTCGCCTTCGTAGAATACCATGCCGTTCGGGTCGTTCATCCAGTTGCGCTCCGGCGAGAAGTGGAACTGCGGACGCCACGGTTCCTTGTAGGGAATGGCGGATTCAGCCTGGCCGGAAAGGCTGGAATGCGAAATGACCAGTGCCAGGCAAATGATCGCCAAACCTTGATGGATCAATTTCATTTGGGTGTTATTGGATCGGATCACCGCTTGTTGAAGTCGCGAGTTCTCGATCCCACGGCGGATCGCAGCCGGGTCTCGAACAAGTGATCGCGGCGGCGGCGGCGGCGAAACCAAGGAGCGATTGCAACTGCCCCTCGGAGAGGCTCCCGATCTTTTCTGGCGTGAGCAGATGATTCCGCACCAGCCAGCAGAGCATGGCGGCGTGAAACGTATCCCCAGCCCCCACCGTATCCACCAGATGAACAGGCGGCGCGGCCAACGTGACCTGTTCCTCACGCGTGAACGCCAGCGCTCCGCCCGCACCGAGCGTGATGACCACAAGCCGCGCGCCCCGATCCAGGTAATCCCCCGCCAGAACTTCGTATGCCACTCCAGGCCGGAGCCATTCCGCGTCTTCAGCGCTGAGTTTCACCAGATGGGCATGTAGCAGAATGCGGTCGAGCCGCTGCACAAAGGACGCTTTGTCCGGGATCAGGAAGGGCCGGATGTTTGGATCGAGCGAGACGACACGGCCGTTCGCGTGATCATTCAGGAGTTTTTCGCTTGCTGACCCGAATGGTTCCACTGCCAGCGAGAAGGAGCCAATGTGCAGGCATCGCGTGCTCGCTGGAAGTTGTTCAGGCACGTGGCCTGGTGCCAGCGCGCAGCCTGCGGTGCCGGCGGTGTAGAAGGAGTAGTTGGAAGTTCCGGACGCAACCTCCGGCGTGACGAAACCCAGCGTGGTAAGCGCGGCGGTCAGCGGACACAGCGACACATCAACGCGGCTTCCCAGCAAAACATGCCTGAGTTGTTCGCCGAAAGGATCGCGGGAAAGCGGGCAGAGAAAACGGACCGGGACACCAAGGCGACCAAGTGCAATCGAGACGTTAAAGGGAGAACCGCCGGGCACTGGAAGGAACGTCCCCCGCCCGTCGCTTTGGCGCGGCAACATGTCTATCAAAGATTCACCAGCTACGAGGATCATGGTATGGATTCCTGAGGATTGTTAGTGAACTGAACACGGCGCAGCCGTGAAACAAGAAGCCTGGCAGGGCGTGGTGTCCTCACCACGCCGTGGCGCAGGCAGGGATCCGGCAGTCTGTTCGACGATCGCGGACGGCTGGCGACAGCAAGCCCTGCCTGAAGGTTCATCACGAGCGATTGGAGACCTTAGGATCAGCAACGATGGGATCAGCGATTGGCGCGGTTTTGCGGGTCCCAGTACTGGGAGTTGATCAGACCTTTGGCGGTGTTCGCATAGGGGTCTGCCGGCGGGTTGATCTGGGCATCTTTGCGGGCCTCGGCATGTCCATCATTGAAAACGACAATGCCGGTTTTCTTGTGGCGGCTCATGTCGATGCCTTCGAAACCCTTGGTCGTGCTCGCCTTCTGATCCATGCAGGAGGCTGGCCACCAAAGGCTGCTGCTCCATGCGAGATCCGCTTTGGGCATGGAATCACCGATGAGGACATTCTGCGACGGGCTGAGAACTCCGCTTCGGTTGAAGTATTCCTTAATATCGAATTTTACGCCAGCCACGGTGAGGTTGGCACCTGGATAAGGGTGTTGCCCAAGGAAGAAACCGTTATAGCCGTAACCAACCAAGTGGCAGTCAAATTTCCAATCCCACCGCACACCGTTATCAAAGCGTTTGCCTTTGATGCTGGGGCAACGAAAGAAGTTGCTCGCGGATTTATCCCCGAATCCCACAACCGCCGTCCCCCACCAATTCGTGAGGGCAGCCGTTGCGTTGTCGGGCTGCCCCTGGTTGCGATGCGCAGGGAAGAAGTCCCTGTTGTCATCCGTGTAGAACTGCACAAACAGGGAGATCTGTTTCAGATTGTTGAGACACTTGATGCGGTTCGCCTTTTCCTTGGCGTTGGCCAGCGCGGGCAGAAGCATGCCAGCGAGAATTGCAATGATCGCGATGACGACGAGAAGCTCAATGAGCGTGAAGCCAAGCATGCGTCGCAGAAACGTTGTCTGGCGTTGATCGGCAGAGCCGGGAACAGTAGTCAATGTGTTCATAGTTATATGAGGAGTTAAGGGCTGTCCGTCGTGAAGCTACACCAACTCTCGAAAGGTGCGAAAGAAAAATTTTAACAGCCAGCAGCGTCCTCCATCTGCCGGAAGCAAATGCCTGCCGCAACAGGCGCTCCGCACGCCGCGCTCAAAGGATGGCTTCAAACGAAAGAGGCGTGGCGTCGGCCAGCGCCTGTTGATAAGAACCAACCCAGCTTGCCCTGGCTCATTAAAGTCCGACCATTGGCGAGTGATCCATGCCTATCCGGTTAGCCTGCCAAAACAGCATTGGAGCGCGGCTGTGGTGAAACCCAGCCGCAGAAATGCCTCAATGCTGCGGCTGGCGGCTTCGCACACAGCCGCGCTCCTTCAAACTGGCAGCTAATGGAATGACCCAAAGTTACTCAATGAGCCGGATTCGAAAAAAGAACTCTCTGCCGGGTGAAGGCGGCGCAGGAGGTAATTGCACCGAGTAAGTCTGATTCGTGGACGTGGCACGGATGGGAAAGTCCGTGGCTGATACACTCTTGAACTCTGCCGCCAGGTTCTCTGCCACCTCCAGAACATACTGCTTACCTTCCACGGTAGGCCAGGTGAACCGATAACGATCTTCGCCTAACCCAGCCAATTCCAGACGCACGGCGGAGCGGGGGTCGCGCGGATCAGTTCCAAAAACCTGCTCCCTTGCATTCGAGTATCCATCCCCATCAGGGTCGCCCTCTGCCCCATCGATACCGGCTCCCGATCTGGGATCCAGGTTGTGCGCCGTTTCCCATCCGTCCAGAAGGCCGTCGCCATCCGTATCGGGGTTGTGTGGATCTGTGAGGCGCGCCAGTTCGTCTGCGTTTCGGAGACCGTCGTTATCATCATCGCCGTCGGGATTGAAGGCCAGCTTGACCCCGACACCTTCCAAGACGACAGGATCCTGGCCAGAACCGCGCAGCCCGTGCCCCAGGAAACCGGAGTCCAACTGGCGTGTTTGCTTTGTGGCGTTGGTATCGTAGCCACTCATGCCGACGACGGCGCCCAGTTTGATCGCGTCTCCAGATCTCAAACCGCCAAGGGCGATCAGCGGAATTGAAACCTTGATGAAATTGGCGTTTTCCTCGCCGGGAATCCCGCCAGCTTGCGGCGAACGATTGAATTGTTGGAGCCGAACACCCGGAACGTCACCCAGCTCAGGCCCCAGGAAGAAGGCGCCCTGCCCGATGTTTAGTGGCAGGTTCGACCTTGAAAATGAGCGCGACTGCCTGTCGCCGAACTCATCTCCCAGCAGAATGCCAACACGCGGTGTGAAGTTGGTGAAAGACAGGTTCTCCACGAAATCAAGCGCATCAGCCCCCTGTCCCAGTGGGTCAATCAGTCCGTTCCCGACACCGACCATGTTCGTCACCCCGGTCGCTTTCGGACTCTCGATAAACAGGAAGATATTCTGATTGCCGTAAATCATCGCCTGCTCGAAGCCTATGTAGAGGTTGGTGTAATCGTTGCTCACATGGACCTGGCCCATGTTGGAGAATCGGCCAGGCAGCGCAGCGATCGACTCCCCGGCAACGTCAAAGCTCTGGCCGTTGATGTTTCCGTCGAGATCGTCCTCGCCGATGCCATCCACATCCGGGGTTCCCCACGCGGCGTCGAACACCGGCTTTGCCGGAACCGTTCGCCGGATCACCATCGAATCAAACACTTCGCCTTCCGTGTTGATTGCTTCGAAGCGGAGTTGATCTGAATCCACGACCACTTTGGTGAAATGGTGCGTAAGCATGAACTGGCTGCTCGCAGCATCGAGTGCAGCCAGATACCTCAAGGCGACGCCACCACCGCCGGTAACCACGGAATGTACGCCTTCCACCGGATTGAATCTTTCGTAATTGTGGTCGTGCCCCGCGAATACCATCTGAACACCGTATTTGGACAGCACGGGCAGCAGTGTGTTGCGGATGTCCACCGAATCCGGAGTTCCAAAGTGCGCCAAATCATCAAACCGGTGCGCTCCTGAGGTGATCATCGGCACGTGCATGAAGACGAATTTCCATGGCTTGGTCGTGCCGGCCAGGTCATTTACGAGCCATTCATACTGGTGAATTGGATTATCCGGAGTCAGCAGGTACTGGTTGGCGTAAGGTTGCAGAAGCACGATGAAATGCGCGTCACCATGATCGAATGAGTAGAAATGCTCGGTCCGGGTTACTGAATTCGTCGGAAGATAAAACGCGTTCAAAAATCCCGCGTCGCCAGCGTAAAGGTCATGGTTTCCGATGGCAAAGAAGTAAGGCACGCTCTTCATTTGGGGCTGGTACACGCTGAAACAGCGCAGATCCACTGTGCTGTTCGTGGTAAAAAGAGGGTAAATGATATCCCCCACATGAAGCACGAGATCAGGCTGCGCCTTCCTGATTTGATCGGCGATGAGGTGCTGCTGGAGCGAGCCAGAGCCCGTGTCTCCAAAAACCGCGAAGCTGATCGGCCCCGAGTTTTTGAAGGTCCGAAACGTGGCTGTCGCGGAGGTGGCTTCCGACTCCCCGGCGCGACTCCTGACCCGGTAATAGTAAACGGTATCTGCGATCAATTCTTGCAGTATCAACGCATGTGTCACCGTCAGCTCTGGCGCGGAAGCTGACTGGCCGAAATCCGGCGTTGTTCCATACTCCACCACTGCGTCGCCTGGCAGCGGCGTTTTCCAAACAACCGTCACCCGGTTCGTGGACAGGTTTTGGATGATGGGACCTCGCGTGAAGTTGGCGACCAATTCGGCAGAGAGTACGAAATCGAAGTCACACGCCGTTGTTCCTTGAACCTGCCCGAGCACCTGGACAGCCAGCGCATTCGCGCCAGTTTTCAATAACGGTGCGAAGGATTGCAGGTTGATCTCCTCGATCAATCCGCGCGCGTGACACTCCGAAGCCTTGCTGTCGAAGGCGGCGGTGGTGCCGGGCAAGCCTGGAATGTTCCGCCGCGCCACTTCGATGCCATTGAGGTAGGCAACGAATCCGTCATTGAAGTCGATTCGCAGCACCAGCCATTTCACCGCGGCCGGGTCGGCAACCTCGAATCTACGTCGCGCATAAAACGACCCGTAGGAAATTCCAAAATCAGGGAACCGTGTGGCTTCATCGTATTCGCCTCCGTACCCGTTGCTGAATCCGGAAATTCCCTCGGCCCAAGATTGATCGTCAAAATCAAGCGCCCGCCAGGCTTCCACCGGATTGGAAGGCTCCGAGACGCCCTTGAAGTAACGCCAACTCGCGCCCACCCTCACCAACGACAGCTCCTGAGCCATTAGCAGCCCCGATGTCAGCAACAGTGCCGCGATACAACGAACAAACATTTGCAGAGCTTACGAATGGAAAGGAGTCAGTCAAAAAGTTTGTCGGTGACACCTGGCAAGCGCGGAACCCCGAGCGGTGCCGACGTCCGAACGAAGGAGCGCCCAGACCCGTCGGGAGCGAGGGCAGGACTGGGCGCACGTCGCGGGCCTGGACGCCACGCACTCTGCAGCGGGGGAGGAGCCGCAAGGGCTGTGGCATACGCGCCGGTGGCCGACCTTCCACGACCGCGTGACGGCGATCCCCTGGCATTGCCTCTGAGCCAAACGTTGCTGTTTGGAACAAAGGAAACGAAGCCCGGAGCAGATGAGGAGCCCAGCGCGAACACTGAGATTTCAAGGGACAATCCGAAGTGGGCCGCGAAAGAGCGCAAAAAGCACAAAGAAAGGTGGACGGATTCGGAGGGGAGAATATCCGCAGGCTTTGTTCCGCTGATCTCGCTCTTTTCTTTGCGCCTTTTGTGATCTTTTGCGGCAATTCAATTCCGAAGTTCGGGTTCAATTCACTTTTCGCGTGGCACGTTCCTGCAGTCAGCGGATGTCCGGATTATTGGGCGAAGACGTTGGCGTGAGCCCAATGACTCCTTTTCCAATCTGGTCGGGCGGCTTGGTGCGCGGGTCGACCCAGCGCTTGATCTCCACATGGCCGTCGGCGAACGAGACACCGCCCGCACCATTGTGATAGGAACCCGGCATGCTCCAAAAGCTGCGCTGTGCGGGCTGGTCCGGATAGCCGGACATGTCGATGTCGAAGTTCGCCAGCCCCGGCGCGTTTTCGCGGGCGGCACGCAACGGAATTGCAGGAAGGCAAGGCAGGTTCATATTTTGAGCAAAAATTGAAAATGCGCTTTTGTTATGTGATACGAGCTGGCGGTTCCAAGTCTTTCGGCGACACAATGCCCGATGAAGCCTTGAGCCAGTGCGGTGTCTGCGGCAGACTCCTCCGGTGATCTCGGGAACCATCAGCCATTATCGCATTCTGGACAAGCTCGGCGCAGGAGGGATGGGTGAGGTCTTTCGCGCACGTGACACACGGTTGAACCAGGATGTCGCCATCAAGGTGATGCCAGGCGAATTCGCAGCGAACTTGGATCGCCTGCGCCGCTTCGAACAGGAGGCCAGGGCCTTGGCCACGCTAAACCATCCGAACATCATGACCGTGTTCGATGTCGGAGAGCACGAAGGCCAGCCCTATCTCGTGAGCGAATTACTCGTAGGACAGACGCTGCGCGAGGCTCTGGAAGGCGCAGCCAAAGGAGCGTTACCGGCGCGCAAAGCCACGGACTACGCGCTCCAAATCGCTCAAGGGTTGTCCGTCGCTCATGGCAAGGGAAGTAATCCACCGTGACCTGAAGCCGGAGAATTTGTTCGTCACCAAGGATGGGCGGATGAAGATCTTGGATTTTGGCTTGGCCAAGCTTCTTGAAGTCGATCCACACGCGGGATCCCATCAACAAACATCCCCGGTCGATGCCGAAGCTTCAACGCAGGTGGAACAACCTGTTGAATCCACGGAGCCGGGGCGGGTCCTGGGCACGCCCAATTACATGGCGCCGGAGCAAGTCCGGGGAGAACGAGTGGATCACCGGTCGGACCTCTTCGCCTTCGGGTGTGTGCTCTACGAGATGTTGAGCGGAAAACGCCCGTTCAAGCGGGACACCTCCATCGCCACCATGGCGGCGATCATGAACGATGAGGCTCCGGATCTCGCGGATGACAAGCCTGACCTGCCGCCGGCTTTGTCACGCATCGTCCATCGCTGTTTGGAGAAGAATCCTGAGAACCGGTTCCAGTCGGCGAAGGATCTGGCGTTCGCCCTCGAAACAGTGGCAGCCGCAAAAACAACCTCAATGGAAGCCTCGGGCGAAAGCGGCAACGGACGCGACCGGGTTCGCCCGGATGCGGTGCTCAGTTCCGCGCCCCCGATCAAACCACATAGCCGCTGGGCATGGGGAATTGCGCTGGTGTTGTTCGCGGTGGGCGTAGGCTGGTGAATCTGATCCCGCGACAAAGCCGGTTGCTTCATCGCCTCCGCCAACGAAAGTCGCCGGACGCATCACGTCCCTCGCGGTGAAACCGCTCGATGATTTTTCCGGCGACACGAACAACGCCTACCTCAGCGACGGGATGACCGAGGCGCTCTGCGCGGCGTTGGGTAATGTGAGCGCGCTGCGCGTGCCCGGGCGTTCTTCGGTGATGCGATACAAGGGCGGGCAAAAGTCCATTTCGGAAATGGCGAAAGAGTTGAACGTCGAGGCCATCGTTGAAGGCTCCGTGCAACGCACGACCACGAACATGCTCGTCACTGTGCAACTCATCGAAGCCGCAACGGACCGGCATCTCTGGGCGACGAACTACAAACGCGATTTGAGCGACTTCGTCGTCGTCCAAAGCGAAGTTGCTCTCGCCATCGCCAATGAAGTGCAGGCGCGCTTGACACCAGAAGACCAGGCTCGCCTGGCGCGGGCTCACACGGCAAATCGCGAAGTTATAGAAGCCTGTCTTTTGGGTATGCACCACTTGTGGAAAGTCTCCGATGAAGGCGTGACCAATGCCTTGAAGCATTTTCAGAAAGCCATCCAGATTGATCCGAACCATGCCTTGGGATACGCGGGGGCAGCTTTGGCATACGAACAGGGCGCAGGCTGGTGGCTGTGGCCTCCCATTGAAGCGAGCGATGCCAAAAGCGAAATCGCTGGCCCAAAGAGCCATCGATCTGGATCCCTCACTCACCGAAGGCTTCATGGCAAGGGGTAATGTTCGCCTAAACTTCGAGTGGGATTGGCCCGGCGCTGAAAGCGACCTCAAGCAAGCGATGAAATTGAGACCGCGCTCTTCCCAGGCACTGGATTTCTACGCCGCCTTCTTGCTATACTGAGCGCGGTCACAAACTGCGCTTTTGGCACCGTGACACTTGAGTTGTCAAGTAGCTCACAATCAATGGGAAGCGACCATTTTCGCTCGATTTCAAAAAGCGCAATCTATGGCCGCGCAGAGTATAGCGCGAGGTCAGACCGTTGAGGCTATTGCGATTCTAAAGCAGGCGTTGGAGCTGGATCCGCTTTCCCCATTACTCCATAGCGATTTGGGTTGGGCGTATTTTAGCGCCGAAAAGTTTGACCGCGCCAATGCATCGCTCTTCCAAGCTTTGGAACTGGATCCGAATTTTTCCCAGGCCCATTATTGGCTGGGCTGGACTCTCAATAACATGGGGAAGCAGGGGGAAGCGATCCTGGAATTTGAGACATTGCTGAAGATAGATCCGAACTCGGTCATGGCTCGGTTCGGATTGGGAACGATGTTTGCTTTGACAGGGCAGCGAGCCGGAGCCATGAAAGTCATTAAAGATTTGGATCGGCTTGCAACCAAAAGGTACGTTTCACCGCATTCCTACGCATGGATTTATTTGAACCTCGGTCAAAAAGAAACTGCCTTGGATTTGCTTGAGAAAGCTTACGAAGAACGCGATCCGGAGATGCCATATCTCAAAGCCGATCTAGTGTAGTGTCTCTTAAATAACTTTACGTTTCTTCTTTTTGCCACGAGGCTGGGTACAGCCGGGTTTGATCCCCTCCAGTTTGGCCCGCGCCCGCTCAAGCTTCTGGATAATGTCGGCCACCTTCGCCGTCCAGATGAAAGGCTT
>SIBF01000107.1 GCA_009695275.1 Pedosphaera sp. | reverse complement strand
GCCTAGCAGCCTGTCGGACTTACGTACACGTATTAAATCCGACGCTCTACGATTCGATATGACGCGTTTTGATTTTCGGTGAAGGTGTTTTGATGGTCCAAAATCAATGATTTTGTCCGAAAACGAGCTAAGTCCGACAGGCTCCTAGCTTAACTACTGGTCTTAATTTTGGGGTCCATTTCTTTCTGCCGACCGGGCCGGAGTTGCCGATGGTGGTTACCATTCAAACGGACGGACCGAGCAATTTCGATCGTCCGGTCCGAGTCCGATTTCCGAACCTTCCAAATCCGAAAACCGGCAAAGCACTTCTGCCGGGTGATTCGAGCGCGCTCTGGAACTTCAGCCAGGATAAGGGGCAATGGGAAATTGTCGGGCCGATGACGGTGAGCGCCGACGGCAAGTTTGTTGAGACCGATCCCGGAACGGGTGCTCTCCAACCGGGCTGGCTCGGCTGGGCGCCCGGTTCCAGCGGCGGCGGGGATCAACTCCTGGACGCGGACGATGGCGAGGATGCCGATCGGAGTGACTTCGGCGCCTTGCTGAAGGAAATCGGTCTGCACTCGACGCCGCAGCCAACGCCGAGCCTTTCCCTGGGTTTGCATTATTTCGTGTTGGTCAATCTTGAGACTGGCCTTGTGGAGCAGCGGGGCCGGACTGGGCGGAATGGAGTCGGGCAAACGGCGCTGATCATGGCTCCAAACACCCATTACCGTCAGTGGGTCCTTCGCGCCAGCGATCTCCAGGTCGGGACGGCGAATTGAATTTCCGCCAGCAACGGCAAGCGACTCGTGCTGCCCCCAGTTGTGCTCCGCAGAGATCCGTCTCCGGATGCCGATGGAGATGGCCTCAGTGACCTGGGTGAATTCATTGTCGGCACCAACAAAGGCAAGCCGGATACGGACGGCGATGGGATTGCGGACGCGGCCGAGGTTCAGCAAGGTTCCGACCCCAATGACGGCAAACCCGTCAGCACCGGCGTGATCGCGAGCTTGGACACTCCAGGCAACGCAGTGGACGTGTGCGCGGAGGACGGTTTTGTCGCGGTGGCAGATTCGGATGCAGGCGTGGCGATTTTCAAGATCGCGAACGGTCTCAACCCAATTCACGTCGCCCCAATCGACACGCCCGGAAGTGCCATCAGTGTCGCCTGCACAGATCGGTTCGTGGCGGTGGCCGACGGACCCGGCGGCTTCACGGTCATTGATTTGTCCAGCGGAGACCATCCCCGGATTCTTCATCAGCTCAATCTCGGCGCTCCGGTGAACGCGGTCGCTCTGGCGGAGGGGACGGCGTATGCGGGACTGGCCAACGGCAGTGTGGTCGCGGTTGACCTGGCTTCGGGCAAAATCCTGGATTCCCTCCTCGTCAATCCGCAGGCCAGCATCCAGGACCTGGCCGTCTCCGGACCGACAGTCTTCGTCCTCACTGTCGAGTCACTCTATGCAGTCGCGCTGGACATGGGAAAACTCGCGATCACCGATAGCATCGCGTCCCCGGGGGACGTGGGCGAGACTCGTCGCCGCCTTCGTCTCTTTGTCGCCGAGGGACGCGCGTATGCGACCTTCACTTCGGGCTACAATGTTTTCGACGTAAAGGATCGCACCCATCTTGGCCGGTTGCTGGCCAACAACACTTCCCAGCAAGGATGGAAACAAATCGTCCCCAATGGCTCCGGCCTCGCCGTCGCCGCCGTCGGCACCAAGAGCACAGATGAAGGCGATCATTTCATTTCGCTTTACAATTTAGGCCCCAAAGGACTGGACCCAACATTCCTGGCCACGCTGCCGACGCCGGGAATTGCCAGCGCCATCAGCCTTTACGACGGCCTGGCTTACGTGGCCGCCGGACGGGCCGGGCTGCAGGTCGTCAACTTCCTGGCTTTCGACGTCAAGGGTGTGCCGCCTTCGCTCTCGCTCTCGGCCAGCTTCCAACTGGATCCTGCACTCGCTCGCGAGAACCAAGGAGTGAGGGTCGTCGCTCATTTGCAGGATGACGTCCAGGTTCGCAGCGTTGATTTCCTCGTCGATGGGAGACGAATCGCGACCGACAGGAGCTACGAATTTGCATCGTCCTTTGTCACACCAATCATCACTCCAACGAAGAAGTCATTCACGCTTCAGGCTCGCGCCACGGACACGGGTGGAAATTCAACGACCACCGCCCTCATCAACGTCGCGCTCGTGCCGCTGGCGGCACCTCCGCGGGTAATTCAAACGAGCCCGGCTCCAGACACATTCGCCAGCGACCTGCGAATCGTTTCGGCAACCTTTAACGAGCCCGTGCTGGAAACGACCGTCAACCGCAATTCCGTGACGCTCCGGTCCGCCGGTCCCGATAATGCCTTCGGCACGAAGGATGACCTCGCCATCACGGATGGCGTGGTTGGATATGGTGCCTTGATTCAGACCGCGTCGATGACCCTTCAGAAACCTCTTCCGCCAGGCCATTACGAAGCATCCATCAAGCCGGCGATCACCGATCTGGAGGGCAACGCCCTGCAGTCGGAGGCGGTCTGGACCTTCTGGGTGCTCAGCGACGGGGACGGCGACGGGGACGGTTTGCCCGACAATATCGAGGCCTCCTTGGGATACGACCCTTCCCGCCGGGACACAAATGGCAACGGCATTCCAGACGGCCTTGAGGATCTCGATGGGGACGGTTTGAGTAACGCATGGGAATTGTTTTTTGGCCTCGATCCGCGCCTCCGCGACACCAACAATAACGGTGTGACGGATGATCAGGAGGATCCCGATAATGACGGCCTCGCGAATATCGGCGAGTTTCTTCACGGCACGAATCCGCTCAACCCGGACACCGATGGCGATGGCTGGGACGACAACGGAGAAGTCGCAGATGGTTCGAATCCGACCGATGCTTCATCGCGTCCCGTTCAGGTCGTGTCCAGCGATATCATTACTTTCCTCAACGCGGTGGCCCAGACTTTGCCTGCGGGCACTTTGATCGCTGCGTCCTCCGCCCCTGCGAGTTTTCTGAATGCGCTTCCGGAAACATTGCCTGCGGGCACACCGATTGCCGCGACATCGCTGACTGCGAGCTATTTGAACGCCGTTCCGGAAACCCTCCCGTCCGGCGCGCTCATCGCCACAGCCTCGGCTCCCGTGAGCTATCTGAACGCGGTGACGGAGACCTTGCCGCCGGGCACGCTCATCGCCACCACTTCCGCCGCCGTGAGCTATCTCAACGCTCTGGCCGATAATCTCCCGCCTGGCACTTCCATTTCCGCATCGTCGCCCACAGTGAGCTACCTCAATGCAGTCCCGGAAACCATCCGAACGGGCACGTCCATTTCTGTCGTGTCGCCGGTCGTCAGTTACCGGAACAAATGAATCAACCATTCGACGAACCAGATCCTTAACGAAAACGAGACCACTTTATGAATACAACGCAATCCAAACTGTCGTTCTTAAAAAACTTCCCTCTCCGTCAGCCCACACCTGGTGCCGGCGCTTTAGGAAATCGGAGCGCTGGCACCCTCGTCCGCGAGACCATGCCAAAGGCAGCCGCGCGGACGAAGAGGTCCGTGCTCCAGCTCCTGGGAGGTGTTCCGCGGCTCCGGTGGTCGCAGGCTTTGGTGGGGGTGGTTCTCCTGCCGATTTCGAGCCTGTCCATTGATCCGGACCTGCCCTTCAGCAGCGGCTCCACCGGCGCGGATGGCCCATTGGCCTTCCGCGAGATTCCCCTCGGTCGAACCGCACCCGGCATGGCCTACGACGCGGCACGCCAGGAAGTGGTCATGTTCGGCGGCTTCAATGGCGGCAACGGCTTGGACGACACCTGGGTTTGGCGCGGGGGCAACTGGATCCGTCTTCAGCCGGCGACCAGCCCGCCGGACCGTTGGAGCCACAAAATGGTCTGGGACCAGGCTCGCGGCGAGATCGTCCTGTTCGGCGGCACGCGCAATACCGGGCGGTTGGCCGACACCTGGACTTGGAATGGCACGACCTGGACGCAAAAGAGCCCCGCGACTTCTCCCTCCGCCCGCGATGGCCACGCCATGGCCTACGACGGCGCGCGGCAGAGGGTGGTCGTCTTTGGTGGCAACGGCGGTGGTGAAGAGACCTGGCTTTGGAATGGTGTAACTTGGACCCAAGCCAACCCGGCCAATCATCCGCCGGGATCGGCTTCGAGCGCATTGGCCTATGATCCCACTCGCCAGGAGTGCGTGTTCTTCGGCAATTTTGGCCAGACTTGGACCTGGAACGGAGCCAACTGAACTCAGAAAAGTCCGCTGCACACTCCAGTCGCCCGGAATCGCGGCGGTGTTCGCGGGATTGCCGGCGGCTTCGCGTTACTCCTTCTCCGCCGGTTTCATTTGGAGGTGCAGGTCGTGGAGGCGAATTCGTAATCTTGCCGGTGCATCGGATGAACTTCGTGAAGACTTGCGGATGAAGTTCCGCGATTTCTGAATTTCTGAAACAGGGGCTGCTTGATGCCATACCGAAGTTTCACCTCGGCCAGGGTCATTCCCGGAGCGCTCGTATCCTCTGCCTTGGCATCCCGGAGCGCATGCAACTCTGTCGAGCGTTGCGCATACACGGATAATTCCCCTGCCCCCGCAAGCATCCCTTCGACGCCGATGTCGCAATCCAAATCAGGCCAGTGGACAGATGAAGGGGAGAGTTCAAAGTTGAGCCGCTGCGCTTCGCTGGCGTTTTGGAGCGTGGGATAGAACGAGAGCGGCACGCTGATCAGTCGGACGTCTTTCAACTCTAAGCCGAGCCGGTCTTGCGTGAAATGCACCTTCTCAATTTCCACGTCGCTCATGCGCGTGTGCCACGAGCAGGAAGATTAAGCGAGTCCGAGCCGCTTCTTGGCTTCCGCCCACGGAATCGATGGTGTGTCCTTCTCCGCGGCAATCGATTCTTCCAACTGGCGAAAGTCTTCCAGTTGTTCCAGCTCTTCTTGAATGGCCTCGAATTCCTCGTGCGGCAGCACGACGAACTTCTTGCCATCCTTACTCAACATCTCAGGGTGTAGTTCCACCATAAATAACCTCATCGATAAACATCTCACCGATGCCGGACACGATAGCGATAGATGACAACGCGGCTTCCTTCCACCTCAAACAAAACCCGGTAATCACCAGAACGCATCCGAAACCGTGGGATGAAGTTCCGCAGCCGCTTGACGTCGCCGTGCAAATCATTGTGGAGTTCATCGATTCGCGCGCTGACCCGCTGTCTCTCGTCTGATGAAAGTCCTTCGAGGTCTTTCACCGCCCGGTTCTTGATTTCGAGTTCGTAAATCATTTTGGCCGGGCAGGAAGTTCATTCCGGCTTCTTCACTTTCACGTCGATGTAAAGGTCGCGGAGCTGCCGCGCGCTGACCTGGCTCGGGCTGTCGGTCATCAGGCAGACACCTTTTGCCGTCTTCGGAAAGGCGATCACGTCGCGGATGCTCGTCGTGGCGCAAAGGATGGCGCAGAGGCGGTCGAAACCGAGGGCAATGCCGCCGTGTGGCGGCGCGCCATAACGGAACGCTTCGAGCATGTAACCGAAGCGCAGCTTGGTCTCGTCCGGCGGAATCTGGAGGATTTCCTCGAACACCGTCTTCTGCACGTTGGGCTGATGGATACGAATCGAGCCGCCGCCAAGCTCCACGCCGTTGACCACGATGTCGTAATGCTGGCCGCGAACCTTCTTCGGGTCGGTCTTGAGCAGCGGGATGTCTTCGGCCACGGGCGCGGTGAACGGGTGATGGCTGGAATACCAACGGTTCTGTTCGCGGTCGAAGCCGAGCAGCGGAAACTCAATCACCCACAGGAAATTGAACTGCTTCGGATCAATTGTGAGCTTGCCCTGCGTCTTGAGCACGTCGGCGCAGTAGAGGCGGATTTTGCCGAGGATTTCGCAGGCGTTGAGCCATTGGTCGGCGGCGAAAAGAATCAGATCACCTTCCTCGATGGCGAGCCTGGTCTTGAGCGCGGCCTTCTCGGCCTCGCTGAAGAACTTCACGATGGGCGATTTCCATTCACCGTTCTCGACCTTGATGTAGGCGAGACCTTTCGCGCCGAAGCTCTTGGCGTATTCGGTCATGGTTTCGATCTGGCCCTGGGTGGCGCAGGCGAGTCCCTTGACGTTCATGGCTTTCACCACGCCGCCGCTGGCAATGGCTCCAGAGAAAACCTTGAACGTGCTCGCGCGGAAATCTTCAGTGAAGTCCACAAGTTCCATGCCAAAGCGCGTGTCAGGCTTGTCGATACCCCAGCGGTTCAGCGCTTCCTCGAAGCTGACGCGCTTGAAGGGCGTCGGGATGTCGAGGTTCAGCGCAGTTTTCCAGACCTTCTTCAGCAAACCTTCAATCAGCGCGTAGATGTCCTCGCGGTCGATGAAGCTCATCTCGATATCGACCTGCGTGAACTCCGGCTGGCGGTCGGCGCGCAAATCCTCGTCGCGGTAGCAGCGCGCGAGCTGGAAGTAACGCTCGATGCCCGCGACCATGAGAATTTGTTTAAACTGCTGCGGCGACTGCGGCAGTGCGTAGAAGGTGCCCGGCTCGCGACGGTTCGGGACGAGGAATTCGCGCGCGCCTTCGGGCGTGGACTTGAAGAGCGTCGGCGTCTCGACTTCGAGGAAGCCCTGCTCGTCCATGAAGCTGCGCGTGGCGATGGCGACCTTCGAGCGCAGGCGCAGGTTGTGCGTCATCTCCGGGCGGCGCAGGTCGAGGTAGCGATACTGGAGCCGCGTTTCCTCGTTCACTTTCGCGGCCGCTTCGGGGTCGTCGATCTGGAACGGCAAGGGGTCGGCGTGATTCAGCACCACGAGTTCCTTCACCAGCACTTCGATCTGGCCAGTGGGGATCTTGTTGTTGTTCGTGCCGTCCGGGCGCACGCGCACTCTGCCCACGATTTCAATCACCGATTCGGCGTGCAAATGCGTGGCGATGTCGAAGACTTCTTTTGAGAGATCAGCCGGGTCGAACACAGTTTGCGTGCGTCCCTCGCGGTCGCGCAGGTCGATGAAGAGGACGCCGCCAAGGTCGCGGCGCGAGTGGACCCAACCGGCCAAAGTTACAGTTTGTCCCGCATGCGCGGGCCGAAGTTCGTTGCAATGATGTGTTCGATTCATGTTGCGATAAAGCGATAAATGTTGGCGGTACAGAGTACGAATTCAAAGCGAAAGTTCGCCGCTCCGGTGTTCGATGGAGAATTGTTTCTTTACCGCAGCCGGTAAAATCGGTGAGCAACGCTGGTGATCGGTGCTGGGTCCAGAATGATTGTCGCGGTCGTGGTGGCCGCCACGTTGCTCAGGACGAACCACTGAACTAAGTCGCTGGAGAACTCGACCTGATAAGCCTGGCCGAGGAGCGACGGCCAGGAAAGTTGCCCACCTTGGCCCGGCCCACTGGCCAAAGCGACAGCCATCGGCGGTTGAATCAACGTCACGCTCGTCGCCACCAATGTCAGATTCGTGGTCGTGTAAACAGGCAGGAGCACCAGCCCTCGGCCGAGGTCCAGCCCGTTCTTCACTGGAAATGTTCCGGCGCGTGAGGCGAAAGTCATGATCGGAAAACTGTCTCCGGGCACGGGCATGAACCCATTAAGAAGCGCGATGTTGAGCGAGCCATCCAGCGTGGCCATGCCGCTGATTTTCAATTGATCGTATTGTGTGCCGGGGGTGAGACCGCCGATTTCGAGGTCGAGCGTCCCGCCGGGCGTTTGTGTGAATGAGTTGGCGCCGCCGACGGCGAGCACGCCGGGTGAGGTTCCGGGTACAACGTGGCCGCTGTTTGCCAACGCGCCATTGATCGTGCCCGCGCCTGAAAGCGAGCCGCCCTGGATGTTCACGCCGGGCGAACCCGCCGCCAGCGTGAGACCCGCACCGACGGTCGTGTTCCCCTCGGTTTGAGTGTAGCCACGTTGGAAATTCACGGAGCCGCCCTGCACTTGCACGGAGCCGCTGTTGTTGAAGACCGCGCCCATTTGCAAGGTGGCCGCGCCGCCGGATTTTCGGAACAGGCCCTGGTTGTTGAACACGGGTACCACCGGGCTACCGATAGGGACAGACGCGTCGGATTGCACATCGAACAGTCCGCCGGGAAGATTATTGAAGACGACACCATTGCCGAATTGGAATCCCGCGTTGCCAACGAGCAGCGTGCTGCCGCTGTTGTTGACGCGGCCCGCGTCGAAGTAGGACGTGCCATTGCCACCCGTGCCGGAAATCAACAGTTGCCCACCCGCGTCAATGGTGAGCGTGTTCAGCGACCAATGTCCGCTCTTCCAATTGATGGAACTTATCACGGCTGGCTGCGCGACGACATGCACTTCGCCCTTGCCGACGGAATCCAGAGTTAGCGCGAGTTCCACGAATCCTGGGTCCACGATTTTGGTCAGCGGGTCCACGACACCAATGTTCATCATGCCGTCCACTTGCAAGCCGCCGGTGAAACGATGCAAGCCTGGGCCTTTGAACGTGAAGGCCACGGCGTTGCTGACGACGGTGGTGGCATTGCGGAAAAGGTTGATCGAGCCGGGCACGGCGGCGAGAAACGTTCCGGTGCCCGTCGAACTGGTCCACTTGAGGTTTTCCAGAGCGAAGGTGCCGCCTTCCACGCGCACAGTGCCCCGGTTGTCGAAGACGAAAACGGAACTTCCCCCTGTAACTGTGGCCGGCCCTTGTCCACGCAGATCGGCGTTGGATTGGTTGTTGAAGCGGCACGGACCGAGGGCGCTCAACGCGGCGTTGCCCGCGATGATGAACGAGCCCTGGTTGTTGATGAGCGTGTTCGATCTCAACCCGAGGCTGCCGCTCGTGTGCGGCGCGTTGAAGCTGATGAACGCGGTCGCACCCGCGTCAATCGTCAGTGTGCAAGCGTCGAGATATGCCAGACCGTCGGTCGTGAGGTTGCCCGTGACGATCAGAGTGGAGCCGTCGAACGTGGCGGTGTTGAGCATCGTCAGAGTGGTCAGAGTGAAATTTCCTCCGCTGATTCGCACACCCGGAGCGGCGACCATGTTGACGACCTGGATGTTGGCGCCGCCAGCGTTCACGCCGGTCTGGAGAAAGACCGATTCGTCCACCGTGGGAGGCCGGTTGATATGCACCAGTCCGTTCGGGCCGGGGTGAAACCAATTTCCCGGGTCGGACCAACTCTCCCGGACAACGCCACCGGCGGACTGCGCGATGAACGTCAGAGTTTCAGCTCCCGGAACAGACTCGACCAACCCAATGACGATCAAGGCGAAGACATAAGCACGTAAGAGCTTCATAGGATTGTTGGCGGGTTAACATTGTTTCCGCGAGGCGCGCCTTTCCATTTCAAGAGCGGAACACGAAATTCGGAATGCGGAAGCACGGTTTCAAGGCCGTGTTGATTGTGATGGCGAAGCTTGCGGAGTTCAACGGAAATGTTCGGCGTGCGGGGACTTTCCAAACCATCCGGCAATCGTTTGATGCACCGCGTAGAATTCATTGCGGGGGAGGAGCGCCTCCCCGGCGCACGGCAGAACGGCTTCGGCATTAACAACCGCATCGGCGTCCGCCGTCCAAATACACGCCGATTTCGTGGCCTGAAACTGCGGTTATTTCAAAATCTCGACGCCCAGGAGGCACACGTCGTCCGCAAGTTCTCCTCTTGGCGATGCCGCGCGGAGTTCGCCAATCAGCTCATCGAATAGCGCGGGAGTCGGCAAAGTCGCGCGGTGTTTCACCTCGGCCAGCAGCGAGTCGGTGCTGAAGTCCTCCTGGTGAGGGCCTTCAACATCATAAAGTCCATCTGTGAACAGGAACAGAAGGTCGCCGGGAGCGATTGCGCATTCCGTATGTGAATAGGCTGATCCATCAAAGAGTGCCAGCGCCGGACTGCTTGAGTTCAGGGATTGCCGCAGGACATCGACCTGGTCGGACGGGCGATGAACGAGAAATGGCCTGGGATGCCCCGCATTCGCATAGCGCATTCGGTGAGTATCGAGGTCAATGACTCCATAGAACGCGGTCGTGAAGAGGAGTGTTCCGGACTGCTTGAGTATGACGCGGAGATCGCGATTGATCTGGGTCAGGAGTTGCCCCGGATCGGCGGCGAGAGGTGTCAATTCCTCGACGAGCGTCCGCACAATCGCAGTGATGAGCGCGGACCGCACGCCATGTCCCATTACATCGCAAATGAAGATCCCGGCCTTTGCGTCCGATAACGGCACCACGGTGAAGAAATCTCCACCGACCGTGCCGGAAGGCAGGTAACGGTGGAAGAAGCGCATCGCGCTGTCGTCTGGCGCGGCAGAGCGGGGGAACGTGGGGTACTGCTGTGGTAAAATGGCCTGCTGAATCTCGCGCGCCATGCGGAGGTCTTCCTCCATCTGCTCGTTCTTGTCCTTCAACTCCTCACGACTGTTTGACAGCTCCAAGGTCGTCCGGCGCAGTCTTTCCTCGGCGCGCTTCCGGGCTGTGATGTCCCAGAAAATCCCTTGCAGGCCGATGATATTGCCAGACGAGTCTCGTAGCGGAGTTTTGACGACGTTGACATAAATCTTCTCTCCGCTGGGCGGCTGGTGCTCCTCCACCTTTTCCATCATCTTGCCGGTGTCGATGATGACGCGATCGTCTTGTTGGTACTTGCCTGCCAGTTCGGGCGGGAAGAAATCGAAGTCCGTCTTGCCGACAATGTCCTCCAGTCTTCGTCCGAGCGTTTCGCAAAATCTCGAATTGGCGAATGTGAAGCACTCGTTGAGATCTTTGCGAAAAATGTTTTGTGGCAGCGTCTCGACCAGCGAATGGTATAGTGCTTCCGAGTTCCTCATCTCCTGCTCGGCGCGCTTGCGCTCGGTGATGTCCTCGACGGTTCCCTCGTAGCAGAGCAGGCGACCGCGTGGATCGCGGACTGCCCGGACGTTCTCGGTAATCCAGATGACGCGGCCGTCCTTGCGTCGGATCTGTGATTCAAAGCCGCTGACCACGTCGTTTTGCTCCATCAATCGAACGAACTCGTCACGACGGTGCGGTTCCACGTAGAGCTGGCCGCTGATGTCCGTGAAGTGGGCCATCAATTCCTCGGAAGCGCTAAATCCATAGATGGTGGCCAGGGCGGGATTCGCGCTGAGGTAACGGCCGTCCGGTGTGGTCTGGAAGATTCCTTCCGTGATGTGCTCGAAAATGCTCCGGTATTTTTCCTCCGCCTGCAACAGGGCTGCCTCGCTTTTCTCCCGCTCGATGGCGTAACGGATGGATCGGACGAGGACATGCCGGTTGATCTCGCTTTTGACGAGGTAATCCTGAGCGCCTTCATGCACTGTTTGCAGCGCGGCAGTTTCGTCATCAAGGCTGCTCAGGACGATCACCGGCACGTGCTGCGCTGTCGATTGAATCTGATCCAGAGTCGTCAGCCAGTCCTGGGACACCAGTGAAAGATCCAACAGGACGATATCCACACCACCTTGTGCAAGCCTTCCGAGCCCGGCCTGCAAGGAGGTCACGCACACCAGCGCCATGCCGGCTCCCGCGGAAAGGTCCAGCATCTGTTCGATCCTGCGCAGGAAGCCGGGATCGGGTTCAATGATGAGAATGGTTAAAGTTTGCGCCTGCATGGACTTGATGCGGACGTTAGACGCTGACATCTCCATGGCAAACGGAAATTTGCTGGCTCATGACATATTCACAGAAACGTCGGCTTTACACGATTCGTTTCCTCGAACATATTATCGCCTATCAGCACAAGAAATTACGAGTCAACCTTCACCTGATGCCATGGGCTGTTTTGCAAATGCTGGACGGCTGCTTGCCTTGATCGGCGTGGTCGGGTTGGTTGCAGCCCGTGCTGAGCCGAATCCGCCCGAGTTCTCGGATCGCGAGCGTGCTCACTGGGCTTTCCAGACTGTGAGGCAACCGTCTGTTCCATCCATGCGTGACAAGTGGATTCGCAATCCGGTGGACAGCTTCATTCTCGCGGCGCAAAAGGCTCAACACATCAGTCCGAATCCCCCGACGGACAAAGTTACGTTAGTCCGCCGGGCCACGCTTGATCTTACTGGTTTGCCACCCACGCCCGGCGAAGTGGATGCGTTCCTCGCTGACAGGCAACCCAAAGCCTTCGATAGAGTCGTGGACCGCCTTCTCTCATCGCCGCAATACGGCGAGCGCTGGGCTCGGCACTGGCTGGATCTTGCGCGCTATGCCGAGAGTGAAGGGTTCAAAGCGGATGAAACCCGCCCGAACGCCTGGCGCTATCGCGATTACGTCATCAAGGCGTTCAATGACGACAAGCCTTACGATCGTTTTGTCCAGGAGCAGATCGCCGGCGACGAACTCTGGCCCGAAAATCCTGAAGCGCGAATCGCCACGGCGTTCAATCGCCATTACCCGGACGAGAGCAATGCGCGCAATTTGATGCAGCGCCGGCAGGAGATCCTGAACGACATTACAGACACTGTGGGAGGAGTATTCAGCGGACTGACATACGCATGCGCTCGCTGCCACGATCACAAGTTCGATCCGATCCGGCAGGTGGATTACTATCGACTGCAAGCGTTCTTCGCGAACACAGCCGCTGACGATAACATTCCTCTGACGCCCTCCGCCGCGTTGACTGAGCACCAACTCCGGCTCGCCGGATGGGAGGTGAAAACGCGGGACCTCCGCGCGGAGATGGAAGAGATCGAAGCGCCAAAGCGGAACGACATCATCAAGGACTACGCGGAGAAGTACCCTGAAGAAATTCAAACGGCACTGAACAAGCCGGCTTCCGCGCGCACCGCGTTTGAAGCCCAGATGGTCGCGAAGGCGAAACTCTACCTTGATCCGTCCTCGCATCAGTACATCGCCTCGACGAAAGCCGTCGCTGCCGCGCTCAAGGGCGATACCAGGAAACATTGGGACGAACTCAACAAACAACTTCAGACTTACGCCCCGCTCCATCCGGGGAATCTCCCGCTCGGAACCGGTGTGGTCGATCTCGGAACGGAAGCCCCAAAGACATTTCTTCTCGGCCGCGGTAATTGGGATTCGCGCCAGCAGGAGGTCGCGCCGGGCTTGTTAAGCATTCTGGATCCGAAGCCTGCCACGATCACCATGCCAGCGAACGTCCGCTCCACCGGACGCCGCAGCGCGCTCGCCATGCTGTTGACCGACCCGGAAAACCCTCTCACTGCTCGCGTGATGGTGAACCGCATCTGGCATCATCATTTCGGACGCGGAATCGTGGCCACCCCGAGCGACTTCGGTTTCAAGGGGGAGAGACCAACGCACCCGGCTTTGCTCGACTGGCTCGCGGGAGAATTTGTCCGCAGCGGCTGGAGCATTAAAGCCATGCACCGGTTGATCATGACCTCCAGCACCTATGAGCAAGTCGCCACGCACTTCGAAACGGCGGCCAGGATCGATCCCGAGAACAAGCTGCTCTGGCACTTTCCGCGTCAGAGGCTGGAAGGCGAAGTGATTCGTGACAGCGCGCTGGCTGTGGCTGGACGGCTCAACGTGCAAATGAGCGGCCCCAGCATCTTTCCGGAACTTCCCGCCGGCATGGAGAGCCGGGGCGGCTGGCCCGTGAACCATGATTCACTCGATCGAGATCGCCGGAGCATATATGTTTTTGTCCGGCGCAACACACGGTATCCGATGTTTGACACGTTCGACATGCCGGATACGCACGAGAGTTGCGCCCGGCGCAATGTCACCACCAGCCCGCTTCAGGCGCTGACGCTTCTCAACAGCGCCCAGATGCTCGACCTTGCACAGAGTTTCGCGGGCCGCGTTTTTCGCGAGGCGGGTTCCGACCGGAACCGCCAGATCATTGAAGCTTACCGCATCGCTTTCGCGCGAAGTCCCTCGAAGAGCGAAACAGCCATGCTCAATGATTTTTTCCAGCGACAAGACAAGATTCTGCGCGAACGAGCCGAAGCCGGTGAACGACTGGCGCAACCGTCCGCCGTAACGGCCCCAGTCGATCCTGTTCACGCCGCCGTGCTGGTGGACCTTTGCCACACGCTGATGAACTCGAACGAGTTTGTTTACCGGAATTAGACGCCTGAAAACGACCGAACTCAGATGAACGATTTCCAACAGATCCACTCTCGACGAAAGTTCCTCGCGCAAGCGGGTGCCGGCTTCGGAGCTCTGGCCTTCGGTTCCATGCTGGGCCGGGACGGTTTTACCGCGCGCGCCGCGAACGTCGCCATCAACCCGCTCCAGCCGCTCGCATCCCGTCCGCCGCATCACTCGGCAAGAGCGAAGTCCGTCATCTGGCTCTTCATGGAAGGCGGTCCGAGCCACCTTGATCTTTTTGACCCCAAACCAGCGCTCGACCGACTCGCCGGCCAGCCGATGCCCGAATCGTTTGGGAAACCCATCACCGCGATGGGCACGGCGGGCAACACCATCATGCCCACCAAACGCCAGTGGAAGCAGCATGGTCAAAGCGGCATCTGGATCTCCGACTGGTATCCTCACATCGCGAAACACGCGGATGACCTGGCCATTCTTCGCTCCTGTTGGGCGGACGGCTTGAACCACGTCGGCTCCGTCTGCCAGATGAACACAGGCGATATTCTCGCTGGACGGCCTGCCATTGGCGCGTGGACGACTTATGGGCTTGGATCGGCCAACGACAACCTGCCGTCGTTCGTCATCCTCACTGACGAGGCCGAGGTTAATGGAGGGCCGAAGAACTGGAGCTCCGGATTCCTCCCGGCGACTTTTCAGGGAACCATGTTTCGCCGCGATGGCACGCCGATCTTCCATCTCTCGCCGCCCGGCGTCGTCAGTGATCGCCAGCAGCGCAGCAAACTTGACCTGCTCAACGCTCTCAACCGCCATTACGCGCTGGACAAGTCCGAGGATACCGAGCTCGCCGCGCGCTTGAATTCCTACGAGCTGGCTTACCGGATGCAAACCGCCGCGCCGGAAGCCGTCGATCTCGCACGCGAAACCGAAGCCACGCGCAACCTTTACGGCCTCGACGACAAACTGACCGCGAAGTTCGGCGGGAATTGCCTGCTCGCCCGCCGGTTGGTCGAACGCGGCGTGCGTTTCGTTCAATGTTACTGTGGCAGCGGCAGCGCCTGGGATGCGCATTCCGACATCGAGGGCAACCACTCCAAGTGGTGCAAGATCTCGGATCGCCCCATCGCCGGACTTCTCGCCGATCTGAATTCACGCGGCTTGCTCGATAGCACGCTCGTGGTCTGGGGCGGAGAATTTGGCCGCACTCCATTCAACGAAAAGGGTAATGGCCGGGATCACAACCCCTGGGGATTCACCACCTGGATGGCGGGCGGCGGCGTCAAAGCCGGCACGGTTGTCGGAGCCACGGACGAGATCGGCCTGCGCGCGGTTCAAGACCGGGCGCACGTCCATGACATCCACGCCACAATCCTCCACTTGATGGGGCTCGATCACGCCGCCCTGACCTACCTGCACAACGGCCGCGACGAACGCGCCACCATCAATGGCGGCGAAGTGATCAAACCATTGCTCTCCTGAAATGCGCGATGGTCCTGTTGCCTTCGGTTTCCTTACGTTCCAACCTTCCAACGTTCCGCCGCAAACAAAAGAGAGGCCAGGTCAGCGTCCATTCAAGTTGTCATCGATTCATCTCAAGGTTTAGCGAGCGGTTCTTGCCGCAGGCTGGATGCGCCGCGAGACAACAAAAACGAGCCCTCCTTCTATGTTGTCACGGGCCGAATCAAAACCAGCGACAGAGTTCAGCCGGTGGAAACACCTCCAGGTTCCTTCTCTCAATCCTGTGATTCGGGCGATTCGCGGGCACTGGAATTGCCTGGTCCCGGTCAAGCGAGAGCTTCAGCCTCAACTTGAGCTGGCAGGCGCACGGTGAAGGTAGTCCCCTTGCCGAATTCGCTCTCCACCGTCACCTCTCCGCCCATCATCTGGCAGAAGGTGCGGCACAGCACCAACCCCAGGCCTGTACCGCCGTACATCTTCGACGTGCTGGCGTCCGCCTGGGTGAAGGCTTGGAAGAGCTTGCCCAGTTGCTCGGGCGTCATCCCGATGCCGGTGTCTGAAATTGCGAAATGAAGAAGCTCGAATGAAGAATTAAGAATGTTTCCAGCGGCTCCGCCGGGCTGATCAGTTTCTGCATTCTTCATTCTGCCTTCTGACTTGGTCACACGCAGTGTGATCGTCCCCTTCTCCGTAAACTTCGCGGCATTCGAGATGAGATTGAACAGCGTCTGCCGCACTTTGGTTTGGTCGGCGCGCATCGTTCCGATGTCGCTTCGACACTCGACCACCAGCCGGTTCTCCTTCTTCGTCACCAGAGGCTGGACGGTGGCCGCGACTTCGTTGATCAGTTTCGCCACGTCGAACTCCTCGATGAACAACGTCATCTTGCCGGCTTCAATCTTGGACAAGTCGAGGATGTCATTGATCAGGCCGAGTTGGTGCCAGGCAGCGGACTGCACTTTTTGAAAATCAGGAATCATCGAGTCCGCGCCGATCTCGGGCGCTTCTTCTTCCATCATTTCCGAGTAACCGATGATCGCGTTGAGCGGCGTGCGCAATTCGTGGCTCATGTTGGCTAGAAATTGGGATTTGGCTTTGTTGGCATCGTCAGCAAGCGCTTTGGCTTCCTCGGCGACAGTTCGCGCGTCGTCAGCCATTTTGCGCGCGGCTTCCAATTGTGTGTTCTTCGCGGCCAGAGCCAGTGCCGAGGCTTCGGCTCCTTCGCGCGCTTTGCGTTCCTCTTCCAGCAACCGCTCGCGCAACTGCTCGGCCTCGCGCTTGCGGCGGATGATCAGCGAGCGCGCCACGAACGCCCAGATCAGCAAACCGCCGGTCGTGCCGCCAAACGGCCCCATGATCCACGCGTTCAGATACCACGGTGGGACGATCCTCAGCGGCACCAACGTCGGCAGCGAATAGTTCAAGTCACGATCAATGTATTGCACCGCCAGCGTGTGTTCCCCGGTTTCGGGCGCGTTCCAGACGAAGTGCGGCTCCGTGAGAACTTGCCAGCCCCTGGGAGCGCCGGCATCCCTGCCGGCGGGTTGCGCGTTGGACTTCTCGCCGGCAGGGATGCCGGCGCTCCCAGACAACACCTCCGCCGTGGGCCGTCCGGGGACGACCTGCCAGCGAAACCGGCGGAGTTCCGAGCGGGTCTTGTGGTCGGCCACATTGATCTTGAAGTCCACCCGCCGTCCGCGTTCGATCGACGGCAGCGCCGCTCCCGGCTCGTAAGTTTTATCCAACAACACCGTGACGCGCGGGGGCGGGGCGGAAACACGCGGCGCCACATAGCGCGTCACGCCCCGGTCCGTGCCGAACCAGAGCGCGCCCGATTTATCCTCGCAGATCGTGCGGACATCGCTGCCGGCCAGACCATCGGCCTTCGTCAAGGTCTGCCACACCGCGCCGTCAAACCGCGTGGCGCCAGCCCGGGTGCCGAACCAAAGCACGTTCTGGCGGTCGCGATAAACGCATTGGACAAAATTATTCGCGAGCCGCCCCTTTGATTTCGTAATGCGCTTGAGTTCCTGGCCGTCGAACCGGAAGGCTCCTGCATCCGTGCCGATCCAGAGCGAATCATCCCGGTCGATGAACAAGCTGAACACCGCGTTGCTGAAGGAACCGGACGCGGTGCTCAAAGGTTGAAAGCCAGCGCCATCAAAGCGCCAGGCGGATGACCCCTGAAATGATCCTGCCCAGACCGTTCCTTTGGAGTCACAGACGAGGCTTGAAATCCGCTTCCCATCGGGACTGGGGAAGTTCTGCCAGCGCCCATTAACGAAATGCGACAACCCTCCCTCTCTCCCCGTCCAGACCGATCCATCCGGCGCTGTGGCCATCGCATATACGCGGTTGTCCACCAAACCCTCCGCCGGGGCGGAGCGGACGAAGTTTGTGCCGTCGAATCGGATCACACCGGCAGCACGCGCAGGCAACCACAAGACGCCGTCACGGGTCTGCGCTAGGGAGCCGGGAACGCTGAGGCGATTAGCCTCCGCGAAGGTGGTGAACTGTCGGCCATCGAAGCGAGAGACTCCCGAGGCCGTCGCATAAAGTGAAGCTGAACTCGCGTGCCCAAACCACACCGCGCCATCCGCAGCCAGGAAACTGCCCCATGTGGAATTGGTGACCAAACCATCCGCCGGGGCGTAAGACAAAAATCTTCATAAGGGAACATTCCCTTGTTTTTTGTGGCCGGAATGTATGTGTTTAACATATACTACCGACAATGAATGCAAAACCCAGTTCCGAATCAATCCTTCAGGACATCGCCCAAATCCAACGCTTGGAGC
>SIBF01000106.1 GCA_009695275.1 Pedosphaera sp. | reverse complement strand
GCAAAACCACGCGCCCACTCCGGAAAAGTCCGACAAACGCGCGATCCCGGTCGCTTTGATCCCTCACCAGCACTCAAACCATCGTTCGCGAGAAATTTTCCTCCAAAATTTCCGACCAACAAGTCCACTATGAATTTTGCAGGCTAACACCCTTTTCCCCGTTACGGTAATCGCCCAAGCCGTCGCTGGCGACCAGGCCGAACGCTTCAATGGTGACTTTGAGCGGAATATCGCTCGGCCCTGGTGGCAGTTTGCCGGCGCCGGTGGTGAGAGTCAGGGCAACGGTGGCGAGCGTCAGCAGAGCCGTCATCGCTTTCCAGTTCTTCCAGTTCGTGATTTGTTGCATGGTTGTCTTCATACGTTCAGGTCATTTGAGTTCACCGCATTGTTTGGTTTTGCTCCGTTAGTCGTTAAAGATTCCAGAGCTGTTCACCCTCCATACGGGGCAGGATCGAGAGATTCTAAAAATATTTTCAGATTGTTTTAGAATAGCGCGTTTGGCGCCCGTATAGAGGCAAATGAACCGAATGCAGCAGCGAAACCACGAATGCACACGGCGCGGCAAAGCCGCCACCCGGCGGAGCAAAGTAACGGCTTGTCTTTTATTCGTGTCGGTTCGTGTCCATTCGTGGTTGCCTATTCTGAAACCGACTTCACCAGAGATTTAGGATGATGAACAAAGTCGAAGACTGGATTCCGACGAGGCACAGCCTCCTGAGCCGGCTGCGCGATTGGGATGACAAGGAAAGCTGGGAAGATTTTTTCAACACCTACTGGAAGCTCATCTACAACGTCGC
Organism: Pedosphaera sp.; assembly: GCA_009695275.1. Classification (GTDB taxonomy): domain Bacteria; phylum Verrucomicrobiota; class Verrucomicrobiia; order Limisphaerales; family F1-12-MAGs170; genus F1-120-MAGs170. The sequence goes on along the minus strand of SIBF01000106.1, from coordinate 17,414 downwards.
GCTCAAAAGCGGCCTGAACGACGCGGAAGCCCAGGAAGTCGTGCAGGAAACGGTGATCACGGTGGCCAAGCGAATCCCGCAGTTCCGGTACGATCCGGTCAAAGGCTCCTTCAAAGGCTGGCTCTTGAAGACGACCCAATGGCGGATCAGCGATCAGTTCCGCAAACGGCGCGGTGACGTTCCACTCGCTGGCGACGAAGAGGTCAGCGACACCACGCCCGGAAATCCGCCGCGCGAGCAACCGCCGTCCTTCGGCTTCGAGTCGGGGTGGGACGAGTTGTGGAAGGAAAACCTTCTGGAAGTCGCGATGGCGCGAGTGAAACAGCGGGCTGATCCGCGTGAATTTCAGATGTTCGAGATGTTGGTGGAGCGCGACTGGCCGCCGCTCAAGGTCGCGCAGAAGTTGAATGTGACGCGCGCCCACGTGTATTATGCGCGGCACAAGATTTCCCGGATGATTCGCGCGGAGATGGAGCGGCTGGAGCGCGTGGAAAAGGTAAGCGAGAAGAAGTGAAACCGCAGATGAACGCAGATGAACGCAGATGAACGCAGATGAACGCAGATAAACGCAGATATTTTGGTCGGTGGGTTTGTAACGCCGTACCGCAGACCGCCGGGTCTATCAGTCTCTCCCGGAATCGTCGCGGGCCGCGACGATTTGCCGGACCGCGACCGGTCCCAGGTCGCAGCGCGCTCGAACCGAGGAAGCACCAGATCATTCGAGAATCCATTGGCAGTCTTGGCCGCTGCGACCGGGGACCGGTTGCGGTCCGTTTGGATGCGGCTCCGGCGCGCCGTGCTGTATCGCCGACTGCCAATTGGAAGGGATCGCTCATCTGTGTCGATCTGAGTTCATCTGTGGTTTCGACTGTTTTACTTGCGGTGTTTGTGGGCAGCGCATGAACGACGACCAGCCAACTGAAAAAGTTTCGCTACCCGCTGAAACGGCCGGCGTCCACTCGCCGCCGCACATTCCTGATCACGAGTTGCTGCGCCTGATCGGCCAGGGCGGCTACGGCGAGGTGTGGCTGGCGCGGAACATCATGGGCAGTTACCGCGCGGTCAAAATTATTTACAGGCGTACATTTGAACATCAACGCCCGTACGACCGCGAGTTCGAAGGCATCAAGCGCTACGAACCCATTTCCCGCAAACATGACAGCCAGGTCGCCATTCTCCACGTCGGGCGGCATGAGCGGGATGAGTATTACTATTGCGTGATGGAGTTGGCGGACGCGGTCGAGGAAAAGGGGAAAGGGAGAAAAGGAGCAGAGGGGAGTGACCCCTTTGCCCCTTCTCCCCTTTTCTCTCCCGCTCAGTACATTCCCCACACCCTCACCTTCGAGCTCAAGCAGCGCGGCAAGCTCCCGCTCGATGAGTGCATCGCTCTCGGCCTCTCGCTCGCCACGGCGCTCGACCACTTGCACGGGCACGGGCTGATTCACCGCGACATCAAGCCGAGCAACGTCATTTTTGTGAACGGCGTGCCCAAGCTGGCGGACATCGGCCTCGTTGCGCAGAAAGATAGCACCGTGTCGTTCGTCGGCACGCGCGGATATGTTCCGCCGGAAGGACCGGGTACCGCGCAGGCGGACCTCTACAGCCTGGGCAAAGTGCTTTACGAAATCAGCACCGGCAAAGACCGCAATGAATTTCCGGACCTGCCGAGCGACCTCGAAGACCTGACGGAAGAAGCGCGGTTGCTGGAGTTCAACGAAATCTTGCTCAAGGCTTGTCACGGCGATCCGCGCCAGCGCTATTCGTCAGCACGAGAACTGTTCGACGACCTCTCGCTGCTGCAAGCGGGCAAATCGGTTCGGCAAAAGCGCGGTCGTGAGCGCTTGGCCGGCTACGCGCGAAGAGCCGTGGCGGTCGCAGCGGTTTTGCTTCTCGCCGGTGTGGCGGGTTTTCTCATCGCGCGGAAACCGGCGCCCGCCGCCAATCCGGACGCGCGCCGGCTGATGGTCGATCCGACTGCGAATCCTTTTTTCCGTGGCTTCCAGTTCGATTTTTCGCCGGACGGACAGCGGATCTTGTTCGCGGGCATGAAGGGCCTGTCGATCTGGGATGCGAAGACCGAAGTGAACCGCCTGTTCCCTTTGCCCGGCTTCGTGGCTTTCTCGCCGCACGTCACCAACCAGTGGCTAGTGCCAAACGCCGATGGCGCGCTCCCTCGCTGGGCACCCGACAGCCAGCGCTTCGTGTTTCAAGCCATGAAGAAGGTCGGTGGAACTCCGAATGAACCGACCTGGGCCTGGGCCTTGTTTCTGGTCAACGCGGACACGGCTGAGTTTCGCCAGATCGGGCCGGAACTGCCAGACGAGCAACAGATGAGGAACCTCTGCTGGTTGCCGGATGGAAAGGCGATCACTTACACGGACGGGCAGTCGCGCTTCTACACGCTGGCTCTCGCCGGCGGGCGTAACCTGTGGCTCGACATGAATCTGCCGGGTCAGCGTGGCGTGTCGCTGGGAGGCTACTCGCCCGACGGAAACTGGCTGGTCATCTCGACCGACACGGGCGCCAAGGACGTGAGTGATGATCAGGATCTCTGGCTGCTCCCGCACAGCGGTGGACGCGGCGTGCCGATCCGGCAGCGGCCAGGGCTGGACGCTTTTCCAACCTGGGGACTGGACGGACAGAGCATCTATTGCGTCTCCAGCGGCGGGCAGCACTCGAGCGGGACCAGAGCCATCTGGAAAGTGCGCATCGATCCCAAGACCGGCGTGCCGAAAGGCGAGAGCACCGAAGTCTTCAAGAAGGAAGGGCAAAAGATTTCCCATCCCAGACTCGTCGCGAACGGCAAGCGGTTGATGTATGCCGCAGACGAGCCAAACACCCGTGTGTGGGTTGCTTCCGTGAACTCCCCGTTCGGAGTTCCGCCTTCAGGCGGCCCGGGCCGCGCCAACGCGGAACTCCAAACGACAGATTCATCGGTCGCCGCGTCCAATCGAATGGACCAAGGCAGCGAAGTCTTGCGCGGTCAGCAGGCGATTTTGTCACCGGACGGAGCTACGATTTATTACGTCGATGAACCAGAGCCGAGCGGCGTTTTTGCTTTCGACCGGCATGGCAGGAATGCCGCGCGAAAAATCACCACGCTCGTTCCGCTCACCGGCCTGAGCCTTGCACCGGACGGTGAGTCGCTCGCGATGGTCAGCTTTGATGGGAAGAAGCTGGGCGTCTTCATCGTGCCGACGGTTGGGGGAACCGCGCGGCTGATTGAGGAGTTGGCGGAGCGGGAAGCGATCTATCCGGTCTGGTCGCCCGATGGCCAGTGGCTGGCTTACTCAATCGACAAAACGCTCTATCGGGTGTCGCGCGATGGGCGGAACCGCGAAGTGCTGGCGACGCTTTATCGGTGGGAGGGCTTTGCGGTGCGCTGGTCACCGGATGGAAAGCACATTGCCGCGCTGGCGTACGAGAGTCCGGAGAATTGGGAGGAGAAGAACGGCGTGTTCCTCGTCTCCGTCGCGGACAAAACTTTCAAGAAGATCAGCCCGGACAGCGAAGACAAATACAAGGAAGCCCTGGAATGGCACCCGGACAGCCAGCGATTGACTTACCACTTCAACGGACCGGAGAAGCTGGCATCTCAGATCAGACTAGCGTTCGTTGATGGCCGCCCGACGGAAGTGATGATCGGCCAAACGGATCACTGGCACGACTATGGTGTCTGGGCCCCGGACGGACGGCAGTTCTTCTTCGAGGCCGATGCATGTCAAGGCGGCCAAAAGAGAATTCACATCTATGACGCGGAGACCAAACAGATCACCCACGCCGTGCGAACCGGCTCCCTGCCGCAGTGGAGTCACGATGGCAAGACGCAGGTCTGGACACAGCCGGGCGAGAGGCTGCGGCGCTTCGAGGTGATCGAGAACTTCCGGTGAACCAGAAACGACGAGAAGTGCATTTGGAGCGCGGAATTCATTCCGCTTCAATGTTCGATCATGGTGCATCGCCGCCACCACCCGCGCGTAATCCAGTTTGCGAGTTGAAGCGGCCTGAAGTCCGCGCTCCTGTACCAGCCGTGTTGCTTCTGCTCTGCGCCAGTTTGCTCAGCTGGACAGCACCTTCTCTCGCCAGCGGATTTCTCGATCCGTCCATCGACCTGCCGCTCTCCCCGTTGCCTGCCGGACTGCACTCCTTGATGCCCGTGCCTGTGGAAAACCCGCTCACGACTGCCAAGATCGAGTTGGGCAGAAAACTATTCTTCGATCAAAGCCTTTCCCGCGACGGCACGATTTCCTGCGCTTCCTGCCATCGTCCCGACAAGGCATTCACGGATGGCCGCGCTTTGCCCGTTGGCGTCGGTGGCCGAAGGGGGCGTCGTAACGCGCCATCGCTGGTCAACGCCGGTTACGGCAAAGCGATGTTCTGGGATGGCCGGGCCGACACGCTGGAAGCGCAGGCGCTCCATCCATTGAGCGATCCGCTCGAAATGGGAAACACGCTTGAGGCGGTGCTGGCGCGCGTGCATGAGGATCGGTTCTACCGCAAATTATCGAACGCGGCGTTCGGCACGGCTCTGATGAGGTCGCAACAAATCGCACAGGCGCTGGCCAGTTTTCAACGCACACTCGTCGCCGGGAATTCGCCCTACGACCGTTATCTGCTGCAGCGCGATGATGCGGCCTTGAGTGATGCCGCCCGTCGAGGGCTGACGCTTTTTCGCGGCAAAGCCCGGTGCGCGCACTGTCACGAAGGGCCGCTGTTCACGGACCAGAAATTTCACAACACCGGTGTCAGTTGGGGGAAAGTACCTTTTGACTTCGGCCGATTCGAGCACACGGGCAAAGACGAAGACAAGGGCAGATTCAAAACGCCATCGCTCCGTCAGCTCACGGACACCGCTCCCTACATGCACGACGGCAGCGTGCAAACGCTCGAAGAAGTAATCGAGTTCTACGACCGAGGCGGGACGGCGAATGGGAACCTGGATCCATCGATCAAATCTTTGAGCCTTTTGCGTCAGGAGAAGGCCGACCTTCTCGCTTTTCTGCGAATGTTGAGCACGATGGAGCGGTGAAGAGCACGCGCCGAACTGCCGTCACAGTGCCGCCAGTTGTCCGCCCGCGAACGCTGGATCGTTCCCGTCCACAACTGCCACCGGTCAGGCCTGCGGCGCCGGCGTTGGGAATTCTGCCGGAGCTTCCTCGACCTGTGCCTGGAGTTCGAGGAGATCGAGCACCTTGGAACTCAGGATTTGCTCATGGATCTCATCAATGCCATTTCGCTCCTTGAGCTGCTTTACGAGCTTGTCGGGCGCGATGTCATTCTGCTGGGCGAGGAAGAGAATCCGTTGAGTCATTTCATCGCGTGAGACGGAGAGATTTTCTTTCTGCGCGATCTTGTTGAGAACAAAACCAGCCTTGACGCGTTCTTTGGCGCTGTTGTTGGCGAGGGAATAAATCTGGTCCTTCTGCTCCTCGATCTTGTCCTTCGGCACGCCACGCTGTTGATTCTCGCGGACGATATTGTAAACGACGTTGCGGGTTTCCTGCTCGACCATCGTCTCGGGCAGATCGAACTGCACCCGCGAAAGGAGCCCCTGAACGAGTTGATTGCGCACTTCGCGCTGTTGTTTGAATTTCAGCTCGTTTTGCAAATCGGTCGCGACACCTGAGCGGAGCTTCTCCGCGTTCTCGGCTCCGAAACTTTTCGCGAATTGGTCGTCCAGCGCGGGAAGAACTCGATCCTTGACCTGGACAATCTCGACTTCATACAGGCCTTTGAGACCTGCAAGAGGCTGGGAGACGAAGTCTGCCGGGAAATCCACGGTCACGGTGCGTTTTTCTCCGGCAACCGCGCCGGTCAATTGCTCGGTAAAGCCTGGGATGAATGATCCCGTCTTGATGTGGAGCCAGAAATTCGACTGCTGAGTCAGTCCACGAGCTGTTGGAGCGATCTCGGTCAGCGGCTTTCCATCTGTCGTGGCAGTGTAGTTGACAACCACAATATCGCCGTCCTGAGCAGCGCGAGCAACGTCGTTGTAGCTCACGCGTTGCTCCCGCAGGACGTTGAGGGCGCGGTCGATGTCGGCGTCGGTCACTGCGGCGGAAAGACGCTTGACGGGCAGCCCTTTGTAATCCGGCAGTTCAAAATCCGGCGCGGTTTCCACGGTGGCGGCAAACTGGAGCGCTTCACCCCGGGCAAATTGAATTTCCTCGATGTCAGGGTAACCCACGACATTAAGTTTTTGATCCTTTAGCGCCTGTTGGTAACTTTCGGAGATCAGCTTGCGCTTCGTCTCATCTTGAATCTGTTTCGAGTAAGTTCTCGCGATCAGATCGCGGGGAGCCTTCCCGGGCCGGAAACCTGGCAGCTTCGCTTCGCGCTGGAAGTCCCTGGTTAACTGATCGAAGGCGGCATCGACCGCCTGGGCTTCGAGTTCGATGCGCACGAGCCTGCGGCAGGGCGCGAGATTCTCAACTGTTACATTCACGATTTACCTTTCGCCATAGATGAAAAAGCCCCGCGATACCCGCCTGGAGCGGATGAACCGCGGAGCAAACGCCCAGAAAGTATGGATGGAGAGTTGGTGCGTCAAGCCCCGGTTCGATGGCCACAGTACTTCTGCCAATGCTGGGACGAGCGCGCCAGCATGAGCTTGATTCGCGGGTCTCCACTCAGTGTGAATCAGTTGGATAAGTTTGCCGGGTTGGAGAACTGTGATCTGGTTCATGGAGAGAACGTCCACGCGCTCGGAATTCGGCCAAACGTTTCTGAATTGGCATGCGGCGGGGTGCCCGTTGAAGTGCCTTTGACGTTCGCAGCTACTTCGCTCGCGGTCTTAACCATCACTGGCTCACTCTTACCAGCGCACTTTGAAGTCGATCGACTTTCTTGAGCGGGCTCACCAGTGCGAGGTTGAGCCGCTCAGGACGAAGGAATTCCATTGCGGCCTCCCGGATGTCGGACGGCTTGATCGAAGTCAGCCGTTTCGTGATTTCGTCGGGGCCGAACGTGCGTCCGTATCCGAGCCATTGTTCCGCAATCCACATCATCTGGCTTTCGGTATTCTCCAGGCTCAGTTCCATCTGGCCGATCACGTAGTCGCGCGCGCGTCGGAGTTCTCCGATGGGCACGGCTGTCCGTACAAGGCGACGTAGTTCAGTGATGATCAACTTGAGAGCCTTCTCCAGGCGCTCGGTCTCGAGTCCGACGGAGATGTTCAACACGCCGGTGTCCTGGTAATAGCCGAGGGAGCTGGCCACCGAGTAGGCCAACCCGTGTTCCTCGCGCACCACCTGGAAGAGCCGGGAACTGGTGTTTTCACCGAGGATCGTGTTCAGCAGACGCAAGGCAAAGCGGCGTTCGTCATGGCGCGAGCAGGTGTGGATGCCCAGGGCGAGCTGGGTTTGTTCGGTGCGCTTGGTGTGAAGTCGGATACGAGGCGCGGTTTGAACCACCGATGCAGGATCAAAGCGGTGTGTGCCGCCTGCGGGCACATGACGCGAGTAGCGCTTCACGGCGTTCACGACATGGGAGTGCTTCAGATTGCCGGCGGCGGCGATGATCGTGGCGCCGCTGGTGTAGTAATCGCGCTGGTACTTTTGGAGGTGCGAACGTTTTAGAAAATCAAGTGTCGCCTCGGTGCCGGTGAGGGATCTGCCGAGCGGATGGTTTGGCCAAAGAGTTTCGTTCAGGAGTTCCTGCACTTGCTGATGAGGCTGGTCCAGGTACATCGCCAGCTCCTCCTTGATCACGTTGCGCTCCTTGTCGATTTCCCCGGAGTCGAACTTCGAGTGGAGGAACATGTCCATGAGCACATCCAGCAGCTCTGGGAATCGATCGTGACAGGCTTTCGAGTAAAAGCAGGTGCATTCCTCGGTCGTGAATGCGTTGAGATAACCGCCAATTCCTTCCACATCCTGCGATATCCGCAGGGCGGAACGCCGCTGCGTGCCCTTGAACAGCATGTGTTCGATGAAATGAGAGACGCCTGAGAGTGAAGCCGGCTCATGCCTGCCACCGACTCCCACCCAGATGCCAAGACTGACACTGGTCATCTGGGGCATTTCCTGAGTGATGACGACAAGGCCGTTCGGAAGCCGGGACACGCTACGCATCGTTTGGTGAAGAGCGGGTTTTCGGACCAAGAACGATTTGCGCATGGTCGAGTGGCTGGTCACGCGAACGCCTTGGATATCGTCTCGGGAGGGCCGACACGGCGAAGGTAATCCAGGATGACATTGACCGCTTCCTCGGGATCATCCGTCACGGTGAAAAGATCCATGTCGCCCGGGCTGATCATGCCGCTCTTCTCGATGGTGTTCTTCATCCACTTCAGCAAACCGTTCCAGTAGTCCTTTCCGAACAGAATGAGCGGAAAATGTGGGATTCGCTGAGTCTGAACCAGCGTGAGCACTTCGAAGAATTCATCCAACGTTCCAAAACCGCCGGGCATGAAGATGAATCCGAGGCTGTACTTGGCGAAGCAGACTTTACGCGAGAAGAAATAGTGGAAGTTGACGGGGATGTTCACGAAGCGGTTCGACTTTTGTTCAAAGGGAAGTTCGATGTTCAGTCCGATCGATTTGCCTTTGCCTTCCGCCGCGCCGCGATTGGCGGCTTCCATGATGCCGGGACCGCCACCCGTGATGACAGCAAGATGATGTTTGGCGAGCCCTTTGCCCAACGCCACCGCCGACTGATACGCGGGATCGCTTGGTTTAAGCCGGGCCGAGCCAAAGATGGTCACCGCCTGGCCGATTTGCGACATGGTTTCGAAGGAATCCACAAATTCCGCCATGATGCGAAAGATCCGCCAAGGGTCTTCGCGGGTGAAGCCGCCCAGGTTGTTGCTCATGGACAGACGATATGGATGGATCCGGGATGTGACAAGGCTTGGTGCGCGCGGAGCTCAGTTGAAAGGCGCGTCGCGCTTCGTGTTGATTGAGTCACATCGAAGACTCGGAGCCGGAATAGCACCAGCGCGTTTAGCGGCCTGTTGTTTTCTCCGCTCTCATATCGTCATATCCGGATGTAACGATTTTTAAGTTGTGCCTCTTCGTTGACAACGGTAATTTCGCGACTCTGTTACGATGGATCATTTGACTAAAAGCGATCGCACACGGTGGGCTCACGAGGTCGAATTGGATCGGTTGCTTCGTGAACGCATCCTCATTCTCGACGGCGCGATGGGCACGACCATCCGCACCTATGAGATGAAGGAGGCGGACATTCGCGGCACGCGCTTCGCCGATTCGAAGAAGGATTTGCTCAACAACGGCGATCTCTTTTCGCTCACGCAGGCGGCGATGATCTGCGACATCCACCGCCGCTTCCTCGAAGCCGGGGCGGACATCATCGAGACGAACACCTTTTCCGCCACGAGCATTGGCCAGAGCGAATTCTTCGTGGACGACCCGCGCGAACACGGCGGGCGCAAGAATCCCGAGTTCTACCAGAAGATCATCGACGACAAGTTCCTCAACGAACTCGCGTGGGAGATCAACGAACAGTCCGCCCGCCAGTGCCGCGAATGGGCCGACCGCGTGGCGAACAAGGACGGCAAACAACGCTTCGTTGCCGGAGCCATCGGTCCGCTGACCGTCTCGCTGTCCAACTCACCAGACGCGGATGATGCGGGTTTCCGAGTCTGCACATTTGACCAGGTGAAGCAGGCTTACATCAACCAGGTCCGGGCGCTTATCAAAGGAGGCTCCGACTTCCTGCTGGTTGAAACCATCTTTGACTCGCTCAACGCGAAGGCCGCACTCGTGGCGATTCAGGAAGTCTTCGAGAAAGACAAGGTGAGGCTGCCGGTTTCGATTTCCGCCGCTGTTGGGCGCGGGGGCGAGACGATGATCTCGGCGCAGACCGTCGAGGCGTTCTGGAATGCGGTGAAACACATCCAGCCGCTGTCCATCGGCCTGAACTGTTCGCTTGGCCCGGACTTGATGAGGCCGTTCCTCGCCGAGCTGTCAGAGAAAGCAGGTTGCGCAATCTCCTGCTATCCGAATGCCGGATTGCCGAATCCGCTTTCCCCCACCGGCTTTGATCTGACGCCGGAGGACATGGGCCGCTTCCTCGGCGAGTTTGCCCAGAGCGGTTTGATCAACCTCGCCGGTGGTTGCTGCGGCAATACGCCGGAGCACATTGCCGCCATCGCCAAGACGCTGGATGGCCGTCATCCGCGCGAATTCGCACCCAAGGAATCTGGCACCGAACGTCTCGGCGGCATCTCCACACTCGCACCCACGGCTGTCGCACCTAAGCCCCTTCGCCTCTCTGGATCCCAGCCGTTCACGCAGCAGATCGGACAGTTCATCATGATCGGCGAGCGCACGAACGTCGCCGGATCACCGAAGTTCGCGAAGCTGATCAAGGAAGGGAAATACGACGAAGCTGTCGCCATCGCGCGCCAGCAGGTCGAGAACGGTGCCAACGTCATTGACGTCTGCATGGACGAGGGAATGATCGACGGCGTCGCCGCGATGACGCGTTTCCTCCAACTTCTCGGCAGCGAGCCGGAAGTCGCCAAGGTTCCTTTCATGGTCGATTCCTCGAAGTGGGAAGTCATCGAGGCCGGACTGAAATGTCTTCAGGGCAAAGGCATCGTGAACTCCATCTCGCTCAAGGGCGGTGAGGACTTGTTCCGTGAGCATGCGCGCAAAGTGCTCAAGTATGGCGCGTCCGTTGTGGTGATGGCATTCGACGAGAACGGCCAGGCCGCCACTTACGCGGAGAAAATTCGCATTTGCGAACGGGCCTATCGCATCCTCGTGGACGAAGTCGGCTTCCCGCCCGAAGACATCATTTTCGATCCGAACATCCTCACCGTCGCGACCGGCATCGAGGAGCACAACAATTACGCAGTTGATTTCATCGAGGCCACGCGTTGGATCAAACAGAACCTCCCGCACGCCAAAGTCAGCGGCGGTGTTTCGAACGTTTCGTTCAGCTTCCGCGGCAACAACCCCGTGCGCGAGGCCATGCACAGCGCGTTCCTCTACCACGCCATCAAGGCCGGCATGGACATGGGCATCGTCAACGCGGGCATGTTGGAAGTGTATGAGGAAATCGAGCCGGAGCTGAAGGAGCTCGTCGAAGATGCTTTACTGAATCGCCGTCCGGATGCCACCGAGCGTCTCGTCAATCACGGCGAGAAGCTCAAAGCCGCCAGCGCCGGCACGACCGCGACGGACAAAAAGGTCGAAGAGGAATGGCGCAAGGGGACCGTGGAAGAACGTCTTTCCCACGCGCTCGTAAAAGGCATTGACCTCCACATCGACACCGACACCGAGGAAGCCCGCGCCAAGCTGGGCCGGCCATTGCTCGTGATCGAAGGTCCGTTGATGGCCGGCATGAGCGTGGTGGGAGACTTGTTCGGCGCAGGCAAGATGTTTCTCCCGCAAGTCGTGAAGTCCGCACGCGTGATGAAGAAAGCCGTCGCTTACCTCACGCCGTTCATGGAAGCGGAGAAGGCGAAGAAGCGTCGCGTGCGGGAGCTCCGATTGCTCGCCGAGTTGACGCCGGGCGACACCGTGACCCTGGTTGAAGGCTTCACCTACACGCGCTTTGCCGAGCTCACAGCCGAGGAGCGCGCGCTGGAAAACAAGTTCGCCTCCGAACTGGCTGCCGACCTCGACGAGGCCGCGCGCCGTTACGAGGCGGAGTTCCACAATGTTTTCGACCGGAACTGCGCGCAGGAACTCAGCGCCGAATTCGCAGAGAGCCGCGCGAGCCGCCAGCGCTGGAGCGTCGCCACGCTCGCGCCGTCCGGCGCTTTCATTGACTGGCTGTTTGCGAAGCGGCTGACGGAACTGCCGCCGGAAAGTTTGATCGCCTTCAACGCCGGCGGCCAAGGCAGCGGGAAGACGACGGCAACGCGGCAGGCGGAGATCGAACGGGCCGCCGATGTTCTGATGGATGGCACGTTGCAAGATGAAGCGCGCAGCCGGGAGCACATCCGCGCTGCTATCACGCGCGGTTGCAACGTGCAGATACGGTTTGTTTACTGCCCGTGGGAAAATGCCGTCCGCAACATTCTCCGGCGCGGTGCGAAGGAGACGGGCCGCATCGTTCCACTCAAGCGCGCGGCGGGAGGGCATTATCAGTCGCCGCGGACGGTTCTCTCGCTGGCGGTGAATGGGGAGCCAGGCCCCGGTCAGTTCCAAATTCTGGTTTTCGACAACACGAACTTCAAAGCCCCGGCACAGAAGGATCTCGCATGGCTTCGTGAGCGCCTGCACGGCTCCGTCGAAAAACTGGTTGAAACCGGGCGAACTACAGCGGAGAATTACCTCCATGAAAACAGAAATGATCCCAGCTTCGCAACTGGAGCAGTCCGCGATGGATTCTTCCAGACAGCAACGAGCGGAGGCGCGGTTCCAGAAACTTGCGGAAGCGACACTGAACGCGCTGCGCAACGCGGGTCTCGCCCGCGAGAAGAAGGAACTGGAGGAGCAGGCATTACGGGAACAGCCGCCGAAGAAAACGACGCCGCCGGCTGCATAGTCCTGGCGACGGTCAAAGGCGACGTCCATGACATCGGCAAGAACATCGTGGGGGTCGTTCTCGCCTGCAATAATTACCGGGTGATCGACATGGGAGTAATGGTGCCGTGCGAGAAAATTCTCGAACGGGCCAGGGAGGAGAAAGCGGACATCATCGGCCTCAGCGGTCTCATCACGCCCTCGCTCGACGAGATGATGCACGTGGCTCGTGAGATGGAGCGAACTGGCTTCAAAGTCCCGCTTCTCATCGGTGGTGCGACCACAAGCAAGGCTCACACGGCCATCAAAATTGCCCCGCACTTCTCCGAGCCAGTCGTTCATGTCCTCGACGCCAGCCGCGCCGTGCCCGTGGTCAGCAGCCTGTTGAGCAAGGACGGCAAGGGCGCCTTCGTGAAGCAGCATCGCGAAGAATACGAAAAAGTCCGCGCCCAATACGCAGGCCAGCAGGTGAAACTCCGCTCGCTTGACGCCGCCCGCGCCAACGCGCCGAAGCTCACATTCGATGACTTGCCGAAGCCGGAGTTCACGGGCGTGCGGGTGCTGACGTCTGATGTTGAAGCGTTGCAAGATTCGAGAGTTGAAGTGGGTCCCGCTCTATCAACCCTGCCCCGTCGCATCGGTGGACAAGACATCACGACAGAAGCTGAGTTGAAGCAAATCTTCGGCACCGAGTGCCCGCCCGTCTGGCTCACAACCGACGACACGCCTAAAATGGTCGCTGAAAAACGTTCACTGAAGGAGCGGCTGTTCAATGACGACGACACGCTGGCGTTCCTGAACCGCTACTGTAATCCCTCCGCCTACGCCGCCGTGAGTGGCGCTGATGTGACCTATGTCGTCACGCCTTCGACCTCCGGCCGCAACCTGCTGCCGCTGGCCTTGGCGCGGTGGCTGCAGGAAAGATTCGGCGGCGAGGTTTTCGCGGGGCTTCGCTGCGGTTCGGCGCAAGAGGCAAAGAACCGCCGGGGTTACGTCGCGAAAGTCTCCCAGCCGACGACCATCATTCTTCCTCCGGGCGTGGCGGCTGAGCTGACGGGGCGTCGCGTCATCCTCGTGGACGACATTCTGGCCAGCGGAGAGACCTTGAACGCGCTTCAAGAGTCATTGGCCACCGTGGGTGTGAAAGTGGACGGCGTGGCGATTTTGGGCGCGGCCAAGTCGGGAAATCCCTCATCCGAATCCGTGGCGCATCAACTCGCCAGACAACTGGCAGCGAAGCTTGCGCTGCCGTGGACCGAGATTTACCAAGGCCTGCGCTTGGCGCATGGAAACGCGTATGCTAGTCTGCTGCGCAAAGCGGCGCAAGATGCCGAAACAAAGCCGAACGAAGTTTATGACACCATCCGAAGAAAAGGAGCAGCTCTATGCGAAGCTGCACGATTGGATGTATCAGGAAAGCCTGCGCACAAACCACACGCCCATCCCGAAGGAACTGGAAGACCCGAAGGAGTGGGCGGCGTTTTGCGAGTGGCGGCATCAGAACTGGCTTCGGCTCGGCCAGCAGTTTCTCAAAAAGTTCGACCGCTGGCTGGAGGAGAAGGAAGGCCGCCAGAGCGGAGCGGCACTGGCGCTCGCCGAAACCCCGCCGCCATATCCCTCGAAGAGCTAGCCCCCTTCATTGACTGGACGCCGTTCTTCCACACGTGGGAGCTGCGCGGCGTCTATCCGGCCATCTTCCAGCATGAGAAGCACGGCGAGGAAGCGCGCAAGCTGTTCGCAGACGCGCAGGAGATGCTGGCCAGGGTCATCCGCGAGAAGCTGCTCACGCCACGCTGCGTTTACGGGCTTTTCCCCGCGAACCGCGTCGGCGACGACGTGGAGATCTACACCGACGAATCGCGTCAGTCCATCCGGACCACGTTCCACTTCCTCCGCCAGCAGATCGAGAAGACCGATGGCTCGCCGAGCTGGTGTCTCGCCGACTTCATCGCGCCAAAGGGCCAGCCTGACCACCTCGGCTGCTTCGCAGTCACCGCAGGTGCGGAGACCAAGGCGCTCGCGGATGCCTACAAAGCGGCCAACGACGACTACAACGCCATCATGATCGAGGCCATCGCCGACCGGCTGGCGGAGGCGTTTGCCGAGTTCATGCACAAGCGCGTGCGGAACGAGTGGGGCTTCGGCAAGCACGAGAACCTCTCCACCGAGCAACTCATCGAAGAAGCCTATCGCGGCATTCGCCCGGCGCCTGGCTATCCCGCGTGCCCCGACCACACCGAGAAGGGCCCCCTCTGGTCGCTACTTGACGTGGAGAAGAACACCGGCATCTCGCTCACTGAAAGCTTCGCCATGTGGCCCGGCGCAAGCGTGAGTGGTTTCTACTTTGCACACCCGGAATCGAAATACTTTGCGGTTGGAAAAATTGACCGCGATCAGGTGGCCGACCTTGCGCGGCGCAAGGGGCGACCGCTTGCAGAGATGGAACGGTGGCTTGGCCCCTGGTTGAACTACACTGCTGGCTAATCCTATGGAGCGGATCGATGCGCGTGGAGGCGGAAGAATCGTTGGGGAAATTCGTGTTCGTCGATTGTGAAACGCCGGTGTCCCGCCGTGGCTGTCGTTGAGACTGGTGTCCACGCATTCGGGCCGAGTTCATTGACGCTTTCGAGGTCGAGAACCACTCCCTCATGGCCGGGAGCCTCCGCGAATTCGATCGTCAGGAACGGGCCGGCGGATGAGATGGCGATCAGCTCGGATGTTTCGGCTCGCATTGGATTTGAGCCCAGGGCGTATTCCAAAAGATTTGGAATGCCATCAAGATCAGGATCATCATTCTCTCCTCTTCGATCGGTGGGAATGCCAGCCGAAGCCAGCCAATGCTGGAAGCCGCCCGCGACTGCTGCCCCGGGAGTGGGTGCGGCGAGCTGCCAGTTCAAGAATGTGTTGCCGTAGCCGTGTTCATTGATGCGGTTGAGCGAGAAATCGCCGCCTTCCGGCACCACCGGCCAGGGAAGGCTGGCACCATAGTTGACGCGATCGATCCGCGCGAACTGGACCACATTGGACGCGTTCAGAGGACCGGGTCGGGCGAGTTGCAGTGTTTCTCCGCTGTTATCCAGCTTTCCGGAATTCCATTCGAAGACACGCGTTCCGACCAGCGCTCCAAATTTGTTTGTGAACGCGGCCAGATTCCGCGCCAGCACGATCCGTTCGCCCGCCGCGAAAGTGACGGGTGCATTCGTCGGAAAGGAAAACTCGATGCCGTCGGTCATCTTCCACGAGGCTGCTCTGGCCTCATCGAAAAGCGGCACTGGCTCCGGGCTGATATTAAGCAATTCGATGAACTCTTCATCAGCGTTGTCTTCCGGCGAGTAGAAGATTTCTGAAATGACGATGGGGCCGACCTTCGCGGCGGAGTTGGGCGCACCGGGCGTGGGGACCGCCAGGGGCACGAAATTGTAGGAATCCGTCTCCGGTTTGTAATACGACCCCAAACTCACCCCCGCGAGTGCGGGGCCGAACGATTCCTGTGATTCGTAGCCGGTCAATGTCTCGCCGCTCGCCGAGACGAGATGGACCGTCTCCCCGCTGTCGTCGAGGGCAAATGGAGTGATGCGGCCGGGATCGTTGCTGGCGGCCCCAAAGTGCAGATGCTCGTAGAAAACCAGGTAAGCGCCCGCAGCGATCACTGTGCCTTGAGCAATGCGATATTTCTTCAAATCGGATCCGCCGTCGCTCAGGAACCATCCGCTCAGATCGATCGGACTGGGCGTGCGGTTGTGCAACTCAATCCAGTCGCCGCCGTTTTTGGAATTCGCGAGCACCTCATTGATCACCACTGTTTCGCGCAGGGGATAGGGATAATCTTCCGGGGAATATCGATAGCCGGCGCCGATGTCTGCGCGCGAGCCATCCGCATCCGGCGGGTGGGCGGGATCGCCGGCATCTCGTGCGGGTGAATCGGCTCGCAGTTCAAAATTGAGCGTCACGGCGCTGAGGAATTTTGAGTCGGCGAAGATGTTTCCGGTGCCAGAAATAGGGACTGTATCGGATAGACAGTAGGCCAAATTGATCGAGGAAAAGCCGTCCCCGGTGACTGGCGCGACGGCTGACCGCGAGAAGATGTTGTTGACCAGCAGGACTTCGCCACCGCCATCGCCGAAGTTCTTTTCGTAAACCGCGACGGAGATCTGGTTGCCGACGAACGTATTCTGGTCGGCGGTTAGAATTGAACCCTTGTCCTTGACGCCGGCCCCTAGCGTGCAGCCCACGATCAGGTTTTGGCGCAGAGTAACGGTGGAGCCCTGGCCGACCGAGATGCCTTTGTCGGAGTTGTAGTAAATGCGGTTGCCCTCGACCAGAAGGTTCACGCACCGCTCACCGCAATCGATCCCATCACTGTTGCTTCCCACAAAACGATAAATTCGGTTGTCGCGAATGATGCCGTTCACCACGCCGTCGTAGTCGATGGCGTCCGTATCCGGGGCATTGTTGCCGAGGAAGGTGCAGCGGCTCACCTCTGCGAAGCCTCCTTTCACATTGATGCAGTCGCCCGAATAAGGGGTGTGAAGCACGCTGTCACGGAGGATTGTCGAGCCCCTGCGGGCAAAGACCGGGCCTTCGCATTTCGTGAGATCGAGGAACTCCAGAACCAGGTGCGAGTCGAGGCCGGAGATAGCCGAAGGAAAGACCGATGGATCAATCCCGCGCGTCGCGCCCTCGATGCTCGCGTGGCTGAGGAAGGAGATGCCTCCAGCGCGCTCGAAACTGATGCCACCCCACCGCGCTGATGTCCGCCCCGCGATGAGGATGGGCCGTTCCTGTGTCCCGCGCAGGTTCAACATGCCCTGCACTCGGATGTGTGCTCCCTGCGGAACTCGCAGTTCCACTCCTGGATCGAGAGTAAGGTTCACATTCGAAAGCACCGTTAGATTTCCGGGTTCTTCAAACTTTAGCGTTGGGATTTTCATTGAGTGAAATCAGGTTAAGCGGATGCAAGACATACAACTT
>SIBF01000105.1 GCA_009695275.1 Pedosphaera sp. | reverse complement strand
CGATTAAAAATCGCCGGCGCTTGGTGGACGCTCTCCAATGCCGAAATCATGCTCCAACTCCGAACCACACGAGCCAACCATGATTGGGACCGATACTGGCTCGAATTGGCAAAAAACTGACCGACAGAAAGAATCGCACCCGCAACACACCCAGGGGCTTGCCTTTCGCATCGGTGACGAATTGCTCGTCTTTGAGCGCGAGTGCTTTCATGGGCAGCCTCCACGATCTCCAAATCGCGCATGGGGACCATGAACTTCGGAAGGACGAGTTACACGAGTCCCCATCTGGAATGGGGCGCTTTTGTCGGAGTGGGCCTCCTGAAACTCGGCCCTCCGAGGCTGGGAGGTTCATGGGAAGAACATCAGGCACTGGGAAGGCGGCCAACAATCTTTTGCTCATGCTTCCCGGTTCCGGCAATTAAAGGTCACGGTGGCTGCCCTCCCCACCTTCAAGCCCGATGCAAGTTCATCAGCGAGAACTCTCGTGGTGATGGTGGTGAAACCAGCTCTTCGGTGCAGATCCCCGTGGGTCTCGCGCTCGCTGCATAAAACCAATCATAGCCTGCCACACGCCAAGGGAACACGCTGAGAGGTCCGTTCCCGTTTGGCTTCAAGCCGGCATGACTGGCGGACAATTTACGCTCGCCCTTGTCCAAGAAAGGCTTTGTGCAATTGATGGACGTCAGTTAAATGTCCCGCCGTGAATTCCGTTGAGCAGATCAAAACGCAAATTGAAGTTGCGTTGCCCGATGCCCGGATCGGGATCATCCGCAACGAAAGCCCCTCGGCGCAGCATTCCCTGCTGGTCCCCGCCGCCCACGCCCTGGCTGTGGCGAAATTCCTGCGCGACGACCCCGAGTTGCGTCTCGATTACTGCTCGAATGTCACTGGAGTGGACTGGCTTGATGCCGAACTCACGGAAAAGGTGAAGGTGAAAAAGCTCGTGGATGGGGTCGAAAAGGAAGTCGAGGAAGTGAAGAAGACTCAGCGCCCTGGCTATCTGGAATCCGTTTACCACCTTTACTCGATGGAGAAGAAACACGGGCCGGTCATCATCCGGATGCGAACGGAAAACCGGTCCGACAAGGCGAACCTGCCTTCGCTCACTCTGGTGTGGCGCGGTTGTGAGTTTCAAGAGCGCGAGGTTTATGATCTTTACGGGATTGTCTTCGAAGGGCATCCCGACCTTCGTCGCATTCTCATGTGGGACGAGTTTAAGGATCATCCCATGCGCCGGGACTACGTGGAGCCGGACGATTACGAATACGAGCCGACGCCCCACGATGAGGTGGCGGAGAAGACGAAGAAACATTATCCCGAGGCCAGCCCCGCCGCATGAGCCAGAGCCGTTCCAATACCATTGGCATTGCAGGCGGCACAGGCATGGTCTCACAGGCGCCGTCCGTGCCGGGTCAGAGGGGTTCGCTCGGCGCGCAGTCACTGCCACATCACCAGCCGGGCTACACTTTACAGCCAAAGGTTGACGCTTCAGGGGAAGTTTCGAGCGAATTGCTCGAAATCGCCATGGGGCCGCATCATCCCTCGACACACGGCGTTTTCCGCATGGACGTGGTGCTCGACGGCGAACGCGTCGTGAAGCTCAAGCCTGTCTTCGGCTACCTGCATCGCAATCACGAGAAGATCGCGGAGAACACTTCCTATCTGGGATCGATGCCCTACACGGACCGGCTCGATTACCTTTGCTCGATGACCAACAACTGGGCATACGCGCTCGCCGTCGAGAAACTCGCCGGGCTCAAGCCCACCGAGCGCGCCGAATACATCCGCGTCATCACCGCCGAACTCACCCGGCTTCTGAATCACACTTGTCTCGTCGGTTTCCTCGTGCAGGACATGGGTGCCATGGGGACGCCGTTGATGTACGCCTTCCGTGAGCGCGAGAAGATTCTGGATTTGTTCGAATCCTTGAGCGGCGCGCGGATGATGTGCAATTACATGCGGTTCGGGGGTTGCCGGGTGGATCTTCCTCCAGGCTGGCTGGACCAGGCTAAGGCCGTTGTCGCCAGCTATCCGAAGTTCCTCGATGAGTTCGAGGCGCTGCTCTCGGAGAATGAGATCCTGCTGGCGCGCAGTCAGGGCGTGGGCATTCTTTCCCGCGAACTCGCAATCAATGCCAGCATCACCGGCCCGATGCTGCGCGCAAGCGGCGTCAATTATGACATCCGCAAGGTGGACAAGTATGGCATCTACGACCGGTTCGATTTCCGCATTCCGCTGGGCGAGCATGGCGATGTCTTTGACCGCTACATGATCCGCGTTCTTGAAATGCGCGAGTCTCTGAAGATCCTGACGCAGGCATTGAAGGACATTCCCGAGGGACCGATTGTCGATCCCAAGGCAAAGCTCCGCGGCTTTCGGCCCAAGGCAGGCGAAGCTTATGGCCGCATCGAAGCCGGCAAAGGCGAACTGGGCTTCTATCTCATCAGCGATGGCTCGCCGAATCCTTATCGTTACCGGGTTCGTCCTCCCAGTCTGATCAACCTGACGATCCTGGAAGACATGTGCCTGGGCACCACCATTGGGGACGTCATGGTCATCCTCGGCAGCGTGGACATCGTGCTCGGGGAGGTGGATCGATGAGTCTCAACTCAGCATCGTGATGACAGAAACACCGCAACCTGAATCGCCGTCTGACTATCTGGTTCCTTGGGAGCTGATCGCTTCAAGCCGCGATTTAACTTTCCATATCAAGCAGGCACTCCTATGCGAACTTGGGGAGGTAATCTGCAACGAGATAGGTGAGTACAGCAGTCGGTTACCACCGAAAATAGCGGACTTCCGCAAATTATCCGAACAACAATTCTTTAATTACTATCGTGTCGGACCGGGATCCCTCCGCAAATTGAAATCTTTTCTTGCTCAACACGGCAAGCGGATGGAGGTCCGCAGCAATAACCCATCACCACCGTCATACGCTTCAAACGATCACTGGGTGTTCGCCGCCAATTGGTTCAAGCGGGCAGCTCTAGCTAGTTTTGATGGGCGGGAAAAAGCGTGCTTTAATGGACTTCACCATTTGTGTCTGGCCGCCAAACAACTCGCAACACTCTTAACAACCAAGAACAGAATGAGTGACCAAGTTGACGACAACAAAAAGGCATGATTCCTGAACCGAAAACGCTAACACCCTGGACTTGCTAGCTTCGCAGTTCAGCCACTAACTTTCTCACATGCTCGGCACTGGAATCATCAAAGGAATGGTGGAGACCGCCAGGAACTTCGTCGGCAGTTACATCGATGAAGCCCGGCTCACCACGATCGAGTATCCGGAGGAAAAACTCCCACCAAAGGAAAACGCGCGCACTTTTCCGTTCCTGGTCTTTGACACCACGGATCCCGCCGCCGGCCTCCGATGCGTCGCCTGCCAGATTTGCGAGAAGGAATGTCCTCCCAAGTGCATCTACATCGAGAAGAGCAAGACGAAGAAGCCCGACTTCACCGGCAAGCCCCAGCTCTTCCCGGCTGTGTTCGACATCGACATCTCCGTTTGCATGAGCTGCCAGATTTGCGTCGAGGTCTGCCCGTTCGACGCAATCAAGATGGACCAGAAATTTGAACTCAGCACTGGGGACCGATTTGGCGGTTTGCTGCTCCGCAAGGAAGACCTTTCGAAATCCAACGATTACTACATCAGCCTCCACCCCTCGGAAGCTCGTGAAGTGGATGAACGTCTCGCCGCGGAGAAGGTAAAGGCCGAAGCCAAAGCCAAAGCAGATGCCGAGGCCAAGGCAAAGGCAGCCGCCGAGGCGAAAGCCAAAGCCGAAGTTGCGGCCAGCGCGCCGGAACCCAAGCCACCTGTTACACCGCCAACAAAACCAGCGCCCGCCCAACCGCAAGCAGCAGCCTCCGCAACACCCGCTCCTGCCGGCACCTGACATGGATCAGATCGATCAAATTTTTGTCAGCCTCAAGCATTGGGCAGTCCACTTCTTCCCGGATGCGCTGCAGCCGCTCGTCTCGGCGGGATTGAGCATTGCGGCACTCATCGCAGCTTTCGGATCAATCTTCGCCATCACCACCTGGGTCGAGCGAAAGGCGCTTGGACGCATCCAAAACCGACTCGGACCGAACCGCGTGGGACCATTCGGCCTGCTTCAGCCGATGGCGGACGCCATCAAGATGCTGACCAAGGAAGACATCGTTCCCGTTTCAGCAGACCATGTTGTTCATTACCTCGCGCCATTCGCCCTGATCATTCCGGTATCGCTTGCTCTTGCTGTTATCCCTTATGGCCGCAACATGGCTCTGGTGGATCTCGATGGAGGAGTTCTTTTCTTCTTTGCTGTCGGCGCAGCGGCGGAAGTCGCGGTGTTCATGGCCGGCTGGTCCAGCCGCAACAAATACTCGATCCTCGGTGCCATGCGAGCCATCGCGCAAATGATCAGCTACGAGGTGCCATTAGTGCTCTCCACAATCAGCGTCGTGATGATCGCCGGTTCGCTATCGCTAGTGAAAATCGTCGAAGCTCAGAACCATTTTGTCGGCGACTGGCTCCCCGGCTGGTATGTCCTGACTCCGTGGGGCTTTGCGGGCTTCGTCCTTTTCATGATCGCGGCGGCCGCTGAATCCAATCGTGCGCCGTTCGACCTGCCGGAAGCCGAATCGGAAATCATCGCCGGCTACCTCACCGAATACTCGGGATTCAAGTATGCCCTCTTCTTCCTGGGTGAGTACTGGGGAATGTTCGCGGTCAGTGGGTTGGCGGTCACTCTTTTCCTGGGCGGTTGGACGGCTCCATTTCCATTCCTGGCGTGGGTTCCTTCATTCGTCTGGTTCTTCGCCAAACTCGGTGCGCTGATTCTTCTTTTCATCTGGATCCGTGGCACGCTGCCCCGGTTGCGAATCGACCAACTGATGAGCTTTGCCTGGAAATTCCTGCTGCCGATGTCCCTCATCAACATCGTCGTCGCAGCCCTGTGGCACTTCACTGCTGGATGGAGTTTTCCTTCGGCGCCGCTCTGGCGCTGGCTCCTCTGCGCGGCATTGGTTGTGATTCCATACCTCGGCTTCGGTCATGCGCTGGCAGGAAGACGACGTTTTCCAAAACGAGTTTATCAGTACGCGACTTGAGAAATCCGACCTGAGAACATGAGTCCCGTTTTTGCCATGCTCGCCGCAATGACACTCGCCAGTGCGATTGCGGCGATGTCCTTCCGCAAGCTTGTGCATTCGGCACTGTCGATGATCCTGACCTTCTCAGGTCTCGCCTCGATCTATCTTCACCTCAACGCGCAGTTTGTCGGACTTGTTCAGGTCCTCGTTTATGTGGGAGCCGTGGCAATTCTAGTCGTCTTCGCGATCTTGCTCACGCGGGACAGCACGCGCGACTCATCGGTTCGCTCACTCGCTCAATCATGGCTCACTGGGCTCCTGGTGGCCGGAGCCGTCTTTGGCACACTGGCAACCGCGATCATCGGCTCCCGCGCACTGGATCGAGCGTTACCACAAGCTGCCGAAATCACAGTCAAGAAAATCGGTGAGCAACTCATGACTCGTTATATCATCCCGCTCGAAGTCATCGCCCTGCTCCTCACCGCGGCAATGATCGGAGCCGTGATCATCGCCATGCGCGAAAAGGAGAGGAAATGAAGCGCAAAGTTCCAAATTCCAAAATTCAGGTTCCAGGGAAAGTTCGAAGATGTTCCGAGGCTCATGTTCATCGCGGAGCAAACAGCGCCCGGCTGTCGATCAGAATCTTGGAGATTCCACGGAACTTGGAACTTGGAACTTGGAACTTGGAACTTCTTGCCCGGAGTTTCCACCGCGCATGAACTCGCTACACCAGTATCTCTTGTTCAGTGCCCTGCTCTTCAGCGTGGGTCTGGCGGGCGCGTTGACACGGCGGAACGCGATCCTTGTTCTGATCGGAGTCGAGTTAATGCTTAACGCGGCGAACCTCAACTTCATCGCCTTCTGGCGCTACGGCCCAAACCCCGAGGCCCTGACCGGCATCATGTTTGTTATCTTCAGCATCGCAATCGCCGCCGCCGAAGCCGCCGTCGGCCTCGCGCTCATCATTTCAATTTACCGGCATTACAAGACGACGAACGTGGATGAAGTGAATGAGTTGAAGGGATGAACCTCGCAGCCATACAACCAGAACAGGATTTTGAGAAAGTTGAATACCTCTCAAACCTTCAAGCGCTTTTTCAGAAGCTGGTCAATGACTGCCAATTCAGCGACCGTCAGTTCGCCGAGCTTACGCTCCAGTTTCACCGCCGGCACAGACTGGATTTGTTGAAGGTGGAATGCGCCTTCCCTGAGGAAAGGTTTCGGCACCTGATGCTCCCACGAACTGCCACGCAACGTCGTGGTGTGAGCCAAGACAGTAATGAGCGCGAGTTCGTTGTCAGCGGGCCAGTCGGTAAGCAGCAGGCACGGACGAACTTTGGCTGCCATACCAAGGTCAATGATCCAGACCTCACCGCGGCTTGGACGAGGCATCCAGTTCCTCCTGCTTGTCGAGTTCCTGAAAGGCGAGGTCGGCGGCTTGGGCAGCCCATTCAAGCTCTCCGTGTTCCTGCTCCAACTCAAACACGCGGCGGGCGATGGCGCGCCGCTCTTCGTGCTTCAGATTCGGAAGCTCTTTCAGAATTTCAGTGGCACTCATTTTTTTATCTTAATGCTCGGCTGGTTCAGAGGTTGCCCCACTGCTTTCGCTCGCGCTCGTCCCACTCCTCGCGCGCCTCGCGTTCCACCATCAAACCGTCCACCTTTGCCTGCATCGTGCCGAGTAGTCTCATGACCTTGTTCCAATCCGGCTTGCGCTCGGTCGAGTCCAGCACAGTGAGCAACGCCTTGCCTGTCACCGGCAACTTGTCCGGTTCGGCGACGGTGATGCGTCCGTGGTCAATTTCGGCGGTCAACGTGAGGTTTGCCATACGGCGGAAGCCTACCACGCCCGGGGCTAGCGACAAGGCTGGAAACGGTCTCGCGTTCACATCGCGATTTACCGGCATTACGAGACGATGAACGTGAATGAAGTAAGTGCACTGAAGGGATGAATACTGTTACCTCAGAGAAGCAGAGACGCAGAGTGAAAAAGAATTCTTCCTGCGTCTCCGCAGTCCAAAAACTGGCATGACCTGGATCGTCCAAAATCTCTGGCTGATTCCCGCGCTGCCGTTGCTGGCGGCGGGAGTGACGGCGTTGCTTGAGCAACGTCATCGCACCCTCGCGGCATCGCTGGCCATCGGTTCGATGGTGCTGGCGTTCTTCCTCGCGTGCGGTGCGTTTGTCCAGACGCTCGGCGGACACGGAGAAGGCCACGAAGCGGCGAAGCAGGTGTTCAACATCCCGTGGTTCCAGCTCGGTTCCAGCTCGGTGATGATCGGTTGGGTGCTCGACCCACTCACCGCGTCGATGCTCGTGATGGTCACCTTCGTCAGCACGCTCATCTTCATTTACAGCGTCGGTTACATGGCGCACGACGAGAACTTCACCCGTTTTTTCACGTTCCTGTCGCTGTTTGCCGCGGCGATGCTCGGGATCGTCATCGCGAACAGTCTGCTGATGCTCTTCGTATGCTGGGAGCTGGTTGGTCTAGCGTCGTATCTCCTCATTGGCTTCTGGTATCACAAGCCAAGCGCGGCGGCAGCGGCGAAAAAAGCCTTCATCACCACACGCGTCGGCGATGTGTTTTTCTTCCTCGGTCTGCTCTGGCTCTATGCGGAAACGGGCACGCTGCTCTTCTACGACAACGGCAACGGCTGCCTTGAACAATCCGCGCTGACGAAACTTGTCGGCCAGACTGCGTTCGCGGGAATGGGCTTGAGTACGGCAATTGCACTGCTGCTTTTCTGCGGGGCCATCGGCAAGTCCGGCCAAGTGCCGTTACACGTGTGGTTGCCGGACGCGATGGAAGGCCCCACGCCGGTCAGTGCGCTCATCCACGCGGCAACGATGGTGGCGGCAGGCGTGTTCCTCATGGCGCGGGTGTTTCCGCTGCTCGGCGAACCGTCCAGCGTTGCAAGGGAAGTCGTCACGTGGGTAGGCGCCATCACCGCGATTTTCGCGGCGCTGGTCGCTGTCGCACAGACAGACATCAAGCGCATCCTCGCTTACTCCACCGTTTCGCAACTCGGTTTCATGTTCATAGGTCTTGGTGCAGGGGGCGTGGCAGTTGGGATGTTTCACCTTCTCACACATGCCTTCTTCAAAGCGCTGTTGTTCCTCGGTGCCGGCTCGGTGATTCACGGCTGTCACGATGAGCAGGACATCCGCCGCATGGGAGGCTTGCGCAAGTTCATGCCCGTGACCTTTGCGACCTATGCTATCGGGATGATGGCGTTGTCTGGAGTGCCGTTGCTCTTCTCGGGGTTTTGGAGCAAGGATGAAATCCTCCACAGCGCACTTGCCTGGTCGCCGTCGAAGATTCCGTTCGTGCTGGGTCTGGCAGGCGCATTCCTGACCGCGTTCTACATGACACGCCAGATGTGGTTCGTGTTTTTTGGAGAGCCAGCAACAACTCACGCCGTCAGTAACAGCAAGGAAGCCGGACACGGCTCGACACAGCTTCATGGCGCTGAAGCCCACGAAAGCCCGCGACTGATGACCGTGCCATTGACGATCCTCGCCGCCTGTGCGGTTCTTCTGAGTGTTGTGGGCACCCCTGCGTGGCCTTGGTTGGAATCGTATCTCAATGGCCATGCAGCCATCTGGAACCTCGCCCGTCTCTTTGAATCAGGCACCCTCGTAACGATGATTGTCTCCGCGATTGTCGCGGGCGCGGGCATCGCCACAGGATGGATCGTTTATAGTCGCTCTGGAGCAACCGTCACCGGTCTGGATCCGCTGGCGCAAACATTCCCAAAGCTGTTTCGCATTCTCGAAAATCGATTTTTCTTTGACGAACTCTACCAGGCAACGGTCATCCGGTTGACTGCCTTGCTAGGGCTGGCGTCGCACTGGATGGATCGACTTGTCTGGGGAGGTGTGGTCGAGGCGGTTTCCTGGATCATGCTGGGTGTGGCTTGGGTAAACCGGTTCCTGGACGAGAACGTGGTGAACGGCGGTTTTGATGGAGCGTGCGACTCTGTCCGGGTATCATCACGTGTTGCGTCGCGTTTCCAAGGCGGCCAGGTCCAGGCGTACATGAAAGTGATCGCCATCGGACTTGTCGTGCTGACGATCCTGGCACTCTGGGGGTGGCGCTCATGAGCTCACTCCCGTTGATCTCGATCCTCACTCTCGTCCCCATCCTAGGGGGAATTGCCATTCTGCTCTTTGGCGCAGGCAGGAACATCGCCAAGCTCATCGCGCTGACGAGCTGCGCATTCGCGGCGCTGGTGGCAATCGCGCTGTGGACCGGCTTCGATCCCGCATCGAAGCAATTACAGTTCGTCGAGCGACATCTTTGGCTGCCATCGATGGGGATTGAGTATTTTGTCGGGATTGACGGCTTGGGGCTGGTCATGGTGTTGCTCGCGGCAATCGTAGTTCCATTCGCCATCGCGGCCACCGGTGAAATCACCGATCGGCCACAACTTCATTTTGCGTTGCAGCTCTTCCTTCAGGCTGGGCTGTTTGGCTCGTTCACGGCGCTCAATTTCTTCCACTGGTTTATTTTCTGGGAGTTGAGCCTGATTCCAGCGTTTTTCCTGGTGAAACTCTGGGGCGGCCCAAATCGAACATCCGCAGCTTATCAGTTCTTCGTTTATACGCTGGTTGGAAGCATCGCGATGCTGCTGGCGTTCCTCGCCCTTTATGCGGCGTCAGGAACCTTCGACTTCATCAAGCTCGCCGAATTGTCACGCAACGGAACGCTGATGACGAGCGTGACGAGCAAGCTTCGCTGGCCTGGAGTGATGCCAGAGCACGTTCCAATGATTCTCTTCGCCGGCGCTTTTCTCGGATTCGCGGTCAAGGTTCCAGTCGTGCCTTTTCACACATGGTTGCCAGCCACCTATGCGGAAGCGCCGACATCCGTATCGATGGTGCTCACCGGTGCCATGTCAAAGATGGGAGTGTATGGATTTCTTCGACTCGTGCTTCCAATTTTTCCGCACGAGATGAATGCCGCGCTGCCAGTCCTCATGTGGCTGGCGGTCGCAACCATCGTGGCCTCGGCGTTCGCTGCGCTTGCCCAGCAGGATCTCAAGCGGATCGTGGCCTACTCCTCCATCAACCATCTGGGCTACTGTCTGCTTGGAATTTTCGCCGCCGCAAAACTTACAGCGACAGGAGTTGCCTCAGAGTTCGACAAGACGGCGGTGCTGAACGGCGTGGTCCTCCAGATGTTCAACCACGGAATCACCGCCGCCGCCCTCTTCTGCTTTGTGGGTTTGATCGAATCTCGCAGCGGGGGTGTTCGCAGCTTGTCCAACTTCGGAGGCTTGCGAAAGGTCGCCCCGGTTTTCTGCGGACTGATGGGGATCACTCTGTTTTCATCCATCGGGCTTCCAGGATTAAACGGCTTCGTCGGCGAGTTCCTGATTTTCAAAGGTGCCTTTGGCATCGAGAAGATTCCCACGGCGGTGTCAGCCCTCGGACTGCTCATCACGGCCGTATTTTTCCTGGGCATTGTGCAAAGAGTGTGGAGCGGTCCACTGGCATCCCGGTGGACAACATTTCCGGACCTGACCGGGCGCGAGAAGTTGCTCGTAGCTCCGGCGGTCGCAATGATGTTTGTGCTGGGAATTTATCCGCAACTGCTGATCGGTCTGTTTAACGGAACAATGATGCAACTCACTCAACATTTAACATTCTAACCCGGTAATTGACTTCAACCCTTCAACCAATGACACGGATGCCTCAATTGACGTGGATGCCTGCCGATGGGATAAGCATCATACGAAAGCGGCTAAAACTCCCCGGGAACGCAAATCTCCCGGGACATTGATCATGGAAAAATACCGACCTCGCATGAACAAACCAACCGCTGCGGAGCGCGCCACGTAACTTGCCTATGGGGATGCCGCACAGCCCACCGTTACTCGTCGTCGATGACAGCAACGTTCTGCCCGATCTCTCGAGCGCCGCTCAAATTGACTTTGCCACCGCCTGATGAGATAACGCCCGCGTGAGAGTGCAAAAACCAGTTCCATCGAAGAAGGCCACGGGCGGCAAGACCCGCGGCGACAAGCTTGCGGCGGAACTGCGCGCCGAGGCGAATCACCTCTCCGACGCGGGGCGAGAGCAGGCCGGCAAGGAATTCCTGAAGTTATTCTATGGAGGCGTTACCCAGCCGGCCCCAACTCGTCGCCGTTGACACCAACGTCCTGTTCAATCTGGCCGACGAAGTGGATGACACCGTCGAGGCGGTCGCTCTCATTCAACGGCGACTGGCTCACGCCCGTCTGATTCTTCCGCCGACGGTCCAGCATGAGGTCGGCGATTGGGCCAGGCGTGAAGCGCATCCCAAACACCAGCTCGCGCGCAAGGCGATCGCCCTCGCTGCGACTCGGGGAATTGAGCCGGCATCCCTGTTGGCGGTTGGACACGGCATCGCGGAGCAGATCGCCCTGCGCCTCCGCGAACGCAGGCTGCTTCCCGATGCGGAAGTAAACGACTCGCTCGTTCTCGCCGAGTCCGCCTTGTTGGAATGTTCGCTTTTGCTCACCGGCGACGAGCACTTGCGCGGAATGGATTTCCAGCAATTGACTTTCGAGTTGCAGCGCTTCGATCTCGCTGCACCCGTCATTGCCACGCCACGTGAGGTTGTGAGAAAGTTTTTCCACTGATGCTTGCCTGGACCATTTACCTTTCGTTCCTCGGCGTGGTGGTGCTGATGTGCCTGCCGCGGGAGAACGCGCGCTCCGCGCGGTGGGTCGCTCTGGCGACAGCGCTGGGCGGACTCGTCCTCGCGATCGGCGGTTTTCTCGCGCACAAGCCTGGCGCTCAAATCATCACCGTCGCCAGGCTCCCCTGGGTTCCGTCGCTCGGCATCGAATA
Source organism: Pedosphaera sp. (assembly GCA_009695275.1). GTDB lineage: Bacteria > Verrucomicrobiota > Verrucomicrobiia > Limisphaerales > F1-12-MAGs170 > F1-120-MAGs170. The sequence goes on along the minus strand of SIBF01000105.1, from coordinate 6,510 downwards.
TCATCTGGCGACCGACGGCATCAGCATCGTGCTCGTGCTCCTTACCGGCCTTGCAGCGGTCACGGGCATTCTTTTCTCCTGGAACATCGAACATCGCGCGAAAGAGTTCTTTGCTTTTTACCTGGCGCTCATTGGCGGCGTTTATGGCGTGTTCCTGAGCTTCGATTTGTTCCTGCTCTTCGTGTTCTACGAAATCGCCATCGTGCCAAAGTATTTCCTCATTGCCATCTGGGGTTCGACGCGCCGCGAATATGGCGCGATGAAGCTGGCTCTCTATTCGTTTGTCGGCAGCGGAATGGTGCTCATTGGGTTGATCGCAGCATTCATCGTCGCGGGCGGCAAGACGATGAACCTGATCGAGCTGGCGAAATTCCCGTTTCCTCCAAGTTTCCAGAACTGGGCGTTTCCACTGGTCTTTGTCGGCTTCGCGATTCTTGCGGGCTTGTGGCCATTTCACACATGGGCACCGACCGGCCATGTCGCCGCGCCGACCGCCGCTTCCATGCTGCTGGCAGGCGTGGTGATGAAACTCGGCGCTTACGGAGCCTTGCGAGTGGCCATGACACTCTTCCCCCTCGGGCTCGCCTTCTGGCGCCATGAGATCGCGCTGCTGGCCGTGATCGGGATTGTCTATGGCGCGACTGTGGCTCTCGTGCAACGAGACTTCAAGTTCGTCATCGGCTATTCCAGCGTCAGCCACATGGGGTTCGTCCTCCTCGGCATGATGACCCTCTCACAAATCGGATTGAGCGGAGCTGTGCTGCAAATGTTCTCCCACGGTATCATCGCCAGCCTCTTGTTCGCCGTTGTCGGACGGATGGTCTATGACCGTGCGCATACGCGTGAACTCTCGGAACTTCAGGCCATGAATTTGAGCAAAGCGCTGCCATTCGCCTCCGTCACATTTGTGATTGCAAGCGTCGCATCGATGGGACTGCCGGGCTTCAGCGGGTTCGTTGCGGAACTCCAGGTCTTGATCGGCGCATGGCAGACCTTTCCCGCTCTGGCAATTCTCGCAGGCTGCGGAATCATCATTGGAGTTGCCTACACGCTGCGGGTGATCCTCAAGGCCTTTTTTGCCGAAGCGGACACTCCTCTTGTGGAGCTTGAGCATCCGCTTGCCCCGATCACGACTCCCGAACGCATCGGTGCGATCCTGCTGATGGGAACCAGCCTGCTCGTCGGGCTCTACCCGAGAATCCTCCTCGATTTGATCGTTCCAAGCCTCGAAACGCCGCTCATGCAAACGATGTGGAAAGGAGGAGTACAATGACGGGCGATTACTTCGCGCTTCTCCGATTGCTTGCGCCCGAAGCAATCGTGGCACTGACCGCCCTCATTGTGCTTGGCGCGGATCTCATGCGTGGCGGCAGGCAACCGCTTCCATTGCGGATGTCAGCCGGAGCGTGGATCACCGTTATCGGCTGCGCGCTGGCGTTTTTCATCCCAGCTCCTGGGGCTGCCGCGTCCGCGCTTGCAACTGGTGTCTTCACGAGCAATCCGCTCATCCACATCGCCAAGCAGATCATCCTCCTGCTCACGGCCGCCACCGCGATCCTCTCGATCAGCGGACGATTCACCAATCATGCCGGCGAATACTTCTCGCTCCTGCTTTTCTCCACTCTGGGGATGCTCTTCCTGGTGAGCGCGGACAATTTGTTGATGGTTTTCCTCGCCCTCGAACTCACCAGCCTCTGCCTGTATGTCCTGACAGCTTTTGATAAACGAAGCGTCGCTTCGGCTGAAGCGGCCTTGAAGTACTTCCTTTTCGGCGGCGTGTCCGCCGCATTCCTTCTGTTCGGCTTCAGCCTGATTTACGGTGTGACCGGGGAGATTCAACTCACCGCCATTGCGAGCAGCCTTCAAAAGTCGAACGGCCACGACAGCTTGATCATGGCGGCGCTCGTCATGGTGGCCATCGGCTTCGGCTTCAAAGTGGCGATCGCTCCGTTTCATCTCTGGGCACCCGATACCTACCAGGGCGCACCCACCCCTTGTGCCGCCTTCATCGCCTCCGGCTCTAAGGTCGCCAGTTTCTTTATCCTCGCGAGACTGGCCTTCACCGCTCTGGTGCCATCGGCGGGAAACGGCGAATGGGCGCGGTTTACACCCGGCTGGATGCCTGTGCTGGCACTGTGCGCCGCGTTGTCGATGATTCTCGGCAATGTCGCAGCCATCGCGCAGAGCAGCGTAAAGCGCCTGCTTGCCTATTCCGCGATTGCACACGCCGGTTACATGATGCTCGGCGTGATCGCCGGGGGTTACACCGGCAAGACGGCGCAGGCGATCACACCCCTGCTCTTTTACGTCTCCACCTACGCGCTCACCACGCTCGCCACTTTTGGCGTCGTGATGGTGGTCGAATGTGATCAGGGCCATGACCGTCTCGATTCCTTCGCCGGACTGCGCAGCCGCTCGCCGCTGCTTGCCCTTTGCATGTTGATCTTCCTGCTCTCGCTCGCGGGCATTCCGCCGTTGGCTGGCTTCTTCGGTAAATTCTACCTCTTCACGGCGATCGTCGGAGCCGCTCCGAACGATCTCGGTTTGCTCTGGCTGGTGATCCTCGCCATCGCAGCCAGCGCCGTTTCGCTCTACTACTATCTTCAGATCCTAAAACAGATTTACGTCGCGGACTCTCCCACGGGCACGTCGGAGCTGACAGTTCCAGCTTCTGTAACGGCCATGGCTGTTTTCAGTGCCGTGGCGATTCTGCTTCTTGGCTGCGCTCCAAACATTCTCATCGACCCGTTCGCTGCCGCGGTCCGCCTTGCAGGATTTTAGCCAGCACCGCAGAGTCGTTGAGGCGCCTTTGAAATAGCCCGGACAAAAAACATCGTCACAATCCAACACTCGCGAGGATGACTCTGGCACCGTGAAACCGACCGTTGCAACCTCCACGAGCATTGCTGCGAGCGTCATTTGCTCCGGCGGTGGAATGGACGCCTCTGGGATATGACCTCACGTGGAACTTTGAACTCAAACCCAAGTTATGAAACTCAAACTGGCCTGCGCTGATTTCAGTTTTCCCCTCCTCCCGCAGGATCACGTCTTCGACCTCATTGCCATGCTTGACGTTCAAGGTGTGGACCTGGGTTTGTTCGAAGAGCGGTCCCACCTCTGGCCCTCGAAAGTCTTCCGCCATATCGCAAGATCCGCCGTCGCATTGTCCAAAAAGCTGAAGGATCGCGGCCTGCATCTCGCGGACGTATTTCTCCAGCCAGCCAGCGACTTTGTCACTCTGGCGGCCAACCACACCAATCCGAAGAGGCGGAAAAAGGCGCGTGATCTGTTCCTGCGCACGTTGGAATTTTCTGCTCGCTGCGGTGGCAACCACGTCACCACGCTGCCCGGCATTCACTGCCCCGATGAATCAAGGGCCGACTCGCTCGCCCGCTGCTCGGATGAACTGGCCTGGCGCGTCGAACAGGCGCGCTCACACGGGATCACCTTTTCTGTCGAGGCGCACATCGGTTCGATCGTGCCCACGCCGCAAGAGGCGGCGCAACTGGTGACGATGACGCCTGGCCTCACGTTGACACTGGACTACACTCACTTCACCCGGAACGGACTCGCGGACGCCCGGATTGAGCCGTTAATCCAACATGCCAGCCATTTTCACGCGCGCTGCGCTTGTCGCGGACGCTTGCAGGCTTCCTTCAAACAAAACACCATCGACTATGCGCGCATCCTGCGGGTGATGAAGACCACGGGCTATCGCGGCTGGGTGGGCATCGAATACGTCTGGATTGATTGGGAGCACTGCAACGAAGTGGACAACCTTTCAGAAGCCATCCTGCTTCGCGATTTCCTGCGGTCGGTCAAGCTGTGAACATCATGCCCGGAGAACACCGTGCTGGTTGGAAACGACTGCGCGCAATCGACGAGATCGGCGTCCTCGTCGCCCTGTTGAGTGTGTGTGGCCTGTTGTGGCTGACCTCCGGCGACCCATTCGTGCGGCCCACAAATCTGTTGCAGATCGCGCGGCAGGCTTCGAGCTACGGCATCATGTCCGTGGGAATGGTACTGCTGTTGTCGATGGGCGAGATCGACCTGTCAGTCGGTGCGATTCTCACGCTGGTCAATATCGTCACGGCCATCGCTCTCCGCGAAGGGTTGCCGATGCCGGCTGCTGTGCTCGTGGGTTTGGCGACGGGCGTGGGATGCGGCTTCGTCAATGGGTGGCTCGGCGTGCTGTTGCGGATTCCAACAATCATCGTGACCCTGGGTACCATGAGCGTGTTCCGCGGCTTCGCTCTGGTGTTGTCGAAAGCCACGCCCGTCGGAAATTTTCCAAAAGCAAACCCGCTCTTCGAGATTGGCAGCAGCACGGTGCTCGGAGTCCCAACAAGTGTGTGGGTGATGCTTGCCGTCGCGCTGACGGGGCATCTTCTGCTACAGCACACGGTGTTCGGCTGGCGGGCGCAGGCAATCGGAAGCAACGCCCAGGCTGCGCGCTTTTCAGGCATTCCGCTGGCGCGCTATCGTATCGCCGCCATGACGATCATGGGACTCGTGTCGGGCATAGCCGGCATCATGGAACTGGCGTTCCTCCAGTCGGGCAGTCCGACAACGGGACAGGGATACGAGCTTTATGTCATCGCCTCCGCGATCATCGGAGGAACAGCCCTTGCCGGCGGCAGCGGTACAGTCGCGGGCGGCATCCTGGGCGCGCTGTTGATCGCGGTAATTCGCAATGGCCTGGTATTGCTCGAATTCTCCGCCTACTGGGGTACTGTCGTCACCGGAGCCGTTATCATCGCCGCTGTCGCCATCGGCGGCTTCGTGAAGAAACAATAAAAGAAAATGAACCTCACAAACGCAGAAACGCGGGGTCGTCCGGCCTTGCTCCCTCTCTTACTGGCTCTGTCGCTGGCCGTCGGTTGCGAACAAAAACCGTCCGGCAACGACACAGCCAAACCCACTGGTCAAAGGAAGATTGGTTACGTCCTGCATGGCTTGAATGAATTTACGCAGATCATCAAACAAGGTGCGGAAGACGCCGCGCGGGCCGAAAGCGTGACCGTCAATGTTGCCGGGCCGGCCGGTTTTGCGACGGCCGATGCTATCGCCATGTTCGAGGGAATGGCTCAAAAGCCAGTCGATGGGCTTGTCGTCGTGCCGATGCCGGGAGAGGTCTGGGTCACACCGATTCGCCAGGCAACCCAGGCCGGCATTCCGGTCCTCACCGCAAATATCACCAGCCCCGGTTCAACAGCCACCACCTGGTTTGGACAGGACGAGTATGCGAGCGGAGTGATCCTGGCCACCGAACTGCGCAAGTTTCTCACCGCTCAGAGCAAGCACGAAGGCCGGATCGTCGTCGGCATGTGCGCACCTGGCGTGGGCGTGCTCGTTGAACGATACGAGGGTTTCAAGAAAGGCATGTCAGGCACGAAGTTTCAGATCACCCAACCTTTCGACGTGAACACCGAGAATACGGCCAATTACGCTGCGTGGGAAAACCTGGCCGGCGCCAACCCCGAGATGGCGGCCATCGTCGGACTGTGCTCGATGGACTTGCCGAACCTGGCCAAACTGAAAGAGCGCACGAAAGGCCACTGGCTCGTTGCCGGGTACGACTTGGGCCGTGAGACACTCGACGCCGTCAAAGCCGGCACTATACAGGTCGCCGTTGGCCAGCATCCGTACTTGCAAGGTTACCTGCCTGTCGTCGCCCTCGCCCGGCATTTGCGCGACAAACAACCGCTGCCACAAGGCTGGATCGATGTCGGCACCGAGGTTGTCACGCGGGACAATGTTGAACTGATCTATGGACGCGAAACCGATGCCAGGAAGCAAACCCAGTGGTACGCCAGTTATGTGGCCAAGCAGTTTGCCGATTTGAACGCTGCTGCCAAACCGCTGCCGAAATCCAAAAACTGAAACGTGCGGAGATTGAACGAACGATGACGGACACTCCATTCATCCAGCTCGACCGCGTCTCAAAACGATTTGGAGGAGTCGCCGCGCTCGACCAGGCGAGCTAAATGCTTCACGAATTCAAGCGTGGCGAACTCACGAAGGCTGCACTGATGCACGCCATGTCCGGCGCGCGGCCTCCTGAATCTGGTGCGAATCTGTAATCGAGCTGAAGTGAAGATTTTTGGGATCGCGGAATTTATTCCGCCCATGATAGACAGCCACATGCCAATGGGGAATAGATTCCGCGCTCCAACTCCCTTCCAAGGGAGACGTCATCAAGAATCCGAGCCCCCATAGGAGCGAAGCAACGGGATCGCGTCCTCGATTTGGTTGGTCAATTTCGATCCGACCACCGGCTCGGAGATCAAAGAGACTCGCCCGACCGTCATCCTGGCTGGCATCATTCTGGAATGTGATGGCCGTTCTCGTTGCGGTGGTCCTATATAGATGCGCATTAGTAATTCGACATGTGCTCAACGAAAAGGCGCGATGAGGTTGTCAATGTGGCGTGGTTCCTTGCGCACTGCTTCAAAAGTTTTGACCAGCGCCTTGTCATGACTTTCGGAGGTTTCAAAAAAGCGGTTGTGG